>DVFN01000126.1 GCA_018713205.1 Candidatus Avoscillospira stercorigallinarum | reverse complement strand
ATCTTTTGCCCCATCCGTGCAGTTATAAAAGGGGGAAATACATACAGTATTCCCGCCCTTTTATAACTTTCGTATGAGGCAAAATCTTTGGCCGAATGCTCTTGCCAAATTGTGCGGTGCTGCCCTAAAGTTTAAAAATACGCACAGCGTGGCGAAAAGACTTTTTCGACACGCTGAGGCGCGCACGTCCGCGCCGCTGGGGCCGCGGCAGAAAATTTTCCCGAATATGCAACCGGCGCGGGGAAAAAGGTGTCTTATTCCATGAGAAGAGAAGGGAGGGATTCCCCATGGATGACGCCGGAATCCTCGCGCTGTATTTTGCCCGGGACGAGCGGGCCGTGACGGAGACCGCCGGGAAGTACGGCGGTCAGTGCTACGCCGTGTCCTACCAGATCCTCCGCAGCCACCAGGACGCGGAGGAGTGCGTCAATGATACCTACATCCGGGCCTGGAACGCCATCCCTCCGGCCCGGCCTACCTTCTTGGGAGCGTTTATTTTGAAAATTACCAGAAATCTCTCCCTCAGCGCCTATAAGGCCGCCCGGGCCGAGAAGCGCGGCGGCGGACAGACCGTCGAATCCCTGACCCGGGAGCTGGCCGACTGCGTCACCGGCAACCCCGAGGCGATGCTGGAATCCGCCGAGCTCAGCCGGGCTCTGGACCGCTTTCTCCGCACCCTCTCCCAGAAGGAGCGGTGCGTGTTTCTGCGACGGTACTGGTACGCCGATTCCATTTCCGATATTGCCCAGCAGTGCCGCATGGCCCCCGGCACCGTGAAATCCAGCCTCCACCGCACCCGGGCCAAGCTCAAAATATTTCTTCAGGAGGAGGGGATCTTTGGATGAAGCCGGAAGAACAGCTGCTCCTCGCTTTGGGCGATGTGGGCGACGATTTGATTGAGGAAGCCATGCACCTGCGCTTCCCCCGGGCCCGGTGGTTCCGGGCGCTGCCCATGGTGGCCTGCTGCGCCCTGATTCTCGGCGCGGCCATGCTGCTCCAGAACCTGGAGCCCCTCCGGGAGAGCCAGATCACCCTGCCCGAGGGCGAAGATACCGTCCAGGAGGTTCTGCCGCCGGACACAGAGACGACAAGCCCCAAAGATGATACCATTGAACAGGACGCACTTCCAACCGAAGACATCCAGGATCCCTTGAACGCAGCGCAAGAGACGCTTACGGACTACTGGAGCGACTATTTCAAGCCCCGAGGGGCGTATGTACTAAGCCTTAATGGTGGGAACACAGGTCCCTATCTGGCGGTGGACAAGGAAGGTAGTGTCCTTCTCTCCATCGAATGGGGCTCTATCACGCCCCTGGAGGACGAGGCTACCGGGGATATTGTTGCCCTGGCGGTAGAAGAATGGCCGGAGGGTCAGCGGGCACCGATATCCAATAACAAAATCGCTCTCTATTCTCTCCAGGGAGAACCGCTCTGGGAGGTAGAGGGCACCAGCGTTAATTGTCTGGGAACGCTCCTGACTGTGCGGCGCGGCGATGCTTGGTATGTCTACCGCCGTGACAACTTTACTCTGGTGGCAGGAGACCTCTACCGTGCTAAGATCGTAGGCCAAGACCTGCTCTACACCCAGGCCACAGAGGACAGCCCTATCACGGTCTACGGCAGCGACGGCACAGTGGTGGCGGAGGTATCCGGCCTGGAGGAAAGCTCCCCTTACCACACCTGGGACGGTCACGGCTATATCTCCGCGTTGGATAAGGGGCTGGTGGGCCTGCTTGACAGCAGCGGTCAATGGGTTGTGGAGCCGGAATACCAGCAGATCTACAAGCTCTCCAACGGCTACGCCCTGTGCAAGACCGAGAACGACTACCGTGCCGTCTCCCTGGCGGATGGAAGCGTGGCATTTGAATGCGCCTATGGCATCTGTGCCGTGTACGAGCAGGGACTACTGCTGGAATTGAATGAGGATGCTTTTCTACGTGGTTCCTCCGACACTTCCGGAAGCCATAACCAGTTTGTATCCTGGGACGGTCAAATCCTGGTCGATACAGATCACATCAGCATTTTGGATGAAGCAGACGACGGTTCCGCAGACTTACTGCTGCTCTGGTCGGAGGAAACCACCGACCTCTGCCGTCCGGACGGAACGTTCATCCGTCAGGTGGCGTATGAGCCCTCCAATATCACGCCCGTTTCCGCCCAGACGCTGCTGTGCCACCGGCAGGTCTATGCCGCCGACGGCAGCTGGCGGTGGACCATGGCCCTGCTTCATGTAGAGACCGGTGCTGTCACCCAGGAATTTGACAAGGCCTATGAATACGGTGGCAGCTACTGGCGTTTCTCCAACAGCAACTTTTTCGACTGCTCTGCCCATCTTATTGCCGCCTCCTACCGCGATGAAGCGGGAACGCCTCACACAGATATCCTGGATGAAGCCGGGAACATTCTGGTCTCCGACCTGCATAACAGCACTGCCACAATGCCCCAGGGCGATGTGTTCACCGCCCTGCTGGATGGTGTGCCTGCCCTCGTCCGGCTAGACGGAACCGTCCTCTACGAGAGCGACGCCCCGGCGTAAAGACGAGAAGACCGGAAAGCGGGCCCGTACCGCCGCGTCGGATGCGCCATCACCGAACGTGCCCCTACGGCGAACAGAACCATCGGACCCCGGCGCGAATCGGGACCCGGTCCCGGGCGGCCATACAGGCCGCCCCTACGAGGAAACCGGGGGCAGGTGCGTAGGGGCGGATTGCATATCCGCCCGAACCGGGTGCGTTGTGTTCCGGGCCCTGGTGGTTCCGGCGGCTGGGCAGGGCGCATATACAATGCGCCCCTACAGCAGGAATGGCAGCGGGTGCAGCCGGCGAGGGCGGCTCGGACACACAGCCCGGCGGGCCGATGTGGGCATCGGCCCCTACGGAGGCAGCACCGGGGGGTGGATCTTGTCACCAATTCGTCATCATCGTACCAGGTTTGTTGTTGCATTGGCGGGGCAAATGCACTATGATAGAGAAAACAAAATCCGAAGAAGGAGCAAGCTATGGCAACAAAATCCGCAACTATTGCCGCTCGTACCGCGAAAAAGCGCCGGAAAAAGAAATCTTCCCGCGGCTTGACCGTCGGCCTGGCGCTGACGTTTATCGTGGCGCTGGCGGCCTTTACCGGGCTCTATGCCTGGGGCTCGATGCTGGAAAAGGACAAGACCATTTTCCCCAACGTCCGCATGGCCGGGGTGGAAATCGGCGGCCTGACCCAGGGCGAGGCCCGGGACCGGGTAGAGACCGCCGTGGCCCAGGCGTATACCGCCGCGTCGCTGGACGTGGTGCTGCCGGACCGGACCATTACTTTTTCCCCGGAGCAGGCCAATGTGGCCCTGGACACCGAGGAGGCTCTGCGGGAGGCCGTGGCCTATGGCCGGGGCGGCGGCGCCTTTGAGACGCTGCTCAGCTACATCAAGTGTAAAAATACCCCCATGGATATTCCCCTGGAGACGGCGCTGGAGTTCGACAAGACCGCCATCTCCGACCTGATTCAGGAGACCGCCGTCATGACCCGGCAGGCGCCCCAGGACAGCGCCATGGTATTGAACGAGGCGTCCAATACCATTGAGATCACCCGGGGCCAGGAGGGCCGGGAGCTGAACGCCGAGGCGCTCAATGAGGCCGTCTGCCAGGCCTTCGAGACCGGCAATTTCACGGCCCTGACCTGGGACTATGAGGTGCTGCCCTATGAGGATATCGACTTGGCTGCCCTCCACGAGACCCTGGAAAGCCAGATCCACGACGCCGAGTACGACCCGGAGACCCACACCATCAAAGAGGGCGTCAGCGGCTACAGCTTCGACCTCCAGGCCGCCGAGACCCGGCTGGAGCGGGCCAACCCCGGCGAGAGCTTCACCGTGCCCCTGCTGGAGGCCGAGCCGGCGCTGGACGCCGCCACGCTGAACCACCAGATGTTCGGCACCAAGCTGGAGAGCCGCTCCAGCACCTATGTCAACAATGCCAACCGCACCGAAAATCTGCGCCTGGCCTGTGAGGCCATCAACGGCACCATCCTCAACCCCGGCGAGGTCTTCTCCTTCAACGACGTGGTAGGGGAGCGCACCGCCGAGAAGGGCTATAAGCCCGCCACCATTTACGCCGACGGCGGCGCCAGTGTGGACGACCTGGGCGGCGGCGTCTGTCAAGTGGCCTCTACCATCTACTATACCACCCTCTATATGGACCTGGAGCAGGTCCAGCGGGCCCCCCATATGTATCGGGTGACCTACGTGCCTGATGGAATGGACGCCACGGTGTACTATGACTCCAAGCTGGACTATCAGTTCCGCAACAACCGGGAGCACCCCATGAAAATCCAGGCCAATATCGACGGCGGCAAGGTGAATATCACCTTCTGGGGCGTCAAGGAGAATGACAACTACGTGGAGATGAGCTCCACCGTGATTTCCACCTTTACCGAGGAGCCCCAGGAGAAGGTGGACGAGACCAAGCCCGTGGGCTACCGTCAGGTGACCCAGACCGCCTATACCGGGGCCAAGGTGGAGGCCTATCAGAAGGTCTATGACGGCGACGGCAACCTGCTGGAGAGCCGCACCATCTACAGCACGTACAACGCCCGGCCTCAGATCACCGTGGTGGGCCCCACCGAGGTCGTGACGCCGGATATCCCGGACACGCCGGATGTGCCGGACACCGAGCCGGACGTCCCCAGCGGCATCCCCGACGATCCCCTGGCCGGCGGCGAAGGCACCCTCTGGCCGTAACGACGTGGGGCCGTCTCAACCCCCGGTAAGATGTACAAACATTTGGTAGGGGCGGCCTGTATGGCCGCCCGGGACCAGGTTCCGATTCGCGCCCGGGTTTGACGGTTCCGCGCCCCTACGATATGTGCGTTCGGCGGGGGTGCATCCGACACGGCGGCGCGGGCGGATATGCAATCCGCCCCTACGGCCCTGCCTTCGGTTTTCCCGTCGGGCCCCTTTCACATTCCATGACCCGCCCGCAGGCGGCGCAAAATGCTAGGGCATCACCGCACAATTGTGTCTGCGGCCTTCGCCCAATCTTTTGCCCCATCCGTGCAGTTATAAAAGGGGGAAATACATACAGTATTCCCGCCCTTTTATAACTTTCGTATGAGGCAAAATCTTTG
>DVFN01000125.1 GCA_018713205.1 Candidatus Avoscillospira stercorigallinarum | reverse complement strand
GTGACAGAGCAGCGGGGGAAGTGTGAAGGGGGCAAAAAGCCCCCTTCGCGTTCAATCGACACGTATTTTTAAACTTTTTGGAAAGTTTAAAAATACGCACAGCGTGGCGAAAAGACTTTTTCGACACGCTGAGGGGCGCATTTTATATGCGCCCGTGCCGCACCCCTGTAACCACCATGGCCTCCGGTTGTCGCAACCCGGTCATGGCGGCATGTGGGCATGCCGCCCTACGGGGTTCGGCGGGGGTGCGGTGGGAATCGGGGGCGTTTTCGGGCGGCTGATAGCCGCCCCTACGGCGTACGTTCGATCCGGTCCGTAGGGCGGGGTGCCCACACCCCGCCAAACCGGCTCCGCAGTCATCGCAACCTGCCCCCGGTCCTCTCGTAGGGGCGCGTCCGGCCTGCACCGCCGGGATTGTCGGGCGGGTCAGTCGTCCAGCTGGTTCAGCTTGTAGGAGAGGGCCAGGTAGAGGCGTTCGGACTCGTCCTCCAGGTCCATCTCGACGATCTTCTGGATTCGGGCCAGGCGGTAGAAGAGCGTGCTGCGGTGGATAAAGAGCGCCTTGGAGGTCTGGACCACGTTGCGCTCCAGCTGGAGGTAGACCTCCAGGGTGTGGTAGAGCTCGGTATTGTTCTCCGCGTCGTAGTCCCGGAGCTTGCGGAGCTTTTCTGAGCTCAGAAGCCGCGGGTGAATCTTGGTCCTGGCGCAGTCCAGGAGGAACCGCAGCGCATAGCGCTCAAAATGATAGTACCAGAGCATGCTGGAGCTCTTCTTGCCGTACTCCAACGCGATGGAGGCCTGGACAAAGCCGTCGTGGATGTCGAGGAAGCTGCCCAGCTCCGTGCTGACGCCCATTTTGAACAGGCCTTCCCGGAGAATATAGGCCAGGGCGCTGAGCACGGCGGCGGAGGTGGTAGCGCCGGCGGTGAGATTGACGATCACCGCGATATTCTGATGGAAGAGCATGGCGCGGCTCTCGGGGATCTGGGATTCGATATAGCCGAAGAGACCGGCCGGCGTCAAGGCTGAATAGTCCTCCCGGTCGGGGGCGATTTTCAGAATCAGGTACTTGTCGTCCCGGTTCCAGCGGAGGTAGCGCAGATAGTCCACCACGGCATGGGCGTCGTAGCCCTCGCCCTCCAGCATCTGGGTAAAGAACTGGTCGATGTCGCTGCCCAGGGAGAGCCAGAAGAGCTTTTGCTGCCGGAGACAGAGGGTGACCATCTCCGCCAGGTGCTCCAGGTGGAGATAATCGCTCTTCCGCAGCGGGCGCTCCAGCTCGTCCACGCAGATGCGGCCGTCGTAGCGGTCCTGCCGCCAGAGGTTGACGAAGAGAATGCGGTAGCCCCGGATGGCCGAGGAGAACATGGTCACCTTCCGGGCTTTGAGGGTGGAGAGGTACTCCCGGTCGATGCGGAATTCGTTGATCAGCTCCAGAGGGACCATTTCCCGGCCGGTGCGGGCCTCGATTTCCCAGTGGAGCATTCCCTCCACCCACCGGGGACAGGTGAGGACGTAGAAGTCGGTGTCGTGGATGAACATGGGGTTTTCAAAGACGTTCCGGCTGACGGTGAGCATCTGCTCCAGCGGCTTTTCGTTCTGCATGGCCCAGTGGAGCGCCTCGTCCCAGAGAGCGTATTTTTCAAAGATTTCCTGGAGCAGGTTGTAGGTCCGCTGGGGCGAAATGTCGGAGAGAATGCCCAGGACCGAGCTGGTGAAGGAAAAATCGTCGAGATTCACCTCGCCGGGGACCACAAAATCGATGTTCTCCCGGGCGCGGAAGTCACGGCGCAGATCGGCCTCGGACAAAAGGTACACATACTCCCCAGAGAGAGGCGAGGCGGGATCGTAGAGCCGGACGCCCCGGAGCCGCGCCTCGTCGGAGCGGCAGTGAAAGCTGACAGAAATATGTTTTGCCTCCAATTCATCGGCTAAAACCTGGAGATTCAGCTTGTAATGTTGGGGTAATCCCTCTAAGTAGACGCTGTTCATCGGGGCATTCCTCCTGACGGTTTCTCGGTAAGGGAACGGACATCGGATATATTGTAGCACATACACCCGGCATCCGGCAAGGAATTTGTGCAAAATTTCTGATTTCCAACATCGAAAATTGCGTATTTTTTCTACTACAATCCGTCCAGTTCCATACCCCTATAATTCGTCCGGGTGTAGGATTGCGCCTGGGGGACCAGACTTTATAATAAAAGAAGGATGCGGTACTCTGTGGCCGCCCCAAATCTATTTTGTAGGAGGCACAATATGAGTAGTCCCACGAAAGAACGCAAGGGGCTGAGCAAAGCGCTGCGCTATTTCTACGGCGTCGGCGACTTTGGCTTTACCCTGATGAGTAACGTCGAAAGTTACTATTTCACATCCTTCCTGACCGATTTTGCCAAGTTCTCCCCGTTCCTGTCCGGCCTGATCGGCACCCTGACCACGGCCATCGACGCCTGCCTCTCCTGGATCTACGGCGCGATCCTAAACTCGGTCAAGCCCAAAAAGTGGGGCCGCTACCGCTCCTGGCTGATTATGCTGCCCTGGATCGTCCCCTTCCTCTACGCCTTCCAGTTTATCCGCGTCGGCGGAGAAGTGATTTCGGCCATCGTCATTATCTTGGCCTTTGTCTCCAGCCATATCTGCTGGAACTTCCCCTATGTGGCCAATGTGTCCATGATCTCGGTGGCCGGCAAGACGCCCGATGAACGGTCCCAGCTGGCCTCCACCCGCGGCGCCTGGGCCAACCTGTCTAAGGTCGTCTTTTCCTATGTTTGCCCCCTGCTGGCCGTCTTGGGCGTGAAGCTCCTGGGCGAGGTCAACCAGTACGGCGCTGTGGCCTTCATCCTCGGCGCTATCATGGCCGCCCTGTACTATGCCCACTTCAAGATGTTCGAGGGCTACGAGATCGTTGATCCCGCCGAGCTCGATAAGGCCAAGTCCGCCCAGAAGACCAAGAGCGCCGACCGCACCAGCGGCATGGACCTGGTCCGCGCCCTCCTGCAGAACCGGCCTCTGATCGCTCTGCTGCTGGCCGATATCGCTAAGTTCCTCTTCAACTTTGTCATCGCCGGCGCTGCTTATTACTATTTTAAGTACATCGCCAAGGATTTGGACCTCAACGCCCTCTACATCCTGATTACCAACATCTGCTGCGTGGTCGGCTCCTACCTGGCCAAGACCTTCGCCAAGAAGTTCTCCGCCCGCAGCACCGCCATCGGCATGTTCTTCATCATGGCCGTGGTGCTGGTTGCCTCCCGGGTTCTCTACACCAACGTCACCCTGGTCATGGTCCTCATGTCCCTGGCTCTGTTCGGCTATGGCGTCTGCTACTCCCTGACCCCCGCTCTCTACGCCGACACCATCGTCTTCTCCCAGTGGAAGACCGGCAAGAACGCCACCGGCTGGATCTCCGGCCTCCAGAACGTGCCCCTGAAGCTGGGCGTCCTGGCCCGCGGCATCGTCATCCCCACCGTCCTGGGCGCCGTCGGCTACAACGCCGACAAGGTGGACATCGCCAATGTGGCCCCCGAGCTGCAGAGCGCCATCTGCCTGGCCTTTATGATTATCCCCGCCATTGCCCTGGTGGTTGCCGGCGTGCTGCTGCTCTTCGGCTTCAACCTGAGCAAGGAAAAGGTCATCCAGTACCAGAACGAAATCGCCGCCCGCGCGAAATAATGGATCTCTCAAGGGGCCTTCGGGCCCCATGAGAGCGTGTCGAAAAAACTTCTCTCCATACAGAAATCCCGCCGCGGGTGTCCGTGGCGGGAATTTTGCGTGGTAGGGGCGGCCTAAATGGCCGCCCGTGCCGCACCACCGGGATCGTCGTGGGTGCGATGGGAGGCGCACCATTGGCCTGGTCCGTAGGGCGGGGTGCCCACACCCCGCCAAACCGGGCTTGGCGGTTAACGGGGCCCGGTCATGGCGGCGTGAGGGCATGCCGCCCTACGAGGTCCGGCGGGGGTGCGGTGGAAATCGCGGGCCTGTCCGGGCGGGAAACGCTGGCGTTACAGGCCCAGTTCTTCGTCGGGGAGGTCCAGGCCGAAGCGGCCGGCGACGACCTGGCGGATGGCTTCGGGGGTGTCCACGGTCTCGGTCAGGACTTGGCCGTCCCGGTGCTCGGTGAGGGTGTCGCCGGTGAGGGCCAGACTGCCATGGGCCGTGCGCAGGTTGAGATAGCGCTTCTGGGTGAAGACGGATTCCGGGCTGGAGCCGCTGTAGAAATTATTGGGCAGGAAATACGAGGCGGGCAGGGGGAAGGTCCAGAATTCAAACATTTTTTCCCGGACGCCCTGGCTGGTGATCCGGTCCAGGCCCCACCATTCGTCGGCCCGGGCTTCGCACAGGAAGGTCTCGCCGCAGAGGGTCCGCTGCCCGCCCAGAGGGACGGCGCCGGCGGGCTGGGGGCCGCCATAGCCCACGTCGCAGTAGTAGCGCTGGCCGTCCAGCCGCACCAGAATCCCCCGGTGGAGCATGGGCGGGATAAAGTCCTTGCCCCGGAGAATCCGGCAGGACACCGACCAGGCCTCGTAGCCCACAGCCTGGAGGAAGCTGGTCATCAGGGCGTTGACCTCGAAGCAGTAGCCGCCCCGGCGGCGGATCACCAGCTTGTCGAAGAGAGCCGGGATTTCCAGCGACGGGACAACGCCCTTGGCGTAGGATTCCAGGTTCTCAAAGGGCACGTTCCGCTGGTGGGCATAGAGAATTTGATCCAGGGTGGGGAGGTCCGGCGTGATGGGCCAGGGCGCGCCAATGCGCCGCGCATAGGCCTCGGCATCGGGGATGGGGGCGTAAAGAGCCTCGTACATGGTATTCCTTCTTTCCGATTTTTGCTTCGTTTCTATTGTATCATACAAAGTTTTATCCTGCATCCTACATACCGTCTAGTGATGTTGCACAGGGTCGAGACGGATTGTAGCATGGCACCGGTGGTACCGCCATGGTATACTGGGTGCAGAATTGCACCGGCGTCCCCGGCCGCGTCCCATACATATTTGCTTTCACCATATTATAAGGAGGTACCAATATGACACCCAAGGAAATTCTGCTGGAAACCCTCAAGCGCGACGGTAAGCCCGAGCGGCTGCTGTGCCAGTACGAGGCCTTTGTACCGGTGATGAACGATCCGCTGCAGAAGTATACCCGCGGCAACCGCAAGCGCGGCGTGACCAGCTATGACAAGTGGGGCACCGAGATCCTGTTCCCCGAGGACGCCCCCGGCCCGATGCCCCATGTGACCAACAATAATAAGGTCTGCCCGGATATCACCTGCTGGCGGGATACGGTCAAGGTGCCGGACCTGGTGGCCAACTGCTCCGACGGCTGGGAGGAGGCCATCGCCACCGCCGCCGCCATCGACCACGACCAGTACCTGACCATGGGCTTTATGGGCACCGGCATCTTCGAGCAGTGCCACTACCTGATGGGCTTTGAGGATACCCTGGTGAACCTGCTGCTGGAGCCCGACGATATGCACGATCTGGTGGACGCCATCGCCGAGTACCGCTTCCAGTATGCCAAGCTGCTGGTGGACAACCTGAAGCCCGACGTCATCCTCTCCCATGACGACTGGGGCTCCAAGACCAGCCTGTTTATGAAGCCCGACGTCTGGCGTGACTACTTCAAGGATCACTATAAGCGGATCTACGGCTATATGAAGGACCACGGCGTCATCGTCATGCACCACGCCGACTCCTTCTGCGAGCCCATTGTCGAGGACATGGTGGAGATCGGCATCGATATCTGGCAGGGCGCGCTCCCCGAAAACGATATTCCGAAGATCCAGAAGCTGCTGGACGGCCGGATGACCCTGATGGGCGGCCTGGACGCCTCCGTGGTGGACCGGGTGGATTCCACCGAGGAGGAAATTCGCGCCGACGTCCGCCGCGCCTGCGAGACCTATGCCCCCGGCGGCCACTTCATCCCCTGCATCACCTACGGCCTCAAGGGCACCATCTTCCCCCATGTGGACCCCATCATCGACGACGAGATCCAGCGCTACAACCGCGAGCACAGCTGAGAGCTTCGCATTTAATCGTTCAGCCCCGCTGCCGGACAGGCAGCGGGGTATTTTATATCGTGAGCCGGAGCCGGTTCGGCACGGCGGCGCGGCTCGGGCGGACATAAAGCCCGCCCCTTCGAAATGGCCGCAAGCCCGGTGGTTCCGGCGGGCTGGTTTGGCGGGGTGTGGGCACCCCGCCCTACGGACCGGGTCGAACGTGCGGCGTAGGGGCGGCCTTTATGGCCGCCCGAACAGGCTCCTGATTCCCGCTGCACCCCCGCCGAACGCCGTAGGGCGGCATGCCCACATGCCGCCATGGCCGGACCGCGATGACCGCAAGCCTGGTGGTTCCGGCGGGCTGGTTTGGCGGGGTGTGGGCACCCCGCCCTACGGACCAGGTCGAAAGCGCGGCGTAGGGGCGGCCTTTATGGCCGCCCGAACAGGCTCCCAATTTTCGCCGCACCCTCGTCGAACCTCGTAGGGCGGCATGCCCACATGCCGCCGTGGCCGGGCCGCGATGACCGGGGGCCCTGGTTGTTGTGGGGGTGCGGTCCGGGCGGCCATATAGGCCGCCCCTACGAGAGGACCGGCGGCGGGGCGCAGCAGGGGCGGGCCTAGAGTCTGCCCCTGGGAGAAGAAGAGAAGCAGTTCGCTCGGGCCATGCGCGTCGCCGCGGGGCGCTGTGTGGCAAAATCATGGAAGAAACGGGATTTTTCACCGCCAAACCAGCGAATTGCACAAATTATTGGGCAATTTGGAGAAAAAAGTATTTTCATTTAATTCAAATGGACATTTGACTTTCTTCCGCGCACAGGATACAATATACAAGATATTTACTTACGCGCCTTGGAAGCAGACGCAGGGTAAATAAATTGAAAAAGGAGGAAATACAATGAAAAAGCTTCTTGCTTTGCTGCTGGTCCTGGCTTTGGCTCTGTCCATGGTCGCCTGCTCCGGCAACAAGACTCCCAGTACTGATACCAGCTCCGATACCAGCTCCGATACCAGTACTGACACCACCACCGATACCGATACCGATACCGAAGCCGCCCCCGGCGAGCTGGTCGATCCCTACGCTTACAGCGAGGACGACTACGACATCCAGTCCGAGGAGATCTATGATCTCGTTCTGGGCGAATTCGAGACCATCTACAATGAGGCCAAGGCCGAGGTTGTGGACATGGGCAAGCGCTTTGCCGAGATGGCCATCGCCGAGGCCAAGCTGCTGGAGTCCGGCACCTTCCTGCCTGTGAGCGCGCAGGGCGGCAACTATGCCATCAGCCGTGTTGCTCCTTACACCGCCAGCAGCACCCTGTGGGGCAATGACAGCGACCGGTTCCACAACCAGGTTGTGACCACCGAGCCCATCACTGCCGCCGACCGCGACACCCTGAAGGCCATGTGGGCTGAGCTCAAGGGCACCGGCACTTGGGAAGCCGAGTGCGAGAAGTGGCTGACCGAGAACGGCTACACCCTGAAGGATACTTACGCCATGGGCTATGCCTCCGACCCCAAGACTTGGGACATTCTGGCAACCTCTCAGGCTCCTGATGCTGAGGCCCTGGTCAACACCTTCGACGGCCTGGTGGAGTATGACTCCGAGAACGTCATGCAGCCCGCTCTGGCTGAGAGCTGGGAAGAGTCCGAGGACGGCCTGACCTACACCTTCCATCTGCGTCAGGGTGCGAAGTGGGTCGACTCCCAGGGCCGTGAGATCGCCGAGGTCAAGGCTGACGACTTCGTGGCCGGTATGCAGCATATGCTCGACGCCATGGGCGGCCTGGAGTACCTGGTGCAGGGCGTCATCGTCAATGCCAGCGAGTACATCTCCGGCGACGTGACCGATTTCGCTGAGGTCGGCGTCAAGGCGCTGGACGACTACACCGTGCAGTACACCCTGGCCCAGCCCACTCCCTACTTCATGACCATGCTGAGCTACAGCGTGTTCGCTCCTCTGTGCCGCACCTACTATGAGTCCAAGGGCGGCAAGTTCGGCGCTGACTTCGACAACACTGCTGCCGACTACACCTACGGCAAGACCTCTGACGACATCGCCTACTGCGGCCCCTATGTCGTCTCCAACGCCACCGCCAACAACACCATCGTGTTCTCCGCCAACCCCCTCTATTGGAATGCGGAAAACATCAACCTCAAGTCCATCACCTGGCTGTACAATGACCAGGAGGATGCGCTGAAGGCTTACAACGACACCATGTCCGGTGTGCTGGACGGCGCCGGCCTGACCGCTTCCGCTGTCGAGGCTGCCAAGGCTGACGGTGTGTTCGAAGAGCTGGCCTATGTCTCCAGCACCGACGCCACCTGCTTCAACCTCTTTATGAACGTCAACCGCATCGCCACCTCCAACTTCAACGATCAGTCCTGCGCCACCCAGAAGACTGAGGAGGACATCCTCCGCAGCCGTATCGCCATGTACAACCAGAACTTCCGTCTGGCTCTCATGCTGTCTCTGGACCGCGCTGCCTACAATGCCCAGACCACCGGTGAGGAGCTGAAGCTCACCTCTCTGGTCAACACCTTTACGCCCGGTACCTTCGTCTCCCTGGAGAATGAGACCACCGTGGACATCAACGGCACGCCCACGACCTTCCCCGCCGGCACCTTCTACGGCGCCATCGTGCAGGCCCAGCTGGATGCCGACGGCTTCCCCGTGAAGGTGTGGGATCCCGAGGCTGACGGCGGCATTGGCTCCTCTGCTGCCTTCGACGGCTGGTACAACCCCGAGGCTGCTGCTTCTTACATGGAGACCGCCATTGCTGAGCTGGCTGAGCAGGGTCTGGAAGTCTCTGCCGAGAACCCCATTTACCTCGACCTGCCCTACTTCTCCGGCTCTGAGGCCTTTGGCAACCGTGCCAACGCTCTGAAGCAGTCCGTCGAGTCTGTGCTGGGCGGCGCTGTCATCATCAACCTGGTTGACTGCGTCAGCTCCGATGCCTGGTACTATGCCGGCTTCTACGCCAGCACTGGCAGCGAGGGCAACTATGATATCTACGACGTCTCTGGCTGGAGCCCCGACTACGGCGATCCCCAGAGCTATCTGGACACCATGCTGCCCGACTACGTTGGCTACATGACCAAGCAGATCGGCGTCTTCTGATGCGCCGCTTCTAAGCTAGACCGATCGCAGCTTTGCGGCAGGGGATGGGCCTTTGGGTCCATCCCCTATGCCCATGAACTGCCCCTCCGCCTGCATAGAGCGCTGACCTCAGCGTTCAGAGTGCCTTACCCTCTGAAAATTGAGGGCAGCGCTTTAAGCAATTATTGCCGCTTTTGCAGCGGCGCACCGCCTATTACGCTGAAACGAGAGATGTGTTATGACAAGATATTTACTAACCCGTATCCTGCGCAGCATCTGTTCCATCATCGTTGTTGTAGGAATTGTCATGGTTATGATCTATTCGGCGCTGGACCGGAATCTGATCTTCGCCGCTGATTCCAACTACACCCACGTCAAGAGCAATGCAAAAGAAGTCTATATGATGCAGCAGTGGGAAAAGTACGGGTATCTCGACTATGTACCCTATGGCGACTACCTCAAGGAGCTCCTGCGAGACGATGAAATCACCCAGGAGGCCTATGATGAGGCCATCAAGTTTGCCAACAAGCCGGAACAGGACAGTGAGCTGGTGGCGCAGTATGTGGCGCAGTTCACGGAGAAGTATGAGTCTGAGGGCTACACCGTGGTGCGGCTCCCCGGCAAAATGCGCGGCAACACCAAGCGCTATCAGGATGGCGGCGAGCCCCGACTCTATGCCTATAAGGACATCCCGGTGCTGCTGCGGCTGGTCAACTATTTCAAGGATCTGGTCACCGTGGATAACGTCAACTATGTCCTGGACGACATCGATGACCGCGGCCTGGAGTTCACCTGGTACGATCCCGCCTACGGCGGAGAGAAGTTCTCTCCGGCCATACTGGGTACAGGTACCCAGTATAAGTACCTGGTCTACTTCAATGATAAGTTCCCTTACTTCCACCAGAACCTGGTGAAGATCAATCTGGGCCTTTCCTACTCGGTCCGTCAGGGCATCGACGTCTTCACCACCATGACCGAGTCCCAGGGCTCCAACGTCTACTCTACAGTGACCTATCCCAGCGGCAAGGTGGAGTCCTCGGCCGATGATCTCCACTCGGCCTCCTATGCCTCCGGCTCCCTGGCCAGCGGCACCCCCGTCATTCAGGCCAACTTCGTGGATGACTACACCAATGTCTCGCCCATCAAGGCTGGTATGTCCCGGATCGGTTACTCCTTCACCATGGGCATTATTGCGGTCATTCTCTCGTATCTGTTGGCCATTCCGCTGGGCATCGGTATGGCCCTCCGAAAGGAAAAGCTTCTGGACAAGCTGGGCACGGTGTATATCGTCTTTATCACCGCCGTGCCGTCCCTGGCCTATATCTTCCTGTTCAAGAGCCTGGGCGGCGCAGCGGGACTGCCCACCACCTTCGACATGGAGAGACCCACCTGGCTCATGTATGTACTGCCGATCATCTCCCTGGCGCTGCCTTCCATTGCCAACCTGATGAAGTGGCTGCGCCGGTATATGATCGACCAGATGAACTCCGACTACGTCAAGTTCGCCCGGTCCGGCGGCCTCAGCGAGCGGCAGATCTTTACCAAGCATATTCTGAAAAACGCCATGATCCCCATTGTCCACGGTATCCCGTCCTCGGTCCTGCTGGCCCTGACCGGCGCGATCATCACCGAGCGCGTCTACGTGGTCCCCGGCGTCGGCAATTTGCTCACCCGCGCCATCAACGCCTACGATAACGGCGTCATCGTGGGTATGGTGCTCTTCTATGCGGTGCTAACCGTCGCGTCCATCATCCTGGGCGATGTGCTGATCTCCCTGGTGGACCCCAGAATTTCCTTCACATCGAAAGCGAGGTAATCGAGTATGTCTGACAACCGTGTCAATCTCAGCGATCTCAATCTGTCGGACGACGAGCTCTTCGCCCCCGTGAACCACGATGAGCTGGAATCCGAAAAGATCACCGCCCCCCGTTACTCCTACTGGCAGAGTGTGTTCCGGGTCTTCTTCCGCAAGAAGATCAACATTATCCTTCTCTCCATTCTGGCCGTGCTGCTGATCTTCACCTATGTCTATCCGGCGGTCATCGGCTACGACGCTTCGGCGGACCCCTATATCAACCTGATGGATTCCACCGCCAAGCATCTGAGCCCGTCTGTCGCCATGGACAAGTTTGGCCATAATATTCACTGGATTCTGGGCTCCGGCTCCGCCGGCCAGTCTACCTTTGACGCCATCTGGTACGGCTCCAGTATCTCCGTGTCTCTGGCTCTGGTCTGCGCCCTCATCAACATGACCGTCGGCGTGGTGGTCGGCGCCATCTGGGGCTTCAGCCGCAAGGTGGATATTATCATGACGGAAGTCTACAACGTCATCGCCAACATTCCCTATATCCTGCTGATCTCCGTCATCGTGCTGATTATGGCTGCCAGCTTCTGGTCCATGGTTTTTGCGCTGACCGTCACCGGCTGGATTGCCATTGCCTACTTCATCCGGACCCAGGTGGTCATCATCCGCGACCGGGAGTACAATCTGGCCTCCCGCTGCCTGGGCACGCCCATCACCCGCATTGCCGCCAAGAACATCTTGCCCTTTATGACCTCGGTCATTGTGACTCTGGCCGCGGCGGAGATCCCCTCTTATATTTCCTACGAGGTCTTCCTCTCCTATCTGGGCATGGGCCTGAGCGAAATGTCTCTTGGCAAGCTGATCGAGGCGTCCCAGAATGCCATGCAGACCCCCGGCTGGCAGATTGAGTTCTGGAGCCCGGTGGCCGTGGCCTCCATCATCACCGTGGTGCTGTACGTGGTCGGCCAGAACCTGGGCGACGCGTCCGACCCCAGAACCCATATGTGAGAGGTGCGCCATGGAGAATCGTAAACTGTTACTGTCCGTCAAGGACCTGCACGTCAACTTCCGCGTCCGCGGCCGGACCCTGTCCGCCATCCGCGGTATTTCCCTGGACTTCCATGAGGATGAGTCCGTGGCCATCGTCGGCGAGTCCGGCTCTGGCAAGTCGGTGTTTACCAAGACCTTTGCCGGTATGCTCGACTCCAACGGCTATATCAGCGAGGGCTCCATCATCTTCCACGACGAGGAGCTGGCCGACACCGTGGTGCCGCTGACCGATACGGCCAAGCACATGATCCGCAGCGCCGAGGAAAAGCTCCATGAGTATGCCAAGCTGGAAAACGGTGCGGAGACCTTCCGGGCCATGGAGGCCCTGGAGCTGGAGCGCAAGCACCGCGGCACCCTCAGCGAGGAGGAGCAGGAAAAGCTCGACGGTCAGATCGCCGAGCTCGCCTACCAGCGCACCGAGCTCTTCAACACCAAGCAGACCCTGGACTCCTCCAAGGAAAAGGCCCAGATCAAGGAGGCCGAGGCGAAGATCGACGCCCTGGACCGCCAGATCAAGACCCTGGAGAAGGAGAAGGCTGCTACCATTGCCGCCCACAAGCAGCAGCTCCAGCACGACACCGCCTATCTGGCTGACTATGAAAAGCGCATGGCCGAGCTCAAGAGCCGCTATGCCAAGGAGATCGAAGCTCCGATTTCCGACGAGACCAAGTCCCGCAATGTGATTCTGGCCAAGGAGATCTACCTCTCCGTGGGCCGGTTCTCCGCCCGGAAGCGGAATAAATACTTCCGCCAGCTGCTCCGGGGCTTCCACAAGGCCATGGAGCAGGGCGCGGACCTCCATGACGACGCCGTCCGAAATGCCATCTTCGACGAGGTCACCTTCCGGGTCAAGTACCTGGACGAGACTCCTGAAAAGCTCCACGGCACCTGTGTCCTGAACCTGGCCAAGATCCGCGACAACCGCGACTGGGTCAAGATCCGCGGCAACAAGATCGCCACGGTCTTCCAGGACCCCATGACCTCCCTGAACCCGATTATCACCATCGGCAAGCAGATCACCTCCGTCATTCTCGAGCACCAGAACTGCTCCGAGATTGAGGCCCGGGCCCGGGCTCTGGAGCTGATGAAGAAGGTCGGCATCCCCAACGCCGAATCCCGGTTTGACGACTACCCCTTCCAGTACTCCGGCGGCATGCGCCAGCGTATCGTCATCGCCATCGCCCTGTCCTGCCAGCCGAAGATCCTGATCTGCGACGAGCCCACCACGGCCCTGGACGTCACCATCCAGGCCCAGATCCTCAAGCTTATCAAGGATTTGCAGAAGGAGTTCCACTATACCATCGTCTTTATCACCCACGACCTGGGCGTGGTCGCCAACGTGGCCGACCGCGTGGCCGTGCTCTATGCCGGACAGGTGGTGGAGCTGGGCACCGTGGAGGAGGTCTTCTACGAGCCCCAGCACCCCTATACCTGGGCGCTGCTGTCGTCCCTGCCCCAGCTGGCCCAGCGCAACACCAAGCTCTATTCCATCACCGGCACGCCGCCCTCCCTCTATAATAAGATCGTGGGCGATTCCTTCGCCCCGAGAAATCCCTACTGCCTGAAGATCGACACCCTCAAGGAGCCGCCCATGTTCCAGGTCAGCGAGACCCACTTCGCCAAGACCTGGCTCCTGGACCCCAGGGCGCCGAAGACGGAAAAGCCTGAGATCATCCAGAATATCCACGAGAAGCTCCTGGATGCATTCAATATTTGAGGAGGATACGGTTGTGACAAAAGCGAAAGAAAGTGCCAAGGTTTCGCACTTGCCGGAACACGGTCCCATCGATGAGAACGGCCGGGAGGTTCTGCTGAGCCTCAAGAACGTGGACATCACCTTCGGCAAGGGCGACAGTGCGGTTCGGGCCGTCAAGAACGCCTCCTTCGACATCTACAAGGGCGAGACCTTCTCCCTGGTCGGCGAGTCCGGCTCCGGCAAGACCACCATCGGCCGTGCCGTCATCCGCGTCAATCCCTGCGCCGCCGGCGAAATTCAGTATAAGGGCGTGCGCATTTCCGGCAAGACCACCCGGAGCCTGGACCGGGAGGTCATCCGCAATATCCAGATGGTCTTCCAGGACCCGGCGGCGTCCCTCAACGAGCGCGCCACCGTGGACTATATCATCTCCGAGGGCCTGTACAACTTCCACCTCTTCAAGAGCGAGAAGGAGCGCGTGGTCAAGGTGGAGAAGATCATCGAAGAGGTGGGCCTGCTCCCCGAGCATCTGACCCGCTATCCCCATGAGTTCTCCGGCGGCCAGCGCCAGCGCATCGGCTTGGCCCGGGCCATGGTCATGGAGCCCGAGCTCGTCATCGCCGACGAGCCCATCTCCGCCCTGGACGTGTCCATCCGCGCCCAGGTGCTGAACCTGCTGAAAAAGTTCCAGCAGGAACGGGACGTCACCTATCTGTTCATCGCCCATGACCTCTCCATCGTCCGGTTTATCTCTGACCGCATCGGCGTTATCTACAAGGGCGACATCGTTGAGATTGCCGACGCGGAGGAGCTCTTCAACTTCCCGCTGCATCCCTACACCCGCAGCCTGATTTCCGCCATCCCCATCCCCGATCCCAAGCTGGAGAAGAACAAGGTGCTCTTCACTTATGATCCCTCGGTCCATGACTACTCCGAGGACAAGCCCAGCCTCACCTGCATCGGCCATAACCACTATGTCTACGGCAATGCCAAGGAGATCGAGGAATACAAGGCCATCCGCGAGAAGGGCGTCAAGCTCAAGTCCGTCACCATCCTGGACCCCGACGCCCCCGCCGAGGAAAACCGCGCCGCCGTGGAGGAGTCCATCCCCTCCGGCGACTATATCCTGGACCATCCCATCCACGATACCGGCAATAAGTGGCTGGGCATCCTGTCCTTCTTCCTGCCGATTCCCGGCTTTATCGCCGCGCTGATCTTCCGAAAGTGCAACTATATCCGCAACTTCAAGATGTGCCGCAAGGGCGCGCTGGCGGGCATCATCACCTTCGGTGTGCTGGTGCTGCTCTTCCTGCTGCTGCTCCTGTCGGCCACGCTGTAGCGGATGGCCAAGCACAGCGACCGGCGGCCCGGCTATCCGAAGATCTGGAAGATCGAGATATCGGACCGCCATCGGACGCTTCGGCTGGTGCTGGCTGTGGTGTTTCTGGCCATCGGCATCGCCGCCATCGTCTACGGCGTCCAAAGCCTGGTCGCCACCGAGCCCGGCTGGCAGCTGGTGGAGCCGGAAATCGACGGCCCCAGCTATGCCGGGGACATTCAGTTCCACTATGACTTCTCCGATCTGGGCGGCGGCGCCACTGCCGCCTACCGGAGTCTCCGCGCCCTCTACTCCGAGACCATGGCCCAGGTGTTTCTGGCCCTGGAGGACCAGGGGGAGGGGACGCTGGCCTATTTGAACGCCCATCCCGGCGAGACCGTGACCCTGGACCCCTTTCTCTACGATGCCCTGACCCAGGCCGTGGAGGCCGGGGACCGGCATATCTTCCTGGGGCCGGTCTACGAGGAATATGACCGGGTCTTCCTGGCCGAGAGCGACGCCGAGGCCGCCCGCTACGATCCGACTCTGGACGAGACCCAGCGGGCGTATGCGGCCCAGGCAGCGGCCTATGCCGCCGACCCGGCGCAGATTTCCCTGGAGCTTTTGGGCGATCACCAGGCGCGGCTGATCCTCTCCGAGGCCTGCCAATCCTTCTCCGAGGAGAACGGCATTGTGGATTGGGTGGATTTCGGCTGGATGCGCTACGCCTTTGTGGTGGACTATCTGGCCGATACCCTGCGGGAGGCCGGCTGGACCCACGGCTATCTGGCCAGCTATGACGGCTTCACCCGGAACCTGGACGACCGGGGCATGGCCTACAGCCTCAACCTGTTCGACCGGCAGGGGAGCTCCGTCGAGATCCCCGCGGTGCTGGAGTATGACACCCCCATGAGCCTGGTCTTCCTCCGGGACTACCCCCTCAGCGACCAGGACAGCTGGCACTACCGGGCCTATGAGACCGGCGGCATCACCAGCGCCATGGCGGACCCCGCCGACGGCCAGTGCAAATCCGCCGTGCCCAACCTGGTCTCCTACAGCGAGACGCTGGGCTGCGCCGAGATTTTGCTGACCGTCGCGCCCCTCTACGTGGCCGATTCCTGGGACCAGGCGGCTCTGGAGGCGCTGACCGCCCGGGGCATTGACTCCATCTGGCCCGAGAACGGCGTCCTGACCTGCACGGACCCCAACGCCGTGATCCGCGAAAGGGAATAACATTCACGGAGGTGCCGCCTTGCGGTACCTCCGAATTCGTCTTTTCCTGTTGCCTAGCCCGAATTCCGGACCGCCGCATCATATCTGCGCGGAATGGGGGTTCATCTTCTAATGTTGGTCTCATCATTCCGTGGTAAGCTATCCTGAGAGGCATTTTCGCCCGCCGCCTGAACCGTCAGGTGGCACAATGGAAAGGAGGCGTGTCCCATGCGGCTGCTGTTGGCAGAGGACGAACGGGACCTCAATCGAATTATCACCAAGAAACTCACCTCGTCGGGATACAGCGTGGACAGCTTTTTCGACGGCCAGGAGGCCATCGACGTGCTGGCCTATACCGACTACGACGCGGTGATTCTCGACATTATGATGCCCAAGGCCGACGGCTTTGCGGTGCTCCGGGCCATCCGGGACGCCGGGAAGACCACGCCGGTGCTGTTCCTGACGGCCCGGGACGCCGTGTCCGACCGGGTCAAGGGCCTGGACAGCGGCGCCAATGACTATCTGATTAAGCCCTTCTCCTTCGACGAGCTGCTGGCCCGAATCCGCGCCATGACCCGGACCTCCTTCGGCGCGGCGGATAATCTGCTGACCATCGCCGATATCACCCTGGACACCAAGACCCAGGTGGTCCGCCGGGCCGGGCGGGAGGTGACGCTCTCGGCCAAGGAGTACGCCCTGCTGGAGTATTTGATGCACAACCAGGGCATCATCCTCTCCCGGGAGAAGATCGAAAACCATATCTGGAACCTGGACTATGAGGGCGGCACCAATGTGGTGGACGTCTATATCAGCTATCTCCGGAAAAAGCTGGACGAGGGCCGGGAGAAGAAGCTGATTCAGACGGTCCGGGGCCGGGGGTATATGCTCAAAGAGGAGAAGTAGTCCATGGAAAAGCTGTCCATCCGGGCCAAGATCACCCTCTGGTTTGCCGTTGCGCTGGTGCTGGTGGTGGGGCTGACCTACGGAATCGTCTTCGCCGCCGGGCGGCAGGTCCTCCAGAAGTCCATCCGCGACAACCTGGTGGAGACCGTCAGCCGCAATGTGGTGGAGGTGGAGTACCACGCCCGCATCGAGGACGAGGACCTCCAGGACACCCCCAATCACTTCGTCCGCTACGGCGGCGGCTTCCTGGAGGTGGACGACGCCTTCCTCGACGAGGTCAACCAGGTCTATACCGCCCTCTACCAGGCGTCCGGCGGCCTGCTCTACGGCGAAAACCCCATCGCCTGGGCCACCGCCGGTCTGGAATTTGCCGACGGCCAGCTCCAGACCGTCTCCGTGGACGGCGTCAAGTACTACGTCTACGACGCCAAGCCCGTCCAGGAGGGGATGGAGGATCTGTGGCTCCGGGGCGTGACCTCCGAGGTCCAGGGCCAGGTGCAGCTGACCAATATCTCCCGGCTCTCCCTGGTGGTGCTGCCGCTGCTGGTGCTGGCGGCCGTGGTCGGCGGCTATCTCATCGCCCGCCGGATGCTCCGGCCTATCCAGCAGCTCTCCGAGTCGGCGGCCCAAATCCACCGGGGCGGCGATTTGAAGCTCCGCATCGAGGTGGGCAAGGGCGACGACGAGGTCCACCGGCTGGCCCGGAGCTTTAACCAGATGTTTGAGCGGCTGGACCACGCCTTCCAGACCGAGCAGCAGTTCACCTCCGACGCCTCCCACGAGCTGCGCACCCCCATGAGCGTCATCATGGCCCAGTGCGAGCTGAGCCTGGAGGAGCCCCAGAGCGCCGCGGAGTATGTGGAGGCCCTGGAGGTCATCCAGCGTCAGGGCCGGAAAATGACCAAGCTCATCAACGATATGCTGGACTTCACCCGCCTGGAGATGCATGCCGAGCGCTATCCCCTGGAGGCCACGGACTTGAGCGGCCTGACCGAATCGATCTGCGCCGATATGGCCCTGATCCGCGACCAGGATATTGCGCTCACCTGGGAGGTGGAGCCGGGTATCGCCGTCCGGGGCAACCGGGACCTGCTGAGCCGCATGCTGACCAACCTGATCAGCAACGCCTACCGCTACGGCAGGCCCGGCGGCCATATCCGGGTCAGCCTCGGCCGGACCGGCGGCGGAATTGAGCTGGCCGTGGCCGACGACGGCATCGGCATCGCGCCGGAGGAGCAGGAGAAGATCTTCCGCCGGTTCTACCAGTCCGACAGCTCCCGGTCCGGCGCGGGCACCGGCCTGGGCCTCTCCATGGTCCAGGAAATCGCCCGGTTCCACGGCGGCGAGATCCGCCTGGAGAGCGCCCCGGGCCAGGGGAGTACCTTTACCTTCTTTCTCCCGGAAAAAAATTTGCCGCGCTAATGTTCCTCTAATCTTCACCGGATATACTGAAGACACAACAAAGGAACAACGCCGCAGGCGATTTTAGAAAGGAAGATTGTTATGAAGAAAATAAAGGAATGGTTCAACACCCCTAAGAAGGCCGCCGTCAGCTGCGCCGTCATCGCCGGCTGCCTGCTGGTGCTGGGCACCGGCACCGCCTTCGCCGCCAGCACCGTCGCGGAGAATACCTCCATCGGCGTGGCTGCCGCCCAGAACTTCGCCTTCGCCGACGCCGGCGTCGATCCCGCCGCAGCCTATGTGGATCACACCGAGTTCGATTTCGAGCGGGGCCAGTTCGTCTACGAGGTGGAGTTCATCGCCGACGGAACCGAGTATGCGTATTGGATCAAGGCCAGCGACGGCACCGTGGTCAAGAAGGAGACGAAGCTGATCTCCGCCAACGGCTCCAACGTGGCGACTCCCGACCAGATCACCCTGGAGGAGGCCCAGACCGCGGCCCTGACCGACGCCGGTGTGGCCGCTGCCGACGCCACCTTCACCGAGGGCAAGCTGGACTATGACGACGGTCTGGCCCTCTACGATGTGGACTTCTATACCGCCGACGCCAAGTATGAGTATGAGATCAACGCCGCCACCGGCAGCGTCTACTCCAGAAGCAAGGAGACCTTCTCCGCCGCGCCTACCCAGGACACCACCCCGGCAACGGAGCCCGATCCCGTCCCCGCGGGCAGCGATACCGCCGGTTCCGCCCCTGCCGCTACCGGAATGGAGGCAGCCAAGGCCGCGGCCCTGGCTGATGCGGGCTTCACCGAGGACCAGGTCTATCTGAGCAAGTGCGAAGCCGACTACGATGACGGCGTGCTCTGCTACGAGATTGAGTTCTGCTGCAACGGCTGGGAATATGACTACGAGATCTATGGCGAGACCTGCGCCGTCCGCTCCAAGGACGTGGAGGCCTGCGACCACGACAACCACCGCAACTGCGACAACGACGGCGTCTGTGATGGGACCGGAAACGGCTACGGCGCCGCCGGTACCGCCGTGGACCTGGAGCAGGCCAAGACCATCTGCCTGAACCACGCCGGCTGCACCGCCGATCAGGCCGCCTTCTCCAAGGCGAAGCTGGACTACGACGACGGCCTGGCGGTCTATGAGATTGAGTTCTACTGCAACGGCTCCGAACACGAGTATAAGGTGGACTGCGCCACCGGCGCCATCCTCGAATACGAGTGCGAGGGCCATCACAACGGCAATCACCATTAAAATACCAGCTCGAAGTGATCGCGAGCGCAGCTTTAGTGGGGGCGGACATCGGGTCCGTCCCCTACTAAAGCATCATAAGTAGGCGTAGGGGCGGCGATGACCGCAAGCCCAGTGCGGCATAAAGCCCGCCCCTACAACGGGAAAGGGCAGCCTGTGCGCCTGTAGAGGTGGATTTTATATCCGCCCGAAAATGCCGGCGATTGCTACCGCACCTTCGCCGAACGCCGTAGGGCGGCATGCCCACATGCCGCCATGACCGGGCCCTGATGACCGGGGGGCTGGCGGTTCCGGCGGTGCGGTCCGGGCGCATATACAATGCGCCCCTACAACGGGCAACGGCGGCGCGTGCATGTAGGGGCGGCCTTAATGGCCGCCCGAACGGGCTTCCGATTCCTGCCGAACCCCCGCCGAACGTTGTAAAACGAAAGCCTGGCAATTCCGGCGGCCTGGTTTGGCGGGGTGTGGGCACCCCGCCCTACGGACCGCGTCGATGGTGTGCATGTTGGGGCCGCAAAAAAACAGCGCATAGGCTTGACGCCTGTGCGCTGTTTTATATTTCCCTTACCGGCCCAGGACGTCCACCAGGACGGCCAGAGCCTGGTCCAGCTGGTCCAGGGGGATGTTCAAGGCAGGCAGCAGCCGGACCTTGCCGTGGGCGCTGAGGACCAGGACGCCTTCCTCCAGGCACTCGTTGATGACCGTGCCGCAATCCCGCTCGGGGTCGATGCCCAGCAGCAGGCCCAGGCCGGAGACGGACTTGACGCCCTTCTTGCCGGTGAGAGCGCTGACGATCCGCTCCGACCGTTCCCGGACTCCGGCCAGCAGGGCCTCGTCCATGCGGCTCAGAGTGCTGATGGCGCCGGCGCAGCAGATGGGGTTGCCGCCGAAGGTGGAGCCGTTGTCGCCATAGCCCAGCACCGTTTCCACCTTCTCACCCAGCACCGTCGCGCCCAGAGGCAGTCCGGCACACAGGCCCTTGGCCGTGGTGAACACGTCGGGCTGGATGCCATAGTGCATATAGCCGTAGAGATAGCCGCTGCGGCCGTTACCCACCTGGACTTCGTCGCACATCAGCACGATATCCTGCTCCCGGCACAGCTGGGCGATGCCCTGCACGAAATCCTCGTCCAGCTTGATGACGCCGCCCTCGCCCTGGACCACTTCGATGAGGATGCCCGCCAGCTTGTGGGTCCGGGCCTTCTCCAGGACATCGGCCAGATCGTTGACCTTGGCGTGGACAAAGCCCGGGGTCAGCGGCTGGAAGTCCTTGTGGAACTCGTCCTGCCCGGTGGCGGCCAGGGTCGTCAGGGTCCGGCCGTGGAAGGAGTGCTCCAGCGTCAGAATGGTATAGTAGTCGGGCCCCTTCTTCTCGGCGGCGTACTTCCGCGCTACCTTGATGGCGCACTCGTTGGCCTCCGCGCCGGAGTTGGAGAAGAAGACCTTCTTCATGCCGGTCTTCTCACAGAGCAGCTGGGCCAGCCGGGCACAGGGCTCGGTATAGTAGAGATTGGAGGTGTGCTGGAACTTGTGGATCTGGTCGATGACCGCCTCCTGCCACTGGGCGTCGCCCATGCCGAAGGCGTTGACGGCGATGCCGGTGCCCAGATCGATATAGTCCTTGCCGTCCCGGTCCGTGACCACGGAGCCGTGGCCGGAGACGATCTCCACCGGGAAGCGCTTGTAGGTATTGGCCACATACTGGTGGTCCAGGGTTTTGATATCCATGGGAAAAGCTCCTTTCCGGGCCTATTTGTCGTATTTATTGCCCACCACCATGGTGCCGGCGCCTTCGTTGGTCAGAACCTCCATTAGAATGGCGTGGGGCACCCGGCCGTCGAGAATGATGACCTTGTGGACGCCGCAGGCGATAGCGTCCATGCAGCACTCCAGCTTGGGGATCATGCCGCCGGAGATGACGCCCTGCTCCATCAGCTGCTTGGCGTCGGTGACGTCAATGCAGGGAATCAGGGACTCGGGGTCGTGGGGGTCCATCATCACGCCGGTGATATCCGTCATGGTAATGAGCCGCTCCGCCCGGAGCGCCCCGGCGATATGGGCCGCGGCGGTGTCGGCGTTGATATTATAGGTGTTGCCCTCCAGGTCGCAGCCCACGGTGGAAATCACCGGAATATAGTCCTTCTCCAGCAGATCCAGAATGGGCTGGGCGTTGACGGAGGTGATCTCCCCCACGTAGCCCAGGCGCTCGTCCTTGACCTGGGCCATGAGCATATGGCCGTCGATGCCGCTGATACCCATGGCCTTGCCGCCCTTGGCCTCCAGGAGCTTGACCAGGGTCTTGTTGATCTTTCCGGCCAGGACCATCTGGACCACTTCCACGGTCTCCCGGTCCGTCACCCGCAGGCCGTCTACAAAGGCGGCCTCCTTGCCGATGCGGCGGAGCGTGTCGGAGATCTCCGGACCGCCGCCGTGGACCAGCACCACCTTGACGCCGATCAGGTGCAGCAGGGCCACGTCCTCCATGACCTGCTGCTTGAGCGTCTCGTTAATCATGGCGTTGCCGCCGTATTTGATGACCAGAACCTTATTGTTGTATTTCCGGATATAGGGCAGGGCTTCGACCAGAATTTCCGCCCGGTGCTGATTGGATACGTCCATGTCGCAGCCTCCCTCAGGTCCGGTAGTCGCCGTTGATCTTCACATAGTCATAGGTCAGATCACAGCCCCAGGCCGTGGCGGCGGCTTCGCCGTCGTGCAGCGTCACGACGATATCGATGGAATCCTCCAGCAGAATCTCCTTGGCGAACTCCTCGGAGAAGTCCACGCCCGCGCCGTTCTGGCAGACCAGAATCTGGCCCCGGCAGGAGGCGAAGCTGACGTCCACCCGGCTCACATCCACCGCCGCGCCGGAATAGCCGATGGCGCAGAGCACCCGGCCCCAGTTGGCGTCCGCGCCGAACATGGCGGCCTTGGTCAGAGAGGAGCAGATAATGCTCTTGGCGATGGTCTTGGCGTCGGCCTCGGTCTTGGCCCCGGTGACCCGGCACTCCAGCAGCTTGGTCGCGCCCTCGCCGTCACCGGCGATGCACCGGCAGAGGAACAACGTCACGGAGTTCAGGGCCTCCATAAAGGCCGCAAAATCGGGTCCCTCGGCGGTGATCGGGGCGTTGCCCGCCATGCCGTTGGCCAGAATGGTCACCATATCGTTGGTGGAGGTGTCGCCGTCCACCGAGACCATGTTGAAGGTCTTGGCCACGTCCAGCTTCAGCGCCTTCTCCAGCATGGCCGGGGCGATGGCGCAGTCGGTGGTCAGGAAGACCAGCATGGTGGCCAGATCGGGGTGGATCATGCCCGAGCCCTTGGCGATGCCGCCCAGCTTGCAGGTCTTGCCGCCAATTTCAAAGGAGACGGCCACCTCCTTGAGCATGGTGTCGGTGGTCATAATGGCCTCGGCGGCCTCTTCGCTGTGGTCGCCCAGCTCGGAGACCAGCTGGGGCATGGCGGCCGCGATGGGCGCGACGTCCAGCCGCTGGCCGATTACGCCGGTGGAGGCAACTACCACGTTGTGGGGATCGATGCCCAGGGCCGCGCCGGTGAGACGGCACATCTCCTGGGCCACCTGGATGCCGTCGGCATTGCAGGTGTTGGCGTTGCCGCTGTTGCAGACGATGGCCTGGGCCACGCCGTCGGCCAGATGGGCCTTGGTCACGGTCAGCGGCGCGCCCTTGACCAGGTTGGAGGTGTAGACGCTGGCCGCCGAGGCCGGGACCTGGGAGTAAATCAGCGCCAGATCGCGCTTGTCCTTATTCTTGCGGATGCCGCAGTGTACGCCCGCGGCCGTAAAGCCCTGCGCGGCGCAGACGCCGCCGGAAATCTGTTCCATTGAAAACCCTCATTTCATAGGAGATTCGTTTGAATTTGATGCGGTTCGGGCGCATATACAATGCGCCCCTACAGCGGGGAGGACGTAGGGGCGGATTATATATCCGCCCTCAGACTGTCAAAAAACCTCGCTGAAAGCTGATGTGACAGAGCAGCGGGGGAAGTGTGAAGGGGGCAAAAAGCCCCCTTCGCGTTCAATCGACACGTATTTTTAAACTTTTTAGAAAGTTTAAAAATACGCCCAGCGTGGCGAAAAGACTTTTTCGACACGCTGGG
>DVFN01000124.1 GCA_018713205.1 Candidatus Avoscillospira stercorigallinarum | reverse complement strand
GCCCAATCTTTTGCCCCATCCGTGCAGTTATAAAAGGGGGAAATACATACAGTATTCCCGCCCTTTTATAACTTTCGTATGAGGCAAAATCTTTGGCCGAATGCTCTTGCCAAATTGTGCGGTGCTGCCTTTATCATACCACAGCTCGGGCTCCGGCGCAAACCCCCGCAGCGTGTCGAAGCAGTCTTTCGGCACGCTGCGGGGGTTTATCTGTCTATCTTGACCGGCTACCGGTCCCACTTGTCGCACAGGGCGGTGACCTGGTCGGCGAACTTGGCCAGCTCCCGGTTGGCCAGGCCGCGGTTCTTCTCGATGACGTTGAGCAGCCGGCGGCCGGCCTGGTAGAGCCGCTGGAATACGGCGTTGGTCCGCACCGAGACCTTCCGCTTCTCCACCTTGGTCCGGAAGCCCATGCTGACCCACTGCATGGCCCCCAGGTCGAAGGCGCTGCCGTTGTAGGGGGCCTCAGCGTCCATGGAGAGCTTCTCCCGAATCAGCGCCGCGAAGGTGTCGGTGACCGTATCGTCGCCGTGGTTGACGAAGACCTTCTTCGGCTTGTAGGTCATGGCCGAGAGCCACTTGAGCAGCATACTCTGGTCGGCGTGGCCGCTGATGCCGTCCATCTGCTCGATCTTGGCGTTAACCTGGATTTCCTCGCCGAAGAGCTTGACCGAGGAAGCGCCGTTCAGCAGCTTCCGGCCCAGGGTCCCCTCGGACTGATAGCCCACGAAGAGGATGGTACTCTGGGGCCGCCAGAGGTTGTGCTTCAGGTGGTGGCGAATCCGGCCCGCCTCGCA
This sequence comes from Candidatus Avoscillospira stercorigallinarum, assembly GCA_018713205.1. Classification (GTDB taxonomy): domain Bacteria; phylum Bacillota; class Clostridia; order Oscillospirales; family Oscillospiraceae; genus Avoscillospira; species Avoscillospira stercorigallinarum. The sequence goes on along the minus strand of DVFN01000124.1, from coordinate 8,327 downwards.
CATGCCGCTGGCCGAGAGAATGACCTTGGGCTCCGGGTCCAGATTGATATTCATGGAGTCCTGACTGGTGATGGAGGTCCGCAGGCCCGGGAAGTGGATGGGATCGATGCCCGCCGCCAGCAGGTCCAGGGTCTCCTGGTCGTAGTACTCCATCATGCCGCCGGAGTAGATGTTGGTGGCCTCCACCGAGAGCGGCGAGTCCACATAGACCGGGAAGCCGTCGTGGCCCTTGATTAAGCCCTGCTGCTTGATCTCCCGCAGCAGAAACAGCAGCTCCTGGGTACGGCCCACGGAGAAGGCCGGGATCACCAGGTTGCCGCCCCGGTCCAGGGTCTCCTGGAGAATCCGGGTCAGCTGCCCGGCGTAGTCCGCCCGGGAGCCGTGGAGCCGGTCGCCGTAGGTGGATTCGATCATCACATAGTCGGCCCCCTTGGGCAGCTGGGGGTCGCGGATCAGGGGCCGGTCCACATTGCCCAGGTCGCCGGAGAAGAGCAGCGTCTCAGTCTTCTCCCCCTCGGTCACGGTCACGGTGATGCTGGCCGAGCCCAGCAGGTGTCCGGCGTCCTGGAAGGAAATCGAAATGCCGTTGAGAATGGGATAGGTGGGGCCGTAGGTGCAGGGCCGGAACAGCCGCAGGGCCGCCTGGGCGTCGGCCACGGTATAGATCGGCTCCACCGGGTCCGCGCCGGAACGCTGGGCCTTGCGGTTGCGCCACTGGGCTTCAGACTCCTGGATATGGGCCGAGTCCAGGAGCATGATGCCGCAGAGCTTGGTGGTGGCCTCGGTGGCGTAGATGGCGCCGTGGAAGCCCTGCTTCACCAGGGCCGGTATCATGCCGGAGTGGTCGATATGAGCGTGGGTCAGCAGCACGCAGTCGATTTCCCCGGCGGCCAGCGGCAGCGTTGGGTTCTCATAGAGATCAACGCCCTGCTCCATGCCGTAGTCGATGAGAATCTGGCGCCCCGCCGCGGTCAGCAGCGTCCGTGAGCCGGTGACCTCATGGGCCGCGCCCAGAAATGTCAGCTTCATGGCAATGCTCCTCTCTTGGTAAGATACCTCTAGTATAGCGCAACTGCCGCCCTTTGACCACGGGGTATTTGTGAATTTTCTTGACATTTTCCTTCGTCTGCCCTATGATTTTTGTAAACCATCACCAGGAGGGACTGCGATGAATTTCCGATGCACCCGCTGCGGAGCCACCGCGCCTGTGGACACCCGCGCCTCACACTGCTCATGCGGCGGCCTTTGGCAGCTGGACTATACGCCTCCGGCCTTTGATCTGGACCTGATAGACCGGTCGGTCTGGGGTCTGTTCCGCTACCGCCGCTTTCTGCCTCTGACCGGCGATACCTGGCGGGACGTGACCCTGGGCGAGGGCATGACGCCCCTGGTCCCGCTGGACCAAGACGTGCTGCTGAAAATGGACTACTATATGCCCACCCTCTCCTTCAAGGACCGGGGCGCGGCGGTGCTGGTGGCCCATATGAAATCCATCGGCGTGGAAGCCGCCGTCCAGGACAGCAGCGGCAACGCCGGCAACAGCGTGGCGGCCTACTGCGGCCGGTGCGGCATCGCCTGCGATATCTACGTCCCCGAGGGTACGTCGCCGGGCAAGATCGCCATGATCCAGGCCCATGGGGCCACAGCCCATGTGGTTCCCGGCAGCCGGGACCACTGCGCCGACGTCTGCCGGGCCCAGGTGGAGCAGGAGGGAAAATACTACGCCAATCACGTCTATAACCCCTTCTTCTACCAGGGGACCAAGACGTATCTCTATGAGGTCTATGAGCAGCTGGGCCGGATTCCGGCGCATCTCTTTGTGCCCCTGGGCAACGGGACTCTGTTCCTGGGCGTGGTGCTGGCGCTGGAGGAGCTGCTGGCGGCGGGCTGCATCGACCATTTCCCGAAGGTCATCGCCATCCAGAGCGAGCGGTGCGACCCCTTTGTGAAGGCCGCGGCGGTCCACAGCCCCGACCCCGCCCCGGTGACGCCCACGCCCACCATGGCCGAAGGCATCGCCATCGGTGTACCCATGCGGGGCCGGGAGATTCTCGAGGCCATTTACCGCTACGACATGGACCTGGTGACAGTCCCCGAGGACCGGATTCTGGAGGCCCGTTCCTACCTGGCCCGCCGGGGAATCTACTGCGAACACACCACCGCCGCCAATCTGGCCGCCTACTGGCACTACTGCGACACCCACGGCAAAACCCCCGACAGCCTCCTGACCATGTGCGGCGCAGGCCTGAAGTCCGACCATTGAACCATCGTACCCGGCAGAAATCGGGACCCGGTTGCGGGCGGCCGTGTCGGATGCACCATCGCCGGACGCACACATCGTAGGGGCGGATTATATATCCGCCCTGGCAGGCCAGCAATGTCGGACGCAGGCCCGGTGATCCCGGCGGTGCGGCATGGGCGCATATACAATGCGCCCCTACGGCGGTGGAACCATCGTACCTTGGCAGGAATCGGAACCCGGTCCGAGCGGCCATACAGGCCGCCCCTACGAGAAAACCGAAAGCGTGGCGTAGGGGCGGGCTTGATGCCCGCCCGCACCGCACCGCCGTGTCGGATGCACCCCCGGTGAACGCACACACCGTAGATATCCACCCGCGCCGCACCCCCGCCGAACGCTGCCAGCCCCGATGCCTGAGAGGGCAGGCTCCCTTGTGCAAAGGGAGCTGTCACGCGCAGCGTGACTGAGGGATTGTAGGCCTCCGGTCACTGCCGGCTCTGATCCCCTCCGTCACGGCTTCGCCGTGCCACCTCCCCTTGGTCACCAAGGGGAGGCTTTGGGTGGGCCGATGCCCACATCGGCCCCTACAAATAACACGGACAACGCAAACACCGGCCGCCCTGTTGGGCGACCGGTGTTCATTTGCAAAGCGGGATTACACGGTGGGCTGGTTGGCAGCTTCGATGATCTTGACAAACTTCTCGGGGACCAGGGAAGCGCCGCCGATGAGGCCGCCGTCGATGTCGGGCTGGGCCAGCAGCTCGAAGGCGTTCTTCTCGTTCATGGAACCGCCGTAGAGGATGGAGGTAGCCCGGGCGATCTTGGCGCCGTAGAGCTTCCGGATCACGGTGCGGATGTGCTCGCAGACCTCCTCGGCCTGCTCGGGGGTAGCGGTCTTGCCGGTGCCGATGGCCCAGATGGGCTCGTAGGCAATGATGATCTTGCGGATCTTCTCCTCGGCCACGCCGTTGAGGGCGGCCTTGATCTGCATGGTGATCCACTCCTCGGTGATGCCGATTTCCCGCTGCTCCAGGGACTCGCCCACGCAGAGGATGGGGATCAGCTCAGCGGCCAGAGCAGCCTGGACCTTGGCATTGACCTCGGCGTCGGTCTCGCCCATGGCGCGGCGCTCGGAGTGGCCGATGATGACGTACTTGCAGCCGGCGTCCACCAGCATGTTGGTGGCAATCTCACCGGTGTAAGCGCCGGAAGCGTTGGCGTTGCAGTTCTCAGCGCCGATGCCCACGCGGGTCTCCCGCATGGCGCGGACGGCGGCAGGGATGCAGACGGCGGGCACGCAAATGGCCACATCGCACCAGCGGCCCTTGGGCATCATGGCCTTGAACTCGGTCATAAAGGCCTTGGTGTCAGAGGGAGTCTTGTTCATCTTCCAGTTGGCGGCAATGACCGTCTTGCGATACTTTCTGTTCATGGGGCTTGGTCTCCTATACTATAATCTATTTTAAAATTTGATGGATCTTCTTACTTATCCTGCAGGCAGGCGATGCCAGGCGCGGCGTCGAAGACTCCGCATCCATCGCGCCGCCCCAAAGGGGCAGCGCTCTTTCGCTCCGTTTCTCCGCCTTTCCCCACCCAAAGGCTCCGCCTTTGCGCGGGGACCCCGGGAGCTGCCCGGCAGGGCAGCGGGTCGGGAAACCGCCCCGGCAAAACGCTGCGGCTTTTTACTTATCCTGCAGGCAGGCGATGCCGGGCAGCTCCAGGCCTTCCAGGAACTCCAGGGAAGCGCCGCCGCCGGTGGAGATGTGGGTGATCTTGTCGGCGAAGCCCAGCTGCTCGCAGGCAGCCGCGCTGTCGCCGCCGCCGACGATGGTCACGGCGTCGGACTCAGCCAGAGCCTTGGCCACGGCGATGGTGCCCTGGGCCAGGGTGGGGTTCTCGAACACGCCCATGGGGCCGTTCCAGACGACGGTCTTGGCGGACTTGGCGGCCTCGGCAAAGAGCTTGCGGGTCTCGTCGCCGATATCCAGGCCCATCATGCCCTCGGGCATGGCGTCGGCGGCCACGTTCTTCACTTCGATCTCGGCGTCAATGGGGTTGGGGAAGGAAGCGCCCACGTAAGTATCCACGGGCAGCAGGAGCTTGACGCCCTTGGCCTCGGCCTTGGCCATCATTTCCTTGCAGTAGTCGATCTTCTCGTTGTCCAGCAGGGAGGAGCCGACGGAGTAGCCCTTGGCGGCCAGGAAGGTATAGGCCATGCCGCCGCCGATGATGAGGGTATCCACCTTCTCGAGGAGGTTATTGATGACGTTGAGCTTGTCGGAGACCTTGGCGCCGCCGAGGATGGCGACGAAGGGCCGCTCGGGATCGGCCAGGGCCTTGCCCATGATGCCGATTTCCTTCTGGATCAGGTAGCCGCAGACGGCGGGCAGATAGTCGGCCACACCGGCGGTGGAGGAGTGGGCGCGATGGGCGGTGCCGAAGGCGTCGTTGACGAAGATATCGGCCAGGGAAGCCAGCTTCTTGCTGAGCTCGGGGTCGTTCTTGGTCTCGCCCTTCTCAAAGCGGGTGTTCTCCAGCAGCATGACCTGACCGTCCTGGAGGGCGGCGGCCTTGGCCTGGGCGTCCTCGCCGGCCACGTCCTTGGCCATGATGACGGTCTGGCCCAGGAGCTCGCTCAGACGGTCGGCCACGACCTGCAGGCTCAGCTCGGGCTTGTACTCACCCTTGGGCTTGCCCATGTGGGAGCAGAGGATGACCTTGGCGCCGTGCTTGACCAGGTACTCGATGGTGGGCAGAGCGGCCACGATACGCTTGTCGCTGGTGATGACGCCGCCCTTGATGGGAACATTGAAGTCGCAGCGGCACAGTACGCGCTTGCCGGAAACATCAATATCTTCCACGGATTTCTTGTTGTAGTTCATGATGGTTGCCTCCTCAAAAAACGTCATGGATTTTTTACCAGGAAGTCATGGAGCCCTCGCCCAAGAGGTGCGGGAACTCCAGCTGCCGCAGGGCCTCGAAGACCGCCACGGCCACAGAGTTGCTGAGGTTCAGGCTCCGGGCCTCTGCCCGGATGGGAATGCGCAGGCATCGCTGGGCGTGCCGGGCCAGAAGTGTCTCGGGAAGCCCGCGGGTTTCCTTGCCGAACACCAGGTAACAGTCCGGTGCAAATGCCGCCTCGGCATAGGACCGGGGTGCCTTGGTGGAGAAGAGCCAAAAGTCCTCCGCGCCGGTACGGGCGAGGAAATCCTCCCAGCTTTCATAGACCTTCACATCCACCAGGTGCCAGTAATCCAGCCCCGCCCGCTTGACCGCCTTGTCCGAGATATCAAACCCCAGGGGCTTGATCAGATGGAGCACGCTGCCGGTGGCGGCGCAGGTTCTGGCAATGTTGCCGGTGTTGGCCGGAATTTCCGGCTCCACGAGCACAATGTTCAGCATTCTATCCAGCGTCCTTCTTTCCTTTGAATATTTTAGGCCAAAAAATTGTGAATTGCAACTAGTTTTTCCGAGTTCATGCAATTTATCGCATATTTCCAATGCGGCACGGGAAAATGGCGGGGGAATTTGTGAGAAATACCGAAACCCATTCCGATTGGTCGCGCAGATTCCCGGTGGTTCTGCCAGTTTTTCCGCAGAAACAGGTGGTTTTACGCCAGCTTTTCCCCGGAACCCACGATCTTGCTCAGTCCGGCGGAAAATTCGTCCAGCCGCCGGGCGATGCCGAGGGCCCGGAGGGCGTCGCCGGGGTCATGGGCCGTCTCCAGCAGCAGGGCCCGGGGCGGCAAAATCAGGCCCCGGTTGAGACACATGGCCCCCAGCAGCTGCCGTGCCACCAGGTCGCCGCCGGAATAGCCCGAGGCCACCACCCCGGCCACGTACTTGGCCCCCAGGTCCTGCTGGACCACCAGGCCGGTCATCCGGTTGATGAGGGCCACCAGATTGGCCCCCAGGGCGTCGTTGTAGTTGGGGCAGAGGAACAGCAGCAGGTCGCTCTCCAGAATCGCCGGGAAGACCTCCTCGGACAGGGGCCCGCCGTAGAAGCAGGTGCTGTTCTGGGCGAAGTGGAGGCACTGGTGGTAGCCGCAGCCCCGGCAGTCGTGGACCGTGCCGTTGAGCAGCCCGATTTCCCGGACGTCACAGCGATCCGACAGCCGCTCGAGAACGGCCCGTCCCAGGGCCAGGGTATTGGACCGCCGCTGGTCCGAGGCATGGAGCATCAGCACCCGGGGCCGGTCGAACCGGGGCGGCGCGAAGGTCTCCAGCCGGGCGGCCAGCTCCTCCACCCGGCGGAAATAGGTCTCCTCCCAGCTCAGGCCCCGGTTGGCCGCCTGGATATGGTGGTTGTAGAGAGAGCCCGTGGCCTCCACCAGCGCCCTGCCGGGGAGACAGGCCCCCGCCATGGAGCAGGCCAGGGCCAGGGCCTGGGCCGAGGACTTGGTGTAGAGCTCGCCGGACCCGTCCGCCACCATGGCCGCCGCGGCCCCTTCCAGCGCGCCCGGCTCCGTCCGCAGCCGCCGCAGAAGGGTGAAGAGCGACGGATCGGCCCCGGCCTCGTCCACGGCCAGGGTGAAGAGGAGCCGCTTGCCGGTGAAGTCGTCCTCCGGCGAAAGCCGGGGCAGCGCCAGGGATTCCAGGGCCCGCTCCAGCCTGGGATTGGTCCCCAGGGATACCCGGTATACCATCTCAGCGCTCCTCGGTCAGGTCCCGGTAGGCCTGCTCCAGCCGGGCGAAGAGGTCCGGGTGGAGGGGCTCCCGCTGGGTCTGGAGGCCCAGGGCCGTGAAGCGGCTGCGGCAGCCGAAGTAGGCGCTGCCCAGGGGCACCGCGCCGTAGTGGTACTGGCCGCGCACCAGCTGGAGCAGGCTGACCGCCGCCGAGCTCAGGGCCGGGGCAATATAGGGCTTGAAGCCCAGATCCCGGACCCGGAGATTGGCCTCCTTGGCCAAGGTGGTGAGCCGCTGGGAGAGGTCCTCGTCATAGCCGTCGTCGGGGCGGTTGGCCACCACCAGGCCCGCGCCGTGGGGACCATAGGCCCGGACCGCCTGGAGGTCCAGGTCCATATCCTCGGCGTAGTAGCGCGCCCGGGCCGCCATGACGCCCAGGCCAAAGCCCTGAATCTGCTCGGGCAGCAGGCCCTGCCAGTCGTAATGGCCGGCCTCGCCCCGGTTGCTCTCCAGATAGACCGCCCGGGCCAGCAGGTCCACCGGGTCGGAAATCTGGCAGAAGAGGCCCTGGAACCGGGCCGCCCGGGCCCGGCGGGCATAGGTGGCGATCATAGCCCGGTTGGCCTCGTACTGGGCCATGCGGACGTCGCCCTGCTCCTGGCCCACCGGCGGCACGCCCTTGGAGGCCGTAAAGAGGAAGAGGTCGCAGTCGAACAGCTGATCCTCCCGGCAGAGGGAGACTTTCGGCATGGCCGCACCGTCCAGGGACAGGACCTGGTTCAGCTCCAGGCAGTACCGGCGGCCCAGCTTCTCATTGAAGTCGAAAATCCGGATCTCCTCGATCTCCCGGCCCAGGAGCTTCAAGGCCGTCAGCACCGTGCCGCCCACGTCGCCCAGGCCCACCAGGGTCAGCCGGAGCCGCTGGGGCTTGGGGGCGAACCAGGCCTCGGCGAACTCGTAGCCCCGGGGAAAGGCCGTGTTGAGCACCGCCGCGCCGTGGGCCTGTACAAAGTCCTGGAGATCCCGGGGCACGTCGTCCGGCGCGGGCTGGGGGACCAGCGCCGCCGGTCCCTCGGGCTCGGTCAGCTGGCCCAGATCGTCAACGGCCCAGAAGCCGCGGCTGTAGAGCGGGTCCCGCCGGACCAGAATCACCAGCGGCGCCGCCGGATGGCGTACCGGTACCGCCCCCGCCGGGAACGCCCCGCCGAGAGACACATAATAAATCCCATGTTTTTTGCGATATTCCATAGGTTCTCCTTTCTCATAGGCAGCCATCCCACCCATTCCCGACATAGGGGGGATCGGTGGGACTGCACCGTAGGGGCGGATTGTATATCCGCCCTACAGACTGTCGAAAAACCTCGCTGAAGATGTCTGTGACAGAGCAGCGGGGGAAGTGTGAAGGGGGCAAAAAGCCCCCTTCGCGTTCAATCGACACGTATTTTTAAACTTTTTAGAAAGT
>DVFN01000123.1 GCA_018713205.1 Candidatus Avoscillospira stercorigallinarum | reverse complement strand
AATCTTTTGCCCCATCCGTGCAGTTATAAAAGGGGGAAATACATACAGTATTCCCGCCCTTTTATAACTTTCGTATGAGGCAAAATCTTTGGCCGAATGCTCTTGCCAAATTGTGCGGTGCTGCCCTAGATCCGAATGAGAGTTGTGCATTTCGCTGGTGGCTGCCTATGAATGAGACAGCTCCTTGGGTGAAAATTGAAAAATGAAAATAGGGCTTGACTTTCTGCCGGTCCGACGCTATAATAAATCACGCTTCCGGACGATTAGCTCAGCTGGTAGAGCATTCGCTTGACGTGCGAAGGGTCAGCGGTTCGAGTCCGTTATCGTCCACCAAATACAGTCATCCCGGATGGGGTGGCTGTTTTTTTTGATTGAGCGGGGGAGGAACGAAGATGGATAGGAGCTTACTGGAACAGGCCGCGGCGCTGGAGCCGCAGCTGATTGCCTGGCGGCGGGAGCTGCACCGGTGGCCGGAGCTGGGGTTCTGCGAAATGCGCACCTCATCGCGGATTGCCCGGGTGCTGACGGAGCTGGGCTTCGACCAGGTGCTGGTGGGCCGGGACGTCTGCGACGGGGCCGGGCGCATGGGCGTGCCGCCCCAGGCGGTGCTGGACGCGGCCTACGAGGCCGCCGAAGCCCACGGGGCCGATCCGGAATTTCTGCCCGCGGCGCGGGACGGCTTCACCGGCGTGGTGGGCGTGCTCCGCTGCGGCGCGGGGCCCACGGTGGCCCTGCGGTTTGACATCGATGCCCTGCCGCTGACGGAATTTGACGAGCCGGACCGGGTCCCGGTGCGCGAGGGCTTCCGGTCGGAGAACCCCGGCGTCATGCACGCCTGCGGCCACGACGGGCACACGGCCATCGGCCTCGGCGTCGCCACGGTCTTGGCCGCCCATCGGGACATGCTCCACGGCACCCTCAAGCTGCTGTTCCAGCCCGCCGAGGAGGGCGTCCGGGGCGCCAAGTCCCTGGTGGACAAGGGCCATCTGGAGGGCGTGGACTATGTGCTGGGGGCTCATATGGCGGTGAGTCCCGACGGAGAACTGTCCCTCGGCGTCAATTCCGGCGCTTCCCTGGCCACGGCCAAGTATGATGCGGTGTTCCTCGGGAAGACCAGCCACGCCGGAATGGCGCCCCAGGACGGCCGGAACGCCCTGCTGGCGGCGGCGACGGCGGTGCTGAACCTCCATGCCATTCCCCGCCACAGCGGCGGCGACACCCGGATCAACGTGGGCAAGCTGACGGCGGGCACGGGCCGGAACATCGTCTGCGGCCGGGCGGCGCTGGAGCTGGAGGTCCGGGGCTCCACCACCGAGGCCTGCGACTATATGGCGGCCTATGCCCGGCGGATTCTCGAAGCGGCGGCGGCCATGCACGGCTGCCGGGTGGAGATCACCTGCGTGGGCGCGGCGGCCGGGGGAGCCAACAGCCCGGCCCTGGCCGATCTGCTGGTGGAAACGCTGACCGAGGCCGGCATCCCGATCCGGCGGATGGAGGACGGCGCGACGGCCAGTGAAGACTACGCCTACTTCACCCAGCGGGTCTGCGCCCAGGGCGGCCAGTCCTGTTATTTCTATAACCTGAGCCGGGCCCACGGCTTCCACCACGGCAGCTTCGACTTCGACGAGGCGGCCCTGGTCCCGGGCGTCCAGGCGTTCTGCGCCATGGCCTGCCGCCTGATGCATGCCTGAGCCGGACGGGCCGCGGGCGCAGCGGCGCGCAAAGAGCAAACCGCCCCTACAGACAACCGGCAGCCGCCGCGTCTGTAGGGGCGTATTTTATTTGCTGGGGGCGCGGACTCTATGGGTTAGGAGCTACGAATTTGTTCCGCAGACGGGTCAGGGCCTCGTCGCTGACGCCGATTTGCCGCAGATAGGCCGGGATGCCGCCGTATTCGTCCGTAAAAAAGTCGTAGAAGGCCGCCATGGCCGTAAACGGCGTCTCAAAGACGTAGGGCTCGAAATGGCTGGGCTCCTTGCGGATGGTCAGGGTCCCGGTGCGCATGCCCTCGAACATCTCCTGCAAATAGACCATGCTCAGGCAGTAGTCGGCGGCGATGTCCTCCCGGGAGACGCCCACGGCGCCCAGCAGGCAGCAGCTGATGATGCCGGTCCGGTCCTTGCCGGTGGTGCAGTGGAACAGCACCGAGCCCTCGGCCTCGGCGCAGGCCGTCACCACGGCGCGAATCCAGTCGGCGTGCTCCCTGGCCCGCTTGATGTAGACCTTGTCCCAGGAAAAGGGCCCCTGGGGCAGGTTTTGCTTCTCAAAGGTCTCCGCCCCGCCGGACAGGGAGATTTTCCGGTAGGGCAGCACGCCCTCCAGGGCGCTGGGCCGCCAGGCGATTTCCGCTTCGCCCCGGAGGTCGATGGCCTCGCCCAGACCCCAGCGGCGGAGAAAATCGATGCCCGCCGGGGGCAGGCCGCAGGGGGCCTCGCTCCGCAGAAATACCCCGAACCGGGTGACGCCGCCCTCGGCCGCGTAGCCCCCCAGGTCCCGGCAGTTGTGGAGCCCCGGCGCAGGCAGATGTCTCACAGGTGTCATATCCCTCGCCTCCTTATTTTCCCCATTTTATCACAGGTTGCCCCGCTCCGTCAATTTGACGTAATTTCTCCGTTCCCCGCCGCCCTCTTTCCGAGAAATACACATTGTACTGTCAGGACATCTTTGGTATAATAATCTGAAAAGAAAATTATTGGATGGAATGACTTGTGAAGTACGGAATCTGGAATGTGAACGAGGGGTCCGGCCAGGCGCGGGCGGCGCTGGAGCGGGCCGGATTTGGGCCGCTGACCGCGGCCGTCTTAGCCGCCCGGGGCTGTGATACCCCGGAAACCGCCCGCACCTTCCTTCTGGCCGACGGGCCGCTGGAGGACCCCTTCGCCCTCAGGGACATGGACAAGGCCGCGGCGCGGCTCCATCAGGCTCTGACCCGGGGCGAGACCATCGCCGTCTTCGGCGACTACGACGTGGACGGCATCACCGCCACCTGCCTGCTGACCGAGTTTTTGCAGAGTCAGGGCGGCCGGGTGATCTACCATATCCCGGCCCGCATCGAGGAGGGCTACGGCCTCAATACCCAGGCCATCGCCGCGCTGCGGGACCAGGGGGCCTCGCTGATCGTCACCGTGGACTGCGGCATCACCGCCGACGCCGAGGCCGCCTACTGCCGGGAGCTGGGCGTGGATCTGATTATCACCGACCACCACGAGTGCCGCGACGAGCTGCCCCCGGCCGTGGCCGTGGTGGACCCCCACCGGAAGGACCAGCCCGGCCCGGTCCGGTATCTGGCCGGCGTGGGCGTGGCCTTCAAGCTGGCCGCCGCCATTGTCGGCAGTCAGGAGGCCGTTTTGCAGCGGTTTGCCGACCTCATTTGCCTGGGCACCGTGGCCGACGTCATGCCCCTGGCCGGAGAGAACCGGGCCTTTGTGATTCGCGGGCTCAAGGCGCTGGCTGAGACGCCCCGGCCGGGTCTGGCCGCCCTGATGGCCGAGTGCGGCTGCGACGGCGGCAATCTCACCGCCGGAACCATCGGCTACACCCTGGCCCCCCGGATCAACGCCGCCGGGCGCATGGGCCGGGTGACGCTGGCCGCCGAGCTGTTCCTGACCCGGGACGAGGCCAAGGCCCGGGACCTCTCCCGGCAGCTGTGCGCCCTGAACCGCCAGCGGCAGGAGGTGGAGGCCGGGATCTACCAGGAGGCGCTGACCATGCTGGCCCGGACCGGCTCCGGCCATGCCATCGTCCTGGCCGGAGAGCACTGGCACCAGGGCGTCATCGGCATCGTGGCCTCCCGGCTGGCCGAGGAATTCGGCTGCCCGGCCTATCTGATCTGCCTGGACGGCGAGAAGGGCAAGGCGTCCTCCCGGTCCTATGGCGGGTTCAATCTTTTCGCCTCCCTGGAGGCCCAGGCCCATCTGCTGGAGAGCTACGGCGGCCATGAGCAGGCCGCGGGCTTCACCATTCGCCGGGGGGAAATCGACGCCTTCCGCACGGCGGTGGACGAGATGGCCCGGGACTTCGCCGCCAGCGGCCAGCGAAAGGCCGCCCTGGAAATCGACTGCGCCGTCGATCCGGCCCTGCTGACCGAGGAGAACATCCTGGCCCTGGACCAGCTGGAGCCCTGCGGGTCCGGGTGCCCCAAGCCGGTGTTCTTCCTGGACGGTCTGACGGTGGAGCAGCTGAACGAGGTGGGCGGCGGCCGCCATCTGCGGCTGAAGCTGAGCCGCGACGGCCAGAGCCTGGGCGCGATCTTCTTTTCCACCACGGCCCTCCGGGCCGGCGTCGCCGCCGGCGACCGGGTGGAGGTGGCCTTTACGCCCCAGATCAACGAGTTTCGCGGCGTCCGCTCGGTGCAGCTGAACCTGGTGGATATCCGGCCCGACCGGGAGACCCGCCGGAGAACCGGCACGGCCCGGGCCCTCTACGATAAATTTGCCGCCGGAGAGCGGCTTAACCCCGACGAGGCAGCGGCCTTGCTGCCGGAGCGGGAGGACTTCTCGGCTTTGTGGCGGTATCTGGCCGCCCAGGCCAAGGCCGGACTTCTGACCGACGACCTCTCCTGCCTGAGCCGTAAGCTGGCCCGGGCCGGCGGCGCCATCCGGCCCGGCCGCGTCCGGATCTGCCTGGACGTGCTGGCCGAGCGGGGGCTGATCACCCTGGAGACGGTCCGGGAGCGAATCCGCGTCCGGCTCTGCGCCGCGCCGGGGAAAAAGGTCAATCTGGATGAGAGTCCCATCCTCATCACCCTCCGAGATCAGAAAGCAGGTGACTAAATGGAAACTGCCGAAGCGAGATACCAGTCCCTGATGCGGGCCATTGCCCGTCACGCCCCCACCACGGATATCGCCCTGGTGGACCAGGCCTACCGCTACGCCGATATGAAGCACAAAAAGCAGCTTCGCAAGAGCGGCGAGCCCTATATCATCCACCCCTTGGCCGTGGCGGAAATCGTGGTGGAAATCGGCCTGGACACCGACGCCATTCTGGCGGCCCTGCTCCACGACTGCCTGGAGGACACCGACGCCAGCTTTGAGGAAATCGTCCGGCTCTTCGGCCGCACCGTGGCCGAGCTGGTGGAGGGCGTCACCAAGCTGACCCGGGTCAACTACTCCACCACCGAGGAGCAGCAGATGGAGAATCTGCGCAAGATGTTCATGGCCATGAGCAAGGACATCCGAGTCATTCTGATTAAAATTGCCGACCGGCTCCACAATATGCGCACCCTGGAGTACCAGACCCCGGCCAAGCAGAAGTCCAAGTCCACCGAGACCATGGAGATCTACGCGCCGCTGGCCCACCGCCTTGGTATGCAGAAGCTCAAGTGGGAGCTGGAGGACATCTCCCTGCAATACCTGGACCCCGACGGCTACCGGCAGATCGTGGACTATCTCCAGGCCCACAAGGACACCGACGACCGCTTTATGCAGTCCATCCAGCAGAAGATCACCGACCGGCTGGAGTCCGTCGGTATCCACGGCACCATCTACGGCCGGATCAAGCACGTCTACTCCATCTACCGCAAATTGAAGCAGCAGCACAAGACCGTGGACGAGCTCTACGATCTCTATGCCTTCCGGGTCATCGTCAACGATATTCCCGACTGCTATAACGTCCTGGGCCATATCCACGACCTCTTCAACCTGGTCCCGGGCCGGTTCAAGGACTATATCTCCACCCCCAAGCCCAATATGTACCAGTCCCTCCACACCACGGTCATCGGCTCCGAGGGCATCCCCTTCGAGGTGCAGATCCGCACCTGGCAGATGCACGAGACCGCCGAGTACGGCGTCGCCGCCCACTGGAAGTACAAGCAGGGCGGCGAGGGCGCCGGAGAGGAGAAGGAATTCGAGTGGGTCCGCCGCCTGCTGGAGAGCCAGCAGGATACCGAGGCCGAGGACTATATCCACTCTCTGAAGGTGGATATGTTCAACGACGAGGTCTTCGTCTTCACGCCCCGGGGCAAGGTCATCTCTCTGCCCGCCGGGTCCACGCCCATCGACTTCGCCTACGCCATCCACTCCGCCGTGGGCAACTCCATGGTGGGCGCCAAGGTCAACAACCGCATCGCCAGCTTCGATATGAAGCTCAGCAACGGCGATATCGTCGAGGTCCTGACCTCCAAGAGCGCCAAGGGCCCCAGCCGCGACTGGCTGAAAATCTGCCAGAGCAACCAGGCCCGCATCAAGATCAAGCAGTGGTTCAAGAAGGAGAAGCGGGAGGAGAACATCGTCCACGGCAAGGCCAGCTTCGAGGCCGAGCTGCGGCGCATGAGCATCGACCCCGCCGCCCTCCAGAACGAGGACGTGCTGCCGACCATTCTGCGGAAGGTCAGCTTCGACTCCCTGGACGATATGTACGCCGCCATCGGCTACGGCGGCATGACGGCGGTGAAGTGCGTCAACCGCATCCGGGACGAGCTGGTCAAGGCGAACAAGTCCCTGCCGGGCAAGGAGCAGACGCCCAAGCCCCTCCAGGCCGTGGGCAAGAAGCAGGCGGCGTCGGCCAATTCCGGCGTCATCGTCGAGGACATCGGCTCGTGCCTGGTGAAGTTCTCCCGGTGCTGCACGCCGGTCCCCGGCGACCCGATCATCGGCTTCGTCACCAAGGGCTACGGCGTGTCCATCCACCGGTGCGACTGCCCCAACGCCAGCCCCGCGCTGATCGAGCGGCAGCCCGACCGCTGGGTCCGGGCCTCCTGGGCCGAGACCACCGGCGAGGAGTCCTTCGACACGTCCCTGGAGATCGACTGCCAGGACCGGGACGGCCTGATGCTGGATCTGGCCATGGTGCTGACCAGCCTGAAGATCAAGGTCAAGGAGATCTCCTGCCGCAGCCTGCCCGACGGCAAGGCCGTGGCGTCGCTGACCTTCACGGTCCGCAACGTCTCCGAGCTCAACAACGTGTGCAGCAAGCTCCGCACCGTCAACGGCGTCGGCGCAGTCCACCGCGGCAAGAGCTAAAAGCGCCGGCGGGCGGGGATCAACCCCGCCCCTACGACAAATTCCCGGGCGGGTCCGTAGGGGCCGATGCCCACATCGGCCCGCAATCCGCCGTGTGCACCGCATCATCATCGACCACACCAAATGTAGGGGCGGATTGCATATCCGCCCCTGCCCGGCCCGGGAAACCACCGGGGCCTGGAACACAACGCACCCGGTTCCGGGCGGATATACAATCCGCCCCTACAGATGCGGTACGATCTTTCTACTCTTTTGGAGGTTTCCTATGCGTGCAGTTGTCACCCGCGTACGCTCGGCCTCGGTGGCCATCGACGGGACTACCGTCGGCCAGATCGGGCCGGGCTTCCTCATTCTCCTGGGCGTCACCCAGGACGATACCCCGGCCCTGTGCAAAAAGCTTGCGGAAAAGGTGCTGGGTCTGCGCATTTTCCGCGATGAGAACGATAAAATGAATAAGGGGCTGTCCGATATCGGCGGCAGCGTCCTGGTGGTCAGTCAGTTCACCCTCTACGGCGATTGCAGCCACGGCCGCCGTCCCAACTTCCTGGCCGCCGCCGGACCGGATCTGGCCATTCCCCTCTACGAGCAGTTCCTCGCCGAGTGCGAACGGCTGGGCTTCCCGCCCCAGCATGGCGAGTTCGGCGCCTATATGCAGGTGGAGTCCGTCAACGACGGCCCCGTCACCATGATCGTGGACACCCGCGACCTGAAATAGGAGGCAGTTTTATGAAGCTCTACACCTTCCCCCTGGGTCCCCTGGAGACCAATTGCTATGTCCTCGCCGACGAGCAGACCCGCCGCTGCGCCATCCTGGACCCCGGCGGCGACGGCGCTGCCCTGGCCCGGTGGCTGGAGCAGCAGCAGCTCACCCCCGCCTACCTCTTCCTGACCCACGGCCACTATGACCACGTGGGCGGCATCGCCGAGGTCCGGGCCGAATACCCCGACCTGCCGGTCTACGTCCATGAGGCCGATATCACCCTGCCGCCCCAGATGACCCGGGGCCTCTCCTGGACGAATACCTACGGCGAGGGCGATACCCTCTCCCTGGATTCCATCACCTTCCGGGTCCTCCACACCCCCGGCCACACCCCGGGCTCGGTCTGCCTGATCGCCGGGAATCTGCTTTTCTCCGGCGACACCCTCTTCGCCGGGTCCTGCGGCCGGACCGACTTCCCCGGCGGCTCCTGGAAGGAGATGCTGGCCTCGCTGAAGCGTCTGGCCCAGCTGGAGGGCGACTATACGGTCCTGCCCGGCCACGGCGAGGCCTCCACCCTGGAGACCGAGCGGGCCGCCAACCCCTATATGAAAGAGGCGCTGCGATGAAGCTCACCCTCCGGGGTCACCAGGACCTCTATGCCGTGGAGCAGCTGATGATGCAGCTCTTTCCCCAGACCGACGAAGGCGAGGCCCTTTCCTCCCTCTCGGCGGGCAAGACCTATCTGACCGCCACGGCCAAAATCGAATACCGGGGCCGGGTGGGCCGGGCCGTCAAGCGGCTGCCCGCGGCGGAGCGGGACGACGTCCGCCGCCGCCGCCGGATTTTGCAGCAGAGCTTCTATCTGGCGGCCCTCCAGGTTCTGGACGCGCCGCCGCCCTGGGGGGCGCTGGCCGGGGTCCGGCCCACCAAGCTCACCTCGGCCCATCTGCTCTCCGGCGGCACCGAGGCGAGCGCCGACCGGCTTTTGAAGGACACCTATTTCGTCTCCGAGGCCCGGCGGCGGCTGTGCATCGACGCCTCCCGCCACACCGTGGAGACCGCCCGGCTGCTGCGGCCCAGGGACCTCTCGATCTACGTGGGTATCCCCTTCTGCCCCACCCGCTGCGCCTACTGCTCCTTTGTGAGCCAGAGCATCGAAAAATTCGGCAAGGACCTGCCGCCCTACCTGGAGGCCCTGCTCCGGGAAATCGCCTACACCGGCGGCCTGCTCCGGAAGACCGGCCGGACGGTCCGCACCCTCTACATCGGCGGCGGCACCCCCACCACCCTCTCGGCCTCCCAGATGGACCGGCTGCTGGCCGCCATCCGGGAGCATTTCGACCTCTCCGAGTGCCTGGAGTTCACTGTGGAGGGCGGACGGCCCGACACCCTGGATTTCGAAAAACTTCGGGTCATCCGGCAGGGCGGCGCGGACCGCATGAGCATCAACCCCCAGACCATGTCCGACGAGGTCCTCCGGCGCATCGGCCGCCGCCACACCACTGCCCAGACCCTCCGGGCCTACGCCGACGCCCAGGCCGCCGGGTTCGAGGGCATCAATATGGACCTGATTGCCGGTCTCCCCGGCGACACGGCGGATTCCTTCCTGGATTCGGTCCGGCAGGTCATCGGCCTGGACCCCAGTAATATCACGGTCCACACCCTGGCGCTGAAAAAGGCCGCGGCCCTCTACCAGGACCGGCGGGGCCTGCCCAGCGGCGAGGCCGTGGCCGAGATGCTCACCCGCACCGAGGAAGCCCTCCGGTCCGCCGGGTACGAGCCCTACTACCTCTACCGGCAGAAGTACATGTCCGGCAGCTTTGAAAACGTCGGCTGGTGCAAGCCCGGCTTTACGGGCCTCTACAACATCGCCATGATGGAGGAGCTGCACACCATCCTCTCCCTGGGCGGCGGCGGGATGACCAAGGTCAATCTGGGTCCCGGCCAGCTCCAGCGGTTCCACAACCCCAAGATCCCCGCCGACTACATCGCCCGGATCGACGAAATTCTGGCCCAGAAGGACCAGGTCTTCGCCTTGCTGGAGGAGGCCGACAGCCAGACGCCGCTTTTATAATTGGAGGCACTATGGATTTTCTCATTTCCCACGTCACCGCCGTGACCCTGGACCCCCAGCTGCGGGTTCTGCCCGACGCCTTCCTGGGCATCGACGGCGGCAAGATCACCTATCTCTCCCAGGAGCCGCCGAAGGAGCAGCCCCGGGAGATTCTCGACGCCACCGGCCTGGTGGCCCTGCCGGGCCTGATCAACTGCCACACCCACCTGCCCCAGACGGTGCTCCGGGGCTGGGCCGACGAGGTGGATGAGCGGACCCGGCTGGCGGAAAAGATCTACCCCGCCGAGGAGCGGATGGACGGCGAGCTGGCCGAGGCCGCTGCCCTGCTGGGCATCGCCGAGAGCCTGCGGTGCGGCGTCACCTCGGTCTCCAGCCTGGACGGTCCCCTCGAGGCCGTGGCCAAGGCCTGTGCCCGGAGCGGCATCAAGGCCAATCTGGCCCCCGGCATCTCCATGTACCTGGGCGACGACTTTGACTTCGAGACCTACCCCGACTGCCAGGCCCTGGTGAAAACGGTCGAGCAGTACCACGGCTATGACAACGGCCGAATCCGCATCGACGCCGGACTCCACGGCGTGTTCAGCTCCAGCCCGCCCCTTTGGGACGCGCTGCACGAGTACGCGGTGAACAACCATCTGGGGCTCCAGCTTCACCTGGCGGAGACCGACACCGACAACCAGGACGCCCTGGAGCGCTGGGGCCTCTCTCCGGCTGAAATTCTCGACTGTTCGGGCCTCTTCTCTGTGCCCACCCAGGCCGCGGGCTGCGGCAGCCTGCTGGAGGCCGACGCCAAGCTGCTGGCCCGGCGGGGCGCGTCGGCGGTCCTCTGCCCCCTCTGCGAGGCCAAGCTGGGCAAGCCCACGGCGGACCCGGCGGCGCTGGCCAAGGCGGGACTCAACGTGGCCCTGGGCACCGGCTCCGCCGCCGAGGCCGGCAGCCTGGACCTGTTCCGGGCCATGCGGGCGGCCTGCCTCGCGGCCAAGGCCCGGTCCTCGGACCCCACGGCCTTGCCCGCTCAGGCGGCCCTCTTGATGGCCACGGTCTGCGGCGCCAAGGCCCAGGGCCGGTCCGGGGAATGCGGCATGCTCCAGGTGGGGCTGGACGCCGACCTCATACTGCTGGACTTCACCCAGCCCCAGCTGATCCCCTGCCACAATCCCTATTCCAACCTGGTCTATACCGCCGCCGGGGCGGACGTGGTTCTGACCATGGTCCGGGGCAAGATCCTCTACGCGGCGGGGAAGTTCCCCACCATCGACCTCTCTTCGGTGGTGGAGACCCTGACCCAGGCCATGCCCCGGCTCTTCGGCGACAATAAGGAGGAATCGTAAGCAATATGGATGAAAAAAAGACTGCCAAGCAGCAGTCCTTCCTACAGGGCGCGGCCATGCTGGCCGCCGCCACCATCATTGTCAAGATTATCGGCGCGGTCTATAAGATCCCCCTGCTGGGCATCATCGACGACGAGGGCTATGGCTTCTTCACCACGGCCTATGACTTCTACTCGGTGCTGCTGATGATTTCCACCACCGGCCTTCCCGTGGCCATGAGCCGCATGACCTCTGAGGCCCGGGCCCTGGGCAACTACGCCCAGATCCGCAAAATCTTCAGCACGGCCCTCCGGGTCTTCCTGGTCCTGGGCATTGTCGGCAGCTTGACCATGCTGCTGTTCAGCCGCCAGCTGTCGGTGATGATTACCACCTACGACACCTCCTGGGCCGCCATCGCCGCTTTGGCTCCGTCGGTGCTGTTTATCTGCATTATCTCGGCCTTCCGGGGCTTCTTCCAGGGCCAGAGCAATATGGCCCCCACCTCGGTCAGCCAGGTATTTGAGGCGTTATGTAAACTCTTCATCGGACTGGGCCTGGCCGTGCTGATTATGCGCCTGACCGGCGACCTGACCCTGGGCGCGGGCGGCGCGATTTTGGGCGTCACCGTGGGCTGCGTGGTCTCGGCCTTCTACCTCTGGCGGTGCTACCGCAAGGCCAGCCGGGCCCTGCCCACCGACGGGACCGCCAAGTCCACCGGCGCCACCATGCGCCAGCTGCTGGCCATCGCCATCCCCATCACCCTCGGCTCGGCAGGCTTGCAGATCATCAACCTGGCCGATACCATGGTCTATATGCGCCGCCTCTCCGGCGCGGCGGCCCTGGCGCAGAAATACGTGGAGCAGCTCAAGGGCATCTACAACTTCGGGCAGACCATGTTCAATCTGCCCTGCGCCCTGATTACGCCCATCACCATCTCCATCATCCCGGCCATCACCGCCTACCTGACCCTCAAGGACGGCAAAAACGCCGATATGGTGGAGTCCTCGGCCATGCGCATCACCGGCCTGGTGGCCATGCCCTGCGCCTTCGGCTTTATGAGCCTGGCTCAGCCGATCATGTATCTCTTTGGTTACCGGGGCAGCAATTTGCAGGTCGCCGGAAACATCATGCTCTATCTGGGCGCGGCGGTGATCTTCAACTCTCTGGTCCTGGTGACCAACGCCATGATGCAGGCCCACGGGGACGTGACAACCCCGGTCATCAATATGATTATCGGCGGCGTGGTCAAGGTCATCGCCAACTATTTCCTGGTGGTCATCCCCAGCCTCTATATTGCCGGCGCAGCCATCGGCACCCTGATCTGCTATGCGGTGATTACGGTTCTCAACGTGGCCGCCATGCACCGCAAGAAGATCCTCGATATCTCCTGCATGAAGTCCCTGTTCAAGCCCTTCCTGGCGGGCCTTCTCATGGGCGCGGTGACCTATATGGCCAACGGCGTGCTGAACTCGGTGCTGGGCTCTCCCAACCTGGCCTGTCTGGGGGCCATGGCGGTGGCCGTGGCGGTGTATGTGATTTTGGTCTACGCCTTCCGGATTATCACCTACGACGACTGCATGCTCCTGCCCGGCGGCGAGAAGCTGGCCAAGCTCCTGCGGGTGCAGAAATAATCAATCGAAAAAGAAAACTGTTGCGAAAGCGTGAAAAATATGGTAGATTTTATGAGCAAACCCCGCTATGATATGGCCGACCTGGTGGAGATCACCCACATTCTCCGCAGTCCCGGCGGCTGCCCCTGGGACCAGGCCCAGACCCACCAGTCCATCCGGCGGAATTTCCTCGAGGAGACCTACGAGGTCTGCGAGGCCCTGGACAACGACGATCTGGAGCTGATGAAGGAGGAACTGGGGGACGTCCTGCTGCAGGTGGTCTTCCACGCCGATATCGAGCGGGACCGGGGCCGGTTCGACTTTGACGACGTCTGCGACCGGGTGTGCAAGAAGCTGATTTTCCGGCATCCCCACGTCTTCGGCGGCGACCAGAGCAAGAGCTGGGAGGACTGCAAGGCCCTGGAGAAGGGCCAGACGACGGTTTCGGAGAAGCTGGACGCCGTGGCCCGGTCGCTGCCCAGCCTCTGGCGGGCGGAGAAGCTGGCGAGCAAGGCCAAGAAAAACGGCGCGGCCTGGGACGAGACCCTGCCCGAGGCGGTGGAGCGTCTGGAGAGCGCCGAGGATTTGGGGAAGCTGCTCTTCGCCTGCGCCCAGTGGGCGGCCGCGCACCAGGTGGACCCGGAGGAGGCGCTGCACGGGGCCTGCGAGGCCTTTATCAGCCAAATCGCCGCGGAAGAGCAGGCATGAAAGCCGCTCCATTGGGGCAGAATGCAGAATAGAATAACTGGAAAGAGGAATCAACCCATGAATAAACTGGAACTGATCCAAGAGGTGTCCGAGCGGACCGGCCTCGCCAAGAAGGACGCCGAGAAGGCCGTCAACGCCGTGCTGGACACCGTGGCCGACACCCTGGCCCAGGGCGACAAGGTGCAGCTCATCGGCTTCGGCAGCTTTGAGACCAAGACCCGGGAGGCCCGCATGGGCCGCAACCCCAAGACCAAGGAGGCCATTGAGATTCCGGCCACCACGGCCCCGGTGTTCAAGGCCGGCAAGGCGTTGAAGGATCGCGTGGCGAAGTAAGATGCGGCTGGATAAGTATTTGAAGGTCTCGCGGCTGATTAAGCGGCGGACCGTGGCCAACGAGGCCTGCGACAACGCACGGGTGACGGTCAATGGCCGTCCTGCCAAGGCGTCCTATGATGTGAAGGTCGGCGACAAGCTGACGATTCAGTTCGGCCAGCGGACCCTGAACGTGGAGGTCCTCCAGGTGGCCGAGACGGTCCGCAAGGACGACGCCGTGGCCATGTACCGGGAAATCCCCGGCTGAGCACACAAAAATCCCTCCCTTGGCATACAATGTGCCGAAGGAGGGATTTTGCCATGATGGACCCCGAACGGGAAGCCGCGGTCTGGGCCCGGGTCCGCGCCGCCGGCGGCAGGGCGTACATACCGCCGGAACCGGCCTGTGAACCTGCGAAGAGCAGCGCCGCAGGGCATGCCGCCCCCCGCCCGCCGTGCCCCAGCCCCCGCCTGCTCCTGGCCGCCGCCGTCCTCTGCCTGGCCGCCAGCCGCAGAGGCGGATGATAGCTCCGCCCCTACGGGCCCCGGTGGATGCGGCAGCTGGTTAGGGCGCATATACAATGCGCCCCTACGGCCCGGAATACCGGGGATTCCCCTGTAGGGGCGGATTAAATATCCGCCCTGAACCGGGTGCGTCATATTCCGAGCCCCAGTGGATGCGGCAGCTGGTTAGGGCGCATATACAATGCGCCCCTACGGGCCTCATTCCGTTGTTGGGGGGTGGGGGAAAATGCAAAGCCCGCGGCCTGAGGCCGCGGGCTCCGCATGAAAGAAAAGAGAGGGAGAAATTTGGAGTGTGGTGCTGTTTACGGTGTTATCATACTCCCTTTTTTGCGAGAAGTTGTGAACGATTGGCAAAGAGTTTGTGAATAATTTGCAAACCTCCTGGTTTTCCTACGGAAAGGGGAGATTTTACAAATTATTCACGCATAGTTCGGCCAATTCGATATAATATGGAGTAACAAGAGACGAAAGGGAGGGCGTACCATGGCCAAATCCGTGCTGATCGTGGAAGACGATCAGAATATTGCCGAGCTGCTGCGCTTATATTTGGAAAAGGAGGGCTATGTGGCTGCCATTGCCTCCGACGGCGGGGCCGGAGTGGAGATGTTCCGCAAGCTTCAGCCGGACCTGGTGCTGCTGGACGTGATGCTGCCGGTGATGGACGGCTGGACGGTGCTGCAAAATATCCGCAAGGACTCCATGACGCCGGTCATCATGCTGACGGCCAAGGGCGAGACCACCGACAAGGTCTCCGGCCTGAAAATGGGCGCCGACGACTACATCACCAAGCCCTTTGAAATGAAAGAGGTCCTGGCCCGGATCGAGGCGGTGCTCCGCCGCGGCGGCGGACAGGAGGAAAAAGCGCCCTCCAAACGGCTGGTCTTTGACAAGCTGATCATCGACCTGGACGCCTTCGAGCTGATCGTAGACGGCAAAAAGGTGGACACGCCGCCCAAGGAAATGGAGCTCTTATTCCATCTGGCGTCCTCGCCCAACCGGGTCTATACCCGCAACCAGCTCCTGGACGAGGTCTGGGGCTTCGACTACTTCGGCGACAGCCGCACCGTAGACGTCCACATTAAGCGCCTGCGGGAGAAGCTGGAGGGCGTGTCCCCCCAGTGGTCCCTGAAGACCGTTTGGGGCGTGGGCTATAAGTTCGAGGTCGTGTAAGCCATGAAAACCACATTCAGCCGCCTGTTTGCCCTGCTGGCCGGCGTGATTCTGCTGTGCCTGGTACTGATGGGCGTGGCATTCCGGGCGGTGCTGCTGGGCTACCTGGAGGATGAGACCCGGGAAAGCCTCCAGAGCAACGGCGAGACCCTCTCCAAGCTGGCGGCGGTCTACGATATCACCGGCGAGCTGGATAACCGCTGGGGCGACTTCCGCTTGGCCCTCTCGGCGGCCGCCCAGATGGCCGGGACCGACGCCATCCTATGCAACACCGACGGCCAGGTCCGGCTGTGCTCCTGTGAAGACGTCAGCCACTGCATCCACACCGGCGGTTCTGTACCCCAAGAGATGATCGACCGAGTCCTGGCAGAGGGCGACGCCTTCTTCGAGACCGATATCCCCGGCCTCTACGACGAAGAACACTTCATCGAGGGCGTGGCCGTCACCTCCAGCCTCACTGACAAACAGATCGGCGTGGTGCTGATGATTGCCCCGGCCGATCAAATTCAGAGCGTTTTGAAAAATACCACCGCGATTTTCTTCTATGTCTGCGTGGTGGTGCTGCTGGTGGCCATGGTGGGCAGCTACTTCCTCAGCCGCAGCCAGGCCCGATCCCTGGAGGCCGTCACCAAGGCCGCCACCCGGTTCGGCCACGGCGAGCTGGACGCCCGCGTGGCCGTGGGCGGCAAAAATACCGTGGAGATTAATGAACTGGCCCAGGCCTTCAACGCCATGGCTGAGAATCTCGCCCAGTCCGAGACCCGGCGGCAGGAGTTTGTCGCCAACGTCAGCCATGAGCTGAAAACCCCTATGACCACCATCTCCGGCTTCCTGGACGGCATGCTGGACGGCACCATTCCCGAATCCCAGCACCGGCACTATATGCAGCTGGTCTCCGACGAAGTGCGAAGACTCTCCCGCCTGGTGCGGAGCATGCTGGATATCTCCCGGCTCCAGGCCCAGGGCATCTCCGAGGAAAAGAAGCGCCGCTTCGACCTGGGAGAGACCATCGGACAGGTGCTGATTCGCTTCGAGCAGCGGGTCAACCGCAAAAGCCTGCGGGTGGATGTGGAGCTGCCGGACCGCCCGGTCTGGACCCGCGCCGACCCGGACAGCATTACCCAGGTGATCTATAACCTGATCGACAACGCCATCAAATTCTGCAACGAGGGCGGGATGCTGGGCATCCGCCTGACCACCGAGGGCTCCAAGGCCCGGGTGACCATTCAAAACACCGGCCCCACCGTTCCCCCCGAGGAGCTGCCCCTGCTCTTCGACCGGTTCCACAAGGCCGACAAGAGCCGGTCCGCCGACCGCGAGGGCGTGGGCCTGGGGCTCTATATTGTCAAAACCATTCTGGGCAGCCACGGCGAGGATATCACCGTCACCAGCGAGAACGGTCTCACCGCCTTTACCTTTACGCTGCCCCTGGTGCGTTAGCTATGAAACGAGGTGTGACCCATGTCCTATGACGAATACGATCCCCAACAGCGGGAGGAAAACCAGCCGGAATACCGGCCGGGCTATTCCTACTATACCGGCGGCCATAAGCCCAAACGGCACACCGGGCTGGTGGCGGTGCTGGTGGTGCTGGCGGTGTTCACCGGCGTGGTATCCTGGGCGGTGAATGTCCTGGGCGTCCGCATCAATCTGGACCGGTCCGGCCTCCGCTTGACCTACGAGGACCAGCAGACCCAGCAGACGCAGCAGACCCAGACTTCCGCCACCCATTCCGAAACGGACGTCTCTCCCGACAATGTGACGGCTGACAGCGCCGGGCAGACTGCCCCGGAGACCCAGCCCGCCGCGGGCGGCGATGCGGCCCTGGAGATCCAGGACTCGCCTGAGAGCGTGGAAAACCGGCCTGCCGAGGATGCAAACGCCCTGAGTTTGCAGCAGATCTATCAAAAGGTCATCCCCAGCGTGGCCTCCATCTCCTGCATCCAGCACAGCGGTACCGCCACCGGCACCGGCATCGTCATGTCGGCCGACGGCTATATCATCACCAACTACCATGTCATCGAGGGCGCGGAGCAGATCTATGTGCTGCTGGAGGATGAAGCCACCTATCTCGCCGAGGTGGTCGGCGGCGACGAGACCACCGATCTGGCGGTGCTGCGGGTGGAGGCCCAGAACCTGACCCCGGCGGAGTTCGGCGATTCCGACGCGCTGCGGGTGGGCGACGTGGTGGTGGCCATCGGCGACCCCCTGGGCAGCGAGCTCCGGGGCACCATGACCGACGGCATCGTCTCGGCCATCAACCGGGATCTGAACCTCAATGGCCGTCAGATGACCTTGATCCAGACCAACGCGGCCTTGAATTCCGGCAACTCCGGCGGCCCGCTGATTAATTGCTACGGCCAGGTCATCGGCATCAATACCATGAAAATGAGCTCCTATTCCACCACCTCGGCCACGGTGGAGGGCCTGGGCTTCGCCATTCCGGTGAAGGCTGCCAAGCCCATCCTGGATGAGTTGATCTCCCAGGGCTATGTCTCCGGCCGTCCGGCCATCGGCATCGAGGGCCAGACCCTGGATCTCCGGACCCAGTTCTTCTTCCAGATGCCCAGCGGCGTGGTCATCACCGCCGTGGAGCCCGGCTCCGACGCCGCGGCCAAGGGCCTGGAGCCCGACGACGTCATCGTGGCCTTCAATGACACCTCGGTCTCCTCCCTGGAGGACCTGGTGGCGGCCAAAAATGATCTCTCCTCCGGCGACGAGGTGGTTCTGACCATCTATCGCGGCGGCAGGTATTACAATGTCAATATCACCCTGATGGATCAGACCAAATCGGAGCTGTATTGAAGCAGTACAGCCTGTCAAACAAGCAGCCCCCGGGTGAGATGTCTTCCAAGACATCCCGCCCGGGGGTTTTGTGTTTAGGGTGTGATCCGGCGGTAGCCGGCGGCGAAATCCACCTGGTTCAGCAGCGGTTCGCCGTCCAGATACCGGCGGAGATTTTCGGCGGCCAGCCGGTAGATCTTGTCCTCGGTCTCGGCCAGGTGGCCGAAGCTGGCTCCGGAGACATGGGGCGTGAGAATCACGTTCTCCCGCGCCCAGAGAGGACTCTCCGGCGGCAGGGGTTCGGGGTCGGTGACGTCCAGGGCGCAGCCCAGCAGCGGTACGGCGTCCAGGGCCTCGGCTAAGGCGGCGGTGTCGATCAGGCTTCCCCGGCCGCAGTTGACCAGGATGGCCCCGGGCTTCATGGACAGGAGCCGTTCCCGGTGCAGAAGGCCCGCCGTCTCCCGGGTGCCGGGGAGGACGCAGGCGGCCACATCGGCCTGGGGCAGCAGCCGGTCCAAATCCTCCGGGCCATAGACGGCGTCAAAGCCCTCGATGGGCCGGGGACGGCGGCATATGCCGAGAATCCGGCAGTCAAAGCCCCGGAGCCGCCGGGCCAAGGCGCTGCCGATGTCCCCGGCGCCGAGAATCAGCACGGTCTTCCCCTCCAGGGTGGACTCCTGCCAGCGGGGGTCCCAGAGGCGCTGCCGCTGGAGGGCGGCGTAGTGGGGCAGCTGGCGGCAGAGGGAGAGGATACAGGCCAGCATATGCTCGGCAATCATGGCCCCGTAGACGCCGGAGCCGTTGGTCATCACGGCCCCCGCCGGGACATCGGCGGCAGTGAATTTGTCGATGCCCGCCCAGACCAGGTGAAACCACCGGAGCCCTTTGTAGTCCGCCAGCTCCCGGGGCTCCAGGTCGCCGATGACGGCCTCCGCGCCGGTGTCCCTGCCGTAGACCAGCGTGCAGCGGCCGGCGGCGGCTGTCTCCAGCCAGGCCCGGTGCCGGTCCTGTACCGGCGTGGTAATGGAGACGGTCCTCACGGCTCCGCCTCCGGATCGGGCAGATCTACCACGATGGGCGCATGGTGGATGGCGGGCAGCAGCTTCTCCAGCATATCCTCCCGGGTCATGGTCAGCGTGGAAGTCGAGATACAGGGATGGCAGGATACCAGCCGGCCTTCGTAGATGGGCCGGTCGATGACCAGCTGGATCTTGTTTTCCGCGTCGTTGTGGAGGCCCAGCACCGTCACCGAGCCGGGATGGACGTGGAGCATCTCCACCATATCCTCGGTCCCGGCAAAGCTCAGCCGGGCCACGCCCAGCTGCTTCGAGAGGTCCTTGGTCTTGAAGACCTTGTCGCCCTCCAGCATCAGCAGATAATACTGGGTCTTTTGCCGGTTGCAGAGAAAGAGGTTCTTGCACACCGGCCAGCCCAGAACCTTTTCCACCTCGTGGCAGGCTTCGATGGTGTCGGCGTGGGCGTGGTCCACCCGGTCATAGAGAATCCCCAGGGAGTCCAGCAGATCGTAGCAGGCCAGCTCCTCGGGGATGCGGTCGATGGGGTCCGCTACGGAGTCCGGGCCCGTGGACCGCACAGGCCGCCCGTGGTACAGGTGGGGATCGATGTAAAATGCTTCTTCCATGGGAATGCTCCTTATCAATAAAAAATCCGGGCAGGCATGTAGCCTGCCCTAACAACAGAAACGGAAGCGAGGGCGTAGGGGCGGCCTGTATGGCCGCCCGTGGGAGATTTCCGGGTTCCCGAAAGCCCCCGGCGACCCGGCAGCGGGCACGGGCGGGCATGAAGCCCGCCCCTACGACGGATTCGGGAGCGGGGGGCGTAGGGGCGGATTATATATCCGCCCGGAGGCAGCTGCGCTTTATCGCAGGCTACCGGCGAACCTTAGCCGGTCCGGATGCTCAGATCATCCACGGTGACGTCCCGGGTATAGGGATTGCAGTAGGCGTTGACGGTCTGGGCCACGGAGGCAGGGTCGAGAATGTAATAGGAGCCGTCGCCGATATACTGGGCGTTGCCGGGCAGAGTGACGGTTTCCACCTTGCTCCGGTCGGCGGCCAGCACGGCCTTGCCCAGCCACAGCAGATTGGCGGCGTCCAGATTGGTGGTGGTGCGGTTGAGCAGAATTTGCAGCAGCGCGGGGGACTTGGCGATGCCCGCCGGGCTGACGATCTGGTCGAAGATGGCCGAGAGCAGGGCCCGCTGGACCTGAATCCGGCCCAGGTCGGCGTCGGCATAGCCGGACCGGAACCGGACCACGCCCATGGCCTCCTCGCCGGTGAGGGTCTGGGTTCCGGCCTTCAGATCGATATACAGATCCTGGCTGGGATCGTTGTAGTACATGTCCACGGGCACGTCGAAGGTCACGCCGCCCAGGGTGTCCACCAGCTCCACAAAGGCGTCCAGCTGGATCAGCATATAGCCGTCAGGGACGAAGCCGATGATTTCTCCCACCCGGGTCAGCAGCATCTCGATGCCCTCCTGGCCGCCGTTGTTGGCCGCGAAGACCGAGTTGAGCTTAGGCACGGTATACCCGCCGTTAATCAGGGTGTCCCGGGGCAGGCTCACCAGGGAGAGGCCGCCGTCGGTGCAGCCGACGCTCAGCAGCATCATCGTATCGGTGCGCATGCCGCCCTGGTCCATGCCGGCCAGGAGAATGGTGGCGGCGCCGTCCTTCCGTTCGCCGAGACCCGCCGCGGCGACAGGCTGCCGCGGCAGCACAAAGACCACCACCGCCGTCAGAATCACGGCCAGCAGGATAAGAAAGAGGATGAGATTCCGCAGCACATGGCGCTTTTTCTTCGGCGCGGGGACGTCCTCGGGGGGCTGATCCTCGGGCCAGCGGCGCAGAGAGCGGTGATGGGTGTCCTTGGGCGGGAGGTCTGCCCGATGGTCCTGCTCGTAGAGCCAATCGGCGTAGGCCTGCTCTTGATTCTGGGCCAGCTTGGCCACATGCTTGGGCAGGCGCTGGGTTTGGGTCCAATATTTCGGCTGTTCCACAGAGGCCTCCTGGGGGGTGGGAGCGGGCGCGGGCGGCTCCGGCTCGTCCAGCACCGGGATGGGTTCATCATAAAACCGGGCATAGTCAATCTCCACGTCGGCCGCCGTCACCTGATGGGATTTTTCGAGCTCCAGCTCCATATTCTCCAGGTCCGTGGCCACGTCGGCAGGATCGACCTCCGGCGTCTCTTGATCTAATAGAGAGTGCATCTCCCGCAGCAGATCGTCCAGCTCCGGGTCAAAGGGCTCCTTCGGCATAGGGATCTCTCCTGTCTCAAAATCGGTTCACATAACATCCCTATTTTACCGCCATTTTCGCCGGTTGTAAAGAGAAAACACCGGCTTCCCCAAAAGAAAAATTTAACCGCACCGCCGGTCCTGTCGAAAATTTCGAGAAAAAATAATTTGTTTGGCAGTGAATGGCAGTCGCCGCCTGTGATATAATTATACTCGGATCAGACGGCAAAGCCGTCTGGCCCTATTTTTATGGAGAAGGGAGGGATACCCATGGAGCGGGAGGAGGATGTCTTCCACCGGCTCCTGGGCCTGGAGCTGGAGCCGGGGCCGGTCCGGGAGAGCTTGGAGGCCCTGGGGCTGACGCCCAGCTATGAGAACGCCATCTATTTGCAGATCCTCAAAAAAGCCGCCGGAGGCGACTTCACGGCGGCCAAATACGTTCTGGAGAACGCGGGCCGGGAACCGCCGGAGGAGGAAGCGCCGGTGGATTTGCAGGCGCTGCCGACGGCGGTGCTGCTGCGGCTGGCCGGGGCGCTGCCGGAGGTCCCGCCTTGAACCAGGCCGTATGGGCCGAGCTGGCTCGCCGGGAGCTGGCCCGCCGGGACTACGGGGCCTATCTGGCCCTGACCCAGGGCCGGGGCTGGAAGGAGACGGCGCTGTCGCGGTATCTGGCCCGGGCGGTCCAGACGTTTTTGGAGGCCGACACCGGCCACGCCTATGACATCCTGCTGATTGAGACGCCGCCCCAGCACGGCAAGTCCACCGCCGTCACCGAGACCCTGCCCAGCTGGTTCCTGGGCCGCTGGCCGGAGAAGCGGGTCATCGTGGCCGGGTACTCCGACGAATTCGCCGAGCGGTTCTGCCGCCGGAACCGGGAGAAGCTCCAGCAGTTCGGGCCGGACCTCTTCGGCGTGGCCATGGGCAAGGTCAACCGGTCCACGGAGTTCGAGCTGGCGGGCCATCGGGGCCGCATGATCTCCCGGGGCCTGCTCTCGGGCATCACCGGCAACCCGGCGGAGCTGCTGATTGTGGACGATCCCATCAAGACGCGGCAGGACGCCGATTCGCCGGTGATCCGGGACCGGATCTGGGAGGAGTGGCAGAACAGCCTCAAGAGCCGGTTCGCCGCCGGGGCCAAGGTCATCGTCATCATGACGCCCTGGCACGAGGACGATCTGGCCGGGCGGCTGCTGCGGCAGGAGATCCATGTGGAGCAGCTGCGGCTGCCGGTGGAAGCCGAGGCAAATGACCCCCTGGGCCGTGCCCCCGGCGCGCCCCTGTGCCCGGAGCTGGGGAAGGACGCGGCCTGGCTCCGGGATTTCAAGCGGGCCTACCTGGACGACCCCAAGGGCGGCGCCCGGGCCTGGGCGGCCCTGTACCAGTGCGCGCCCCGGGTGGAGGGCGGCAACCTGATCCGCCGGAGCTGGTGGAGGCGCTACGATCCCGGGGATGCCCCGGCCTTCGGGACCCAGGTGATCTCCGTGGACGCGGCCTTCAAGGGCGGCGAGAACAACGACTTTGTGGCCATCACGGTCTGGGGCAAGGCGGGAACCGATTACTATCTGCTGGACTGCCTGAACCGGCGGCTGGACTTCCCGGGGACGCTCCAGGCCATCCGGGCCATGGCGAAGCTCTACCCCGAGGCCCGGGCGGTGCTGATCGAGGACAAGGCCAACGGTCCGGCGGTGATACAGACGCTCCAGCGGGAGCTCTACTGCATTCCGGTGAACCCCCGGGGCGGCAAGATTGCCCGGGTCAACGCCGTAGCCCCGGCCATCGAGGCCGGGCATGTGTTCCTGCCCCGGCAGAGCCCCTGGGTGGAGGCCTTCGTCGATCAGTGGACCGCCTTCCCCGCCGCCGCCCACGACGATATGGTGGACAGCGCCTCGCAAGCCCTGAGCTACCTCCAGGCCGCGCCCGGCATGCCGGCGTCCGACGAGCCGGAAGAAGAGCGCCGGGACCTGTGGGACGTGTATGCGTGAAAAGCGGACCCGGTGCGATTTGAGTGAAATCGCCGTAGGTGGCGGAATATGGCTGCGGCGATGGTGAGCGCACCAGCCAAAGCCTCCCCTTGAGGGGAGGCCCGCAAGGGAGCGCCGCCAGCGGCGGAAGAAGCGACCGCAGCGGTTGGGCAGCCACTTGTCTTGGCGGACCGCAACGCGGGCCGGGAAGGCTTAGTGGCAACCCGGGGGCACGCGAAGCGTGACGGAGAGGTGTGCCGCCGCGCAGCGGCGGCGGCGCGTCAGCGCCCTCTGCACAGGCCGAAACCCTGCGGGAAGCTTTCGGTGCGGCAACACCTCTCAGTCAGCCTTCGGCTGCCAGCTCCCCTCAAGGGGAGCCTTCCCTCTCAGGCGACGCAGCCCAAAGCCTCTCCTTGAGGAGAGGTGGCACGCGAAGCGTGACGGAGAGGTGTGCCGCCCGCAGGGCGGCGGCGCGTCAGCGCCCTTTCACAGGCCGAAACCCTGCGGGAAGCTTTCGGTGCGGCAACACCTCTCCAGCGGAGCTGGATGGAGAATTCTACGGGGCTTCGCCCCTAGGAATCTCGGCTTGCGCCGACATTCCAAGAATTCTTCAATCAGTCAGCCTTCGGCTGCCAGCTCCCCTCAAGGGGAGCCTTCCCTCAGGCGCCGGAGCCTAGTGGGTTGTGAAACAATACATGAAAAGGAGAACCAGCATGCAAAACACCATGACCCGGGCGTGGGAGCTCTATGAGCTGGGCCGCGCCTACAACAACCAGCTGGAGCCCAACCAGTACAGCCTGGTGAACACCAACATCGAGTTCTACCAGGGCAATCAGTGGCTCCATATGCCCGACACACCGGCCATGCGGCGGCTGCCGAAGCCGGTGTTTAATATTATCAAGCGCGTCACCAGCCTGTTTGTGGCGTCGCTGACCTCCTCGGGGGCCACGATTCAGTTCGAGCCCCTGACCGACACCCCCAGCGCCTCCACCGACGCCCAGCGGGCCACGGCGGAAGTGGCCAACCTGCTGGAGAAATTCAAGATGGAGTACCGCATCCGGGAGGCCCTCTTCGACGGCGCCCAGACCGGCGACTACTGCGCCCACTTCTACTTCGACTCCGAGGCCAGGCCCTACGGCGGGGCGCTGCCCGGAGTCAAGGGCGAGATCCAAATGGAGCTGGTGGACGGCATCAACGTCATGTTCGGCAACCCCGCCGACGACCAGGTGGAGCGGCAGCCCTATATTCTGCTGCTGGGCCGGGATACCGTGGAGAATCTGCGGGCCGAGGCGGCCCAGTGGGGCGGCGACGCCGAGGGCATCCAGCCCGATACCTACCTGGACGATATGGCCGGGGAGGGCGGCCGCATCGATATGGCCGGGGACAAGGCCCTCTATGTCTATCTCTACACCCGCGGGGAAAACGGCCGCATCCGGGTCACCAAGGCCACCAAGACCGCCGTGATCTACGAGGATGTGGAGACCGGCCTGACCCGCTACCCCATCGCCTGGGGCAACTGGGAGAAGCAGAAAAACCAGTACCACGGCCGGGCCCTGGTCACCGGCATTATTCCCAACCAGATCTTTATCAACACCATGTTCGCCATGGTCATGCGCCATCTCCAGCTGATGGGCTTTCCCAAGACCGTCTATAACGCCGACCTGGTGAGCCGGTGGAGCAACGAGATCGGTCAGGCCATCGGCGTCCGGGGCCTCCAGCCGGGGCAGCCCATCTCCCAGGTGGCCTACAACCTCCAGCCCGCCGATATGTCGGCCCAGATTCTCACGGTCATCGACCGGGCGGTGTCCTACACCAAGGACTGTCTCGGCGCCACCGACGCCCAGATGGGCAACGTCCGGCCCGACAACACCTCGGCCTTGATGGTGCTCCAGTCCTCGGCGGAGGTGCCTTTGGAGAACACCCGGGCCGGACTCTACGAGTGGCTGGAGGACATCGGCTGGATTCTGCTGGATATGATGGCCGCCTACTACGGCCTTCGCCCGCTGGTGCGGACCCGCCGGGTCCCCGACGGCCAGGGCGGCGAGCGGGAGGAGCCCGTGGTGGAGCTGTGCGATTTCACCCGGTTCCGGGACCTGTGGTTCAAGCTGCGGGTGGACGTGGGCGCGTCCAGCTACTTCTCGGAGATTGCCATGACCCAGACCCTGGACAATCTGCGGCAGAACGGCACCCTGGACGTAATTCAGTACCTGGAGCGGGTGCCGGATAAGCTGATCCCCCGGAAGGCCGAGCTGATCCAGGAGCTGCGCCAGGCCCAGCAGGCCATGGCCGAACCCAAAACCGGCGGCAAAGCGGC
This sequence comes from Candidatus Avoscillospira stercorigallinarum, assembly GCA_018713205.1. Classification (GTDB taxonomy): domain Bacteria; phylum Bacillota; class Clostridia; order Oscillospirales; family Oscillospiraceae; genus Avoscillospira; species Avoscillospira stercorigallinarum. The sequence continues at coordinate 5,663 of DVFN01000123.1, read as the reverse complement.
CCCCACCGTGGGCGGCAGCCTCAGCGCCGACAAGATCCTGGCCCAGCAGCCCGCCAGCATCCAGGCCGCCTATCAAAACCTCCCCGCCGTGGCCCAGCGGGCCCTGGTGAAAAAGGGGCAGATGTGACGCCCCCAAAGCACCCTCCTCCCATTTTCCTGTAGGGGCGGGCTTTATGCCCGCCCGGACCGCACTGCCGGGACCACTGGGCCTACGGTCATCGCAGGCCTGCACGGGCGGCCATTCAGGCCGCCCCTACGGGTGCGTCACCGGTTGTATAAAATCTATCCCTTATTTTCTGAAAGGAGCAAACCGCAATGGAAGAAATCAAAACCGAACAGGAGATCCAGGAAACCGAGGCCATTCTGCCGGAGGAACCGGCGGAGGAGCAGGCCGGGCCGTCGGAGCGGGACTACGCCGCCGAGGTCAAGGACCTCTATGAGACCCGGCCGGAGCTCCGGGGCACGGAGCTGCCCGGGGAGGTCATCGCGGCCTGCGTCGGCGGCAAATCGCTCACCGCGGCCTATGCCGACTACGCCCGCCGCCAGCACCAGGAGGCCCGCCAGGCCCGGACGCCCCGCCGTCCGGCGGTAAAAAGCGTCACCCAGGGCGGCGCAGTGGCCCGGGAGCCCGAAGACGCCTTCCTCCGGGGCTTCAACACGGGATGGTAACATAGATTTCAGCCCAGGAATCCGTTTTTTTCGGATTCCTGGGCTGTTTTTTCTGTTTCCGGAATATTTCGTAGGGGCCGATGCCCACATCGGCCCGCCCGGACCAGGTGCGATATATACCGACCCCCGGTGGTTGCGGGGGCTGTGCAGGGCGCATATGCAATGCGCCCCTACAAGCGGAAAGGGCAGCGCGTAGATCTGTAGGGGCGGATTATATATCCGCCCGGACCAGGTGCGATTTATGCCGGGCTCCGGTGAATCAGGGGGGATGCGGGCCGATGTGGGCATCGGCCCCTACGGACCCGCCTCCGGTCTTGTCGTAGGGGCGGGCTTTATGCCCGCCCGGACCGGCTTCCGATTTCTACCGGGGTTTGATGATTCTGTTCGCCGTAGGGGCGCGTTCGGGGGTTGCTCAATACAACACCTTCCCGTAGCGGTTCCAGAACTGCGTGTGCCAGGGGCGCTGCTTCAGGCGGGTGATGGCGGCGTCCCGGGCCTGCTCCAGCTGCTGGAGCTCCTCCTCGGTAAGGGTGTGCTGGCTGAACCGGGCCTTTTCGGCCAGATTGAAGAGGGCCTCGGGCAGGGCGATCTCCTCGGCCTTGGCCAGATGGCACAGCCAGCGCCACAGGGTCAGGGCCCGGCGGTTGGGATGGCCCCGGCGGCAGCGGTCCCGCCGGCCCTTGAGCACCAGGAACCGCCGCAGATGGACCAGGCCGATGAATCCGGGGACCGCCAGCAGCCACAGCCAGCGCGGGTCCATAGGCGGCGCGGCCGGGGCCTGGGGCTCCGAAGCTTCCGGCGCGCTGGCGTCGGGTTTGTCAGAGGATTCCGGCGTGTCGGGCTGGTCGGGCAGATCCGGCGTCGGCTCGACCGGTTCGTCCTGGTCCGACGGCTCCGGCTCGTCGGGCTCGTCGGGGGTGGTCTCCTCGTCGGGCAGGTCCGGCTCCACCGGCTCCGTTGTCTCGGAACCGCTGCCCACCGCCGGAGTCGGGTCCAGCGGCAGCCAGCCCAGGGTGGCGTCGTAATACTCCACCCAGGCGTGGGCATTGTCTTCTGTGACGGTGTGATACTCGTTGGCCGCGCCGGAGACGGCGTAGCCGGTGACGTAGCGGGCCGGGATGCCCAGCGTCCGCAGCAGCATGGCCGTGGCCGTGGCAAAGTGGACGCAATAGCCCTGGCGGCTCTGGGTGAGGAAGTAGAGCACAAAGTCCTCGCCCTCGGGCAGCCGCGGCGTCTCCAGGTCATAGACGGCCAGATTCCGGACCCAGTCGGCTATGGCCGCGGGAGAGGAGCCGTAGAGCCCCTCCTGGGACAGCAGGTCCTCCAGGGCGGACCGGAGCGCCTCGGGCACCTGGAGATACTGCGCCCGGACATACTCGGTGTAGGCGGTATCGGACGGCTGGGGGTCCGCTGCGCCGGTTCGATAGGTCAGCTGGTAGGAGGTGGCGGAGGTGTGGTTTTGAATATAGGCGTCGTCCACGGCCTGCCCGGCGCCGGGGATGGCGTCCAGGTCATAGGCGGTATAGAGCACCGGCGCCACGGTCCTGGTGCGCACCTCCAGCTGCTGCCGGACAGGCCGGGCCAGGCCCACCTGGAGCTGGGGCTGGGGGTCAAAGCTCTGGGCGGTATAGGCCGACTGGCGGACGGCGGACCAGGTGTTGTCCTCGTAGACGCCCAGGGAGACGCCGCGGAGATAGTCGATCTCGCTGGAGGCCCGGTAGGTGAGAACCTCCCGGCCGGTATCGGGCCGGGGGCCCAGCTGGGCCAGATCCACCGACCGCAGAGAGGCGTTCCAGCCCGGGCCGCTGTAGAGAATGGTGGTGCCCAGCCGCTGGATGCTGATTTTGGCCTCGGCCAAGGTCTGGAGGGCGTCGGACCAGCTGGGGCGGACGTAGTCCGCCGGGGGCCAGAGGATGGTCACCGCGCTCACGAGAATCACCGTGGGCAGCACCAGCCACCAGGCCAGACGGCTTCCCTCGGAGGAGCTGCCCGCCCGGACCGAGTGGCTCAGCAGCAGCACCAGCAGCACGCCGGTGAGCAAAATCAGCCAGAATATCGGGGCCACATCTACGATGACCAGGCAGACGATCAAAAACGGCGCGCAGGCCAGGGCCACAGCCATGGTACTGCCCTCGCGGCAGACGGCCCAGGCTGTGATCCAGGCCAGGGGCAGCACCAGCAGGGAGAGGATGGCCGTGGGATCGCCGCCGGGCTGGCCCAGGATTTTGACCCCGGCGTAGCACTGGGCGTAGCTCTCGGAGATGGTGTAGAGGACGCCGCACAGGCTTTCCAGCAGGGCCACTCGGAACCAGAGCACCGCCCCCAGCACCAGAACCAGAACGGCGAGGGAGGGCCAGAGCTTACGCAGAAACAGCAGGGCCGCGGAAGCCAAGGCGGCAAAGACGGCCACGGCCAGCAGAATTGTCCGGTCGGCCCCCAGGGAAAAGGCGTCGTTGAGGCACATCTGGGCCGAGAAGGCCGCCAGGGCTGCCAGCAGCGCGCCCATCAGAAACAGGCCGGCGGTCATTTTTTGCGGTCTCATGAGGCATCCTCCTGGGGGGAGATATGGCAGCGCCAGGTGGCACGGGGGAAGGTACGCCCCTCCAAGGAGGGGGTGTCGGGCCGCAGAGGCGTGCGGAGCAGGCGGCTGAGCAGCGCCTCCAGGTCGGCGGGGGCTTCGATGGGGGCTGTGGCGGTTTCACAGTCGGTGGGGTCGATCCAGAGAATCTGGTGGGGCGTGTCGTGGTCCAGCAGCCACTGGGAGAGCCACAGCAGCTCCTCCAGGGTGGCGTCCACCCGGCCCGGCGTGCCCCGCAGGTCGAAGGTCAGCAGCGTCAGGCCCCGGACCGGCTCCTGGGCCTCGCGGACGATGGTGCGGTCGGTCTTCACCGAGAGCTTCCAGTGGATTTCCCGCATGCTGTCGCCGGGGCGGTAGTCCCGCAGCTCATGCTCCTCGGAGAAGCCGCCGCCGGGCTTGGGCTTCAGCTGCCGCACCAGGAAGTGGCGCAGGTTGGGCAGGCGGGCGGGCTCCCGGGGCACGGGACGGATGACGGTCTCCACCGGCGCGGGGGCCCGGACCGGCAGCCGAAAGAGGCCCAGGTAGTCATAGACCCGGGCCTTTTCCACCTGGCAGAGGTAGGCCCCGGCATGAGCGGTATCCAAGGGGACGTACCAGCTGCCCTGACTTTGGGTGCTCTGGCGCAGAGACCGGCGTTCGCCGGTCATCACGGCGGTGATGGTCAGCCGGAAGCGGCACAGGGGCTGGGGCAGAAAACCGTTGCCGGCCCGGAGCGTCACATAGGCCGCCTCATTCCGGGTCAGCAGCGCGGGCGCGTCCATCCGCAGCCGGGTCCGCAGCATGGCCAGCAGGCTCACCAGCAGGGAGAACCACGGCAGCGCCACCGCCAGCACCAGCACAAACCAGGAATACCAGCCGAAATAGTAGATATGGAATACCAGGGCTCCGGCCAGACCCAGCAGGTATACCAGCCAATTGCGCAGCATCGGCCGTTACCGCACCCGAGGCGCGGCGGTTTTGCGGAGAATCTCCTGGAGGAGCTTGGCCGCAGAGATGTCCCGGGCTTCGGCCTCGGGGGCCAGAAGCAGCCGGTGGCTGATGGTGTCGATGAAGACGGTCTTCACATCCTCGGGCGTGACGAAATCCCGGCCCTTGAGCATGGCCACGGCCTTGGCCATGGAGGCCATGGACAGGGTGGCCCGGGGACTGGCGCCCCGGAGAATCAGCGGGTCGGAGCGGGTGGCCGCGATCAGCGCGACCATATAGTCCACCACCTCGGGCTTGATAAAGACGCTGTCGGCCTGGTCCTGCAGGGCGATCAGGTCCTGGCGGGTGACCACCTGACGCACCTGGTCCAGGGGGTTACCCTGCTGGCGGCCGAGGACCATGTCCCGCTCGTCCTCGGCGGCGGGATAGCCGATGGAGAGGCGGATGGTGAACCGGTCCATCTGGCTGTCGGGCAGCAGCTGGGTGCCGGAGGCGCCGGTGGGGTTCTGGGTGGCGATGACAAAAAAGGGCTGGGGCAGCGGATGGGTGACGCCGTCCACGGTGACCTGGCCCTCCTCCATGGCCTCCAGCAGGGCCGACTGGGTCCGCGACGTGGCGCGGTTCAATTCGTCGGCCAAAAAGACGTTGGTGAGCACCGCGCCGGGCTGATAGACCATGGCGCCGGTCTCCTTTTGGTAGATGGAATAGCCGGTGATGTCCGAGGGCAGCACGTCCGGCGTGAACTGGACCCGGCTGTAGGAGAGGCCCATGGCTCGCGAAAAGGCCAGCGCCATGGTGGTCTTCCCCACGCCGGGGATGTCCTCCAGCAGCACGTGGCCCCGGGCCAGAATCGTGGTCAGGACCCACAACAGCGTCCGGTCCTTGCCGACGATGACCTTTTTCACCTCTCCGATGATCTGACTGACGGAACCCATAGTATGTTTTCTCCTTCTCTGATACAAGACCTGGGGCGCACAATCCCGCTGCTATAGACGACAAATTCCGCCGCCCGGTTGCAGAGGAGATACGCTTTCTCCGGAACATACCCAAAGCCTCCCCTTGAGGGGAGGTGGCACGCGAAGCGTGACGGAGAGGTGTGCCGCCGCGCAGCGGCGGCGGCGCGTCAGCGCCCTCTGCACAGGCCGAGACTTTGCGGCAAGCTTTCGGTGCGGTAACACCTCTCAGGCGCTCCGCGCCAGCTCCCCTCAAGGGGAGCCTTTCCCTCTCAGGCGACGCAGCCCAAAGCCTCTCCTTGAGGAGAGGTGGCACGCGAAGCGTGACGGAGAGGTGTGCCGCCGCGCAGCGGCGGCGGCGCGTCAGCGCCCTCTGCACACGCCGAAACCCTGCGGCAAGCTTTTGGTGCGGTAACACCTCTCCAGCGGAGCTGGATGGAGAATTCTACGGGGCTTCGCCCCTAGGAATCTCGGCTTGCGCCGACATTCCAAGAATTCTTCAATCAGGCGCTTCGCGCCAGCTCCCCTCAAGGGGA
>DVFN01000122.1 GCA_018713205.1 Candidatus Avoscillospira stercorigallinarum | reverse complement strand
TGACAGAGCAGCGGGGAATGTGTGCAAGGGGTTAAGACCCCTTGCGCGTTCAATCAACACGTATTTTCAAACTTTTTCTAAAGTTTGAAAATACGCACAGCGTGGCGAAAAGACTTTTTCGACACGCTGAGCACGCCCCGGCCGGGGCGTGCTTTTTATATTGCCAGTGCGGTCCCGGCGGTCCCCCGTAGGGGCGGCCTGTATGGCCGCCCGGAACCGGGTGTATGGACCACCGGCCATCCGTATATCGTACCTGCTTTCGGACGCGCCATGCGCGCCCCTACGACGGATGCGTTCGGCGATGGTGCATCCAACCCGGCGGTGCGGCACGGGCGGCCATAAAGGCCGCCCCTACGACGGGTGCGTTCGACGATGGTACATCCGACGCGGCGGTGCGGCACGGGCGGATATATAATCCGCCCCTACAGTCCCGCTTGCGGCCTTCTCGTAGGGGCGGCCTGTATGGCCGCCCGGACCGGGTTCCGATTCGCCCCGGGGCGTGCTTTTCATTGGGCGGTTTTCTGCGCGCTGCTGTCCTCCAGCAGCGCGTCGTAGGCGACGCCCAGGGCGTCGCGAATGGCGCGAAGCTGGGTCTGCGTTTACATCCCTGCCATCAGCACGGCCATGACGGCCTTGATGGTGTGCATGCGGTTTTCTGCCTCGTCGAAGACGATGGACGCCTCGCTCTCGAAGACCTCGTCGCTGACCTCCATATCCTGGCGGCCGAACTTCTCGCCCATCTCCTTGCCGATGGTGGTCTTCAAATCATGGAAGGCCGGGAGGCAGTGCATAAACCGGCACTGGGGGCCTGCCTGGGCCATGACGGCGGCGTTGACCTGGTAGGGGCTCAGGTCGGCAATGCGCTCAGCCCAGACCTCCATGGGCTCGCCCATGGACACCCAGACGTCGGTGTAGATCACATGAGCGCCCTCCACGGCGGCCATGGGGTTCTCGGAGAAGGAAATGGTCGCGCCGGTCTCGGCGGCAATCTTCCGGCAGGTCTCCACCAGGGCCGGATCGGGGAAGTACTTCTTCGGCGCGCAGGCCACGAAGTCCATGCCCATCTTGGCGCAGCCCACCATCAGGGAGTTGCCCATATTATACCGGGCGTCGCCCATATAGACCAGCTTGACGCCCTTGAGCTGCCCGAAGTGCTCCTGGATGGTCAGGAAGTCGGCCAGAATCTGGGTGGGATGGAACTCGTTGGTCAGGCCGTTGAACACCGGCACCCCGGCGTACCGGGCCAGTTCCTCGACAATTTCCTGGCCGAATCCCCGGTACTCGATGCCGTCAAACATCCGGCCCAGGACCCGGGCCGTATCGGCGATGGACTCCTTCTTGCCGATCTGAGAGCCCGAGGGGTCCAGGTAGGTGACGCCCATGCCCAGGTCATGGCCCGCGACTTCGAAGGCGCAGCGGGTCCGGGTGGAGGTCTTCTCAAAAATCAGGGCGATATTCTTGCCCTGGAGGACCTGATGGGGGACACCCGCCTTTTTCTCGGCCTTGAGCTTGGCGGCTACGTCCAGGAAGTGCTCGATTTCGGCGGGGGTGAAGTCCAGTAATTTCAGAAAATGGGTATGCATCTCAGGCGTCCTCTCTTTCATGGATAAAGGCTTGGAGCAGCTCCAGCTGCTTCGTGGTGCCGGCGACGCTGGGGCCGCCGTAGCTGTTGCGCTGGGCGACGCAGGTGGTCAGGTCGATGGCCTCGTAGACGTCCTCGGCAAACAGCGGATGGGCCGCCTGGAACTCCTCCAGGGTCAGGGCCTCCAGGGTCTTCCCGGCGGCGGTACAGGCGTAGACCAGCTGGCCCACGGCCTTATAGGCGTCCCGGAAGGGCACGCCCTTCTTGGTCAGGTAGTCGGCGCAGTCGGTGGCGTTGATAAAGCCCTTCTTGGCCGCCGCCAGCATGTGATCGGGCAGGACCTTCATGGTCTCCAGCATGGCGGTAAACACCGGCAGGCACTGCTTCACCGTATCCACGGCGTCGAAGACCGGCTCCTTGTCCTCCTGCATATCCTTGTTGTAGGCCAAGGGCAGGGACTTCATGGTGGTCAGCAGGCTCATGAGACTGCCGTAGACCCGTCCGGTCTTGCCGCGGACCAGCTCGGCCACGTCGGGGTTCTTCTTCTGGGGCATGATGGATGAGCCGGTGGAATAGGCGTCGTCCAGCTCGATGAATTTGAACTCCCAGCTGCACCAGAGGATGATCTCCTCAGAGAACCGGGACAGGTGCATCATCACCATGGACAGGGCCGACAGCAGCTCGATGACATAGTCCCGGTCGCTGACGCCGTCCAGGCTGTTGGCCATGGGGCCGTCGAAGCCCAGGAGCGAGGCGGTCTCGAACCGGTCGATGGGATAGGTGGTGCCTGCCAGCGCGCCGGAGCCCAGGGGGCAGAGGTTCATGCGCGTTTTGCAGTCCTCCAGCCGGGTCACGTCCCGGGAGAACATGGAGGCATAGGCCAGCAGATGCTGGGCGAAGGTGATGGGCTGGGCCCGCTGCAGGTGGGTATAGCCGGGCATCACGGTCTTCTGATGCTGGGAAGCCGTGGTATAGAGGACCTGAAGCAGGTCCAGCAGCATCTTCCGGATCTCGGCGATCTCCTGCCGCAGATAGAGCCGCAGATCCACAGCCACCTGGTCGTTGCGGCTGCGGGCCGTGTGGAGCCGCTTGCCGGCGTCGCCGATGCGCTGGGTCAGCAGGACCTCCAAATTCATATGGATATCCTCGTTGTCGGCGGTGAACTGGATCTTGCCCGCCTCCACGTCGGCCAGAATAGATTTCAGGCCCTCGGCGATGGCGGCGGCGTCGGCCTTTTCGATGACGCAGGTATCGCCCAGCATCTGGGCGTGGGCCAGAGAGCCCTGGATATCCTCCCGGTACATCCGCTGGTCAAAGGAGATGGAGGAGTTGAAGTCGTTGACAAGGGCGTCGGTTTCCTTCTGAAACCGCCCGGACCAGAGTTTCATGGAATCACCTCATGGTAGAATGAAAGTCGAAGTATATGTGCCGGGGGTTCGCACCGTCCCAAGGCTCCCCTTGAGGGGAGCTGTCAGCCGTAGGCTGACTGATTGAAGAATTCTTGGAATGTCGGCGCAAGCCGAGATTCCTAGGGGCGAAGCCCCGTAGAATTCTCCATCCAGCACCGCTGGAGAGGTGTTACCGCACCAATGGTTTCCTGCAGGGTTCCGGTGTGTGCAGAGGGCGCTGACGCGCCGCCGCCCCTTGGGCGGCACACCTCTCCGTCACGCTTCGCGTGCCACCTCCCCTCAAGGGGAGGCTTTGGGCTGCGTCGCCTGAGAGGGAAGGCTCCCCTTGAGGGGAGGCCGGAGTATGCCCCCACGAATGGGATCGCACCGATGCGCCGGAAATGCCAAAAGCCGGCAGGGAAGGTGGGTTCCCTGCCGGATGGGGTATTTCTTACAGCAGACCCTGCTCGGCCATGGCCTGGACCTGGGTGGGCAGGCCGAAGAGGTTGATAAAGCCGGTGGCGTCGGCCTGGTTGTAGTCGCTCTCGCCGAAGGTGCAGATCTTTTCGGAGTAGAGGGTGTTGGGGCTCCAGGCGCCGGCCTTGATGATGTTGCCCTTGTAGAGCTTCAGCTTGACCTTGCCGGTGACCTTCTCCTGGGTGGAGTCCACGAAGGCGCTGAGGGCCTTCCGCAGGGGGCTGAACCACAGGCCGTTGTAGACCAGCTCGGCGAAGGTGATGGCCAGCTTCTCCTTCTCGTGGGCGGTCATCTTGTCGAGGCACAGGGACTCCAGGTACTGGTGGGCCTTGTAGAGGATCGTGCCGCCGGGGGTCTCGTAGACGCCTCTGCACTTCATGCCGACCAGCCGGTTTTCCACGATGTCCAGGAGGCCGATGCCGTTCTCGCCGCCCAGCTTGTTCAGGGCCAGGATGATATCCTTGGCGGACATCTTCTCGTCATTGAGGGCCACGGGCACGCCCTTCTCAAACTCCAGAGTGATATAGGTGGGGACGTCGGGGGCCTGCAGGGGGCTGACGCTCATCTCCAGGAAGCCGGGCTTCTCGTACTGGGGCTCGTTGCCGGTGTCCTCCAGGTCCAGACCCTCGTGGCTCAGGTGCCACATGTTCTTATCCTTGGAGTAGTTGGTCTCCCGGCTGATCTTCAGCGGCACATTGTGGGCCTCGGCGTAGTCGATCTCCTCCTCCCGGGACTTGATGGACCACTCTCTCCAGGGGGCGATGATCTTCATGGTGGGAGCCAGGGCCTTCACGGCCAGCTCGAAGCGGACCTGGTCGTTGCCCTTGCCGGTGCAGCCGTGGCAGATGGCGTCGGCGCCCTCTTCCTGGGCAATCTCCACCAGCTTCTTGGCGATGCAGGGCCGCGCATGGGAGGTACCCAGCAGGTACTCCTCGTAGACCGCACCGGCCTTCATGCAGGGGATGATAAAGTCGTTGACGTACTCCTCGGTCAGGTCGGCCACGATGCACTTGGAGGCGCCGGTCTTGATGGCCTTCTCCTCCAGACCCTCCAGCTCATCGGCCTGTCCCACGTTGCCGGACACGGCGATGATCTCGGGATCACCGTAGTTCTCCTTCAGCCAGGGGATGATGATGGACGTATCCAGGCCGCCGGAATAGGCCAATACGATCTTCTTGATATCCTTCTTTTCCATAGTATAAAACCTCCATGCGTCGGTGTTGTTCCTTGTTTGTGTATATATATTATATCATCATGCAAAAATATGCAACATCAATCTTGCACAAACCTCCCGGATTTTTTCAGTGCTCTTGTATATATATTGCCGCATATCCGTCATTATGCGTCCCATATACAGGCTATATCCCGTTGTTACCGGAAGGACGCCGGTTTTTTTAATGTATATTCTGCATGGACTTGCAAAGGCGGGCCCGGTCCGGTATACTGGAGAGCGGGGAGGTGAGGCCATGGCGTCCTTCACGCGGCGTGCGCTCCAGCAGACGCTTCTCACGCTGCTGGAGACGATGTCTCTGGACAAGATCACGGTCAAGGGCATCGTTGACACCTGCGGCATCAGCCGCAACACCTTTTACTATCACTATGAGGACATCCCGTCACTGCTGGCGGACACCCTGGAGACGGAGTTCGCCAAGACCGCCCAATCCGGCGATCCGCTTTCCCGGCTGCTGACGCTGGTGGCGGAGCACCGGCGGGTTTTTGCGCACATCGACGGATCTCAGAGCCGGGAGCTGTTTCGGAAACGGCTGCGGCAGGCCATGGAGGCCAGCCTCCGGGAGGAGCTGGCCCAGCGGAGCCCTTCCCTCTCCCCTGCTGCCTTGGACACGCTGGCGATTTTCTTTACCGGGGGCTATGGCGCTCTGTTCATTCGCTGGCTGGAGCAGGGCGCACAGGAGCCGCCCGCGGAATTCCTGGCCCGGCTCAATGCGGTGCTGCCTCTGGTGGACGAGGCGGTCCGCCGGGCTTCTTTGGGCAAACAGCCGTGATTGTTCAATTTTATGACAGATGGTCCGGACTGCCCAAATCCTGGGCAGTCCGGTTCTTTTGACCATGGCGTTTTTCCCCGCCCTGGGGTATTCTATCCTTAGGGCATCACCGCACAATTGTGTCTGCGGCCTTCGCCCAATCTTTTGCCCCATCCGTGCAGTTATAAAAGGGGGAAATACATACAGTATTCCCGCCCTTTTATAACTTTCGTATGAGGCAAAATCTTT
>DVFN01000121.1 GCA_018713205.1 Candidatus Avoscillospira stercorigallinarum | reverse complement strand
CTCTCGCTGAGCTGACGGACGAAGTTGTAAGCCTCCTCCAGCTTCTTGACGGTCTTCTGCAGGTCGATGATGTAGATCCCGTTGCGCTCGGTGTAGATGTAGGTGGCCATTTTGGGGTTCCAGCGGCGGGTCTGGTGGCCGAAGTGGACGCCAGCTTCCAGCAGCTGCTTCATGGATACGACTGCCATAGTTTTTTATCTCCTTTTGTTTTGCCTCCACCCCAATCATCTCGATCCCCCACCGGTTGCGGCACTAGGGGGACAGATCCTCGGGTGTGTGGTCTAAATTTGCGCATTGCGCATCGGCTTACATTATAGAGGATGTTTTTCCGAAATGCAAGAGGTTCCTGCAAGTTTTTTTGAGAATTTCCCGGGAAATTTCACAGATCGATGCAAGAGGCCATGCTGCCGCAGGGTCCCCGACCCTGTCGTAGGGGCGGATTATATATCCGCCCGGAACCCGGTGCGTCGTCATCGCAGCCCCGGTGGTTGCGGTGGCTGGGCTGGGCGCATATGCAATGCGCCCCTACGGCAGGATTGGCGGTTGTGCGTTCGCTGTTGGTACAATGCCCCGGGGGTCACAGCAGCTTTCGCTTTTCCCTGGGGCGGCAAATGTCCTGGGGCTGGACGTCCACCAGGATCAGGTCCGCGCCGATTCGGCGGATACAGGCCCAGGGAATCACATATACCTCCTGGCTGGGCAGCAGCCCGAAGCACTTCCCGGGCTTGGGCACAATCAGCGCCACCACCCGGCCGCAGGATGTGTCCAGCTCCAGATCCGCCGTATACCCCAGGCGGCAGCCGTCGGTGACGTTGATGACCTCCTTGCAGCTCAGCGCGGAAAACCGGTCGTACATCTCCATCCCTCCCGGGATCAGCCTATGCGCCGCGCCTCCCGTTAAGAACTGATGGCCCGGCGGATGGAGCCCAGGGCGTTTTTCTCCAGCCGGGACACCTGGGCCTGGGAGATGCCAATCTGCTTGGCCACCTCCATCTGGGTCTTGCCCTCCCGGAAGCGGAGGGTGAGAATCTCCTTCTCCCGGCGGCCCAGCTGGCCCATGGCGTCCCGCAGGGCGATTCGCTCCAGCCAGTGCTCGTCGGTATTCCGGGTATCCCGGAGCTGGTCCATGACCATCAGCGGGTCGCCGCCGTCGGCGTAGACCGGCTCGTAGAGCGACACCGGCGCGGCAATGGCATCCAGGGCGCCCACCACCTCAGTCCGGGGCAGCTCCAGCTGCTTGGCAATCTCGTCCAGCGTCGGCTCCCGCCCCAGCGAGAGCTGGAGCTGCTCCTTGCACTGGAGCACCCGGTAGGCCGTATCCCGTACCGAACGGCTGACCCGGATGGCGCTGTTGTCCCGGAGATACCGCCGGATCTCCCCGGCAATCATCGGCACGCCATAGGTGGAAAACCGCACCGGCTGGCTGAGATCGAAGCCGTCGATGGCCTTGATCAGCCCCACGCAGCCCACCTGAAACAGATCGTCCGGGTTTTCGCCCCGGCCCGCGAATTTCTGAATCACCGACAGCACCAGCCGGAGATTGCCGCTGATCAGCTTCTCCCGGGCCGCCTGATCCCCCGCCTTGCTCTTGCGAAGCAGATCGAGAGTCTCCTTGTTGCTGAGAACCTGGAGCCGCGCCGTGTTGACGCCGCTGATCTCCACCTTCCCCTGCATGTCACCACTCCTTGCCTGAGATGGCGTTATTTCGCCTCAGGCACAGTATTTCCCATGGGAGTGGTTTTTATCCTGTCTCAATTCTCCTCGGGCGGCTATCTCCGCCGGGCGGTGTGCTTGCCGCGGTAACGGCGGCGTCTCGCCGACGCCACAAGTAAAATCATGGCCAGCAGGACCACGGCGGCCCCGGCGGGAAGCCACCAGGGGACCGGGGCGACCTCCGGCTCCGCCGGGTCCGGCGCGTCGGGCTGCTCCGGCTGGGTCAGCGCCTCCGGCGGCGCTGTCTCCTCCTCGGGCGGGGTCTCCTCCGGCTCCGCCGGCAGGTCTACCTCCTCGATCTCCAGCGGCGTTCCCTCCAGCTCGTGCATGGGATTTTCCGGCTCCGGCTCCGGTTCCGGTTCAGGCTCCGGCGGTTGGATGTGGGCCAGATTGTAGGCCGTGCACAGGGCCGCCGCGTCGGCCACCACCCGGGCTCCCACGTCCTGGGTATAGACCGCCAGCAGATAGGGCTCCTCGGTGTAGATGATCCCCACATCGTTGACCGCGCCCTCATACCAGCCGTACTTGTGGGCTACCTCATATTCCTCCGGCACCCCGGCCTTGAAGTACTCCCCGGGCTGGGCCTCCTTCATGTAGTCGATCATCTCTTCAAAATCGGCGCTGTTCTCATAGAGGTACTGGAGCGCCTCCACCATCATGCGGGTGCAGTAGTAGTTGTCCGCAAAGTAGATGTACTCGATCTCCTCGTCGGTCATGGTAAAATACTTCCGCATCAGCTCCTTGTAGGTGCGGAAATCTCCCAGATTATAGAGCATGCCGATGGATACCTCGTTATTGGACCAAACCAGGCTCTGGTAGTGCGCGTCGTCCAGGGTGGTTCCGGCTCCGGCGATATAGGCGTCCGAGGCCAGCTCCCCGGCGTGCTCCAGGTCATAGTAATAGAGATTCAGCGGCAGCTTGAAGGTGCTGGCCGCCACCATCATATGGGTCTCGTTGTAGCCGTAGGCCTCGCCGGTGACGGTATTATAGTAGGACAAGGCGAAATTGTCGCTGTTCAGGCCGTTCTGATCCATAAAATCCGCCATGGCCTCCTCTAAAGTCATGGCTTCCAGGTCCGACGGGACCTCATAGGCCGCCGCTGTGACGGCCAGCAGCGCCGCCAGCAGCAGTGCCGCCAGGGCGCGGAACGAGTTCTGATACATGTATTTCTCCTCCTGGGCGGCCGCATGACACGAGCCGCGTTTTTTCTCTTTTATTGTAATCGTCCCGCGGCGCTTGTCAAGGCGCGGGGAATTTGGTAGGATGGTAGCAGAATTTGCAGGAGGACATATTATGGGGATTTTTTCCGACTATCTGTTGGTTTCCGACTTTGATCTGACGCTGACCAATGCCGAAGACCGGGTGCCCGAAGCCAATCTCCGGGCGCTGGCATACTTTATGGAGCAGGGCGGGGCCTTTACCGTGGCCACGGGGCGGAGTCTGCCCATGGCCCGGGGGCGGCTCCGGGATTTTCCGCGGAACGCGCCGCTGATTACCTTCAACGGAGCCATGTGCTCCGAGCCCGCGGCGGGGGAGGTCTATTGGTCCCAGCCCCTCCCGGACGACTTTCCCGCCCTGCTGCGGCCCATCCAGGAGTCCCATCCGGACACCTGTCTGGAGCTCCAGACGCCGGCGGGCCACTATACCTTCCACGACGACGCCGACCGGGACCGATATCTGGCCCAGCAGCAGGTGCCCATCTTCCCCGGCGACTGGGAGAGCTTGGACGGTCCCATCTACAAGGCCTCCTTCTACACCCCCGGGAAGCGGCTCTTCGCGGTGGAATACGGCTCCGACACCGCCAAGGCCTTCGAGGTCCTGGCTCAGGACATCCGGAAAGCCGGGGAAGGCCGCTATGACGCCGTCAACTCCCGGCCCGGCATGGTGGAGATCCAATCCGCCGCCTGCTCCAAGGGGAAGAGCGCCCGGCGGCTGGCCGAGGTCCTGGGCCGGCCCATTCTGGTCTGCGTCGGCGACTCCCAGAACGACCTGAGCATGCTGCGGGAGGCCGATCTCCCCTTCCTCACCGGCGACGGCGATCCGGCTCTGGCGGCTCTGGGCATCCCCCAGGTCTGCCCCTGCGGCGAGGGCGCGGTGGCCGGCGTCATTGAAATGCTGGCGCTGCGGGAGAAAGAAGCGCACATTTGACGGCTGCCCCGCATAGAATTGGGAAGAAACCAATTCTCCGGGGAGTGATGCTCATGCCTTATCAATACCGTACCACCGGCGGCGACTGCGGCTGCGGCCCGTCCTGTCCGCCCCAATCCGCTCCGCCTCCGTCCGGGGGCTGCCCCTGCGGCGACAGCTTCCGTCAGGCGCTGGATCTTCTGTGCAGCCAGCAGTTCTATGGGCTGGTGGACTTCGGGAGCTTTGCCTTTGTCAGCGACTACTTCCTGCTGGGCGCTTCCATAGAAGCGCCCGCCGGCGGGTCCCAGCCCGGCGACAACCTGACCGCCCTCTCGGCTACCTACCGCTGCGGCAGCTGCGGCTGTGAAACCGCCGCGGCCTCCGGTCCCCTCTTCCCGCCCACCGTGGGCGGTCTGGCCCAGGCCGGTACCGTCTCCCAGGCTGCTTTGTGCCGCCTGACCGCCGTGGCTTTCGACGCCGCCGACGACGCCAGCCTGACCAACGCCGCCAACTACCAGGCCATCGTCCAGCTCTTCACCCAGCTGCTTCGGCCCGCCATGCCGCAGACCTGCGTGTCCATCGCCGATTCCCTCACCACCGGCGTCACCGCCACGGCCACCGTGGCAGCAGGGCCCCTGCTGGTGGAGAACGCCCTGGTGCTGGGCCAGCTGGGAAAGCTCCTGGTGCTGGCCAACAGCACCGACGGCCGGTTCTACCTGGTCTGCGCCGACAAGATCGATTTCATCGGATAAGTGCAAAGACGGACGGTCCCCCTTCTGTTGGGAGGCCGTCCGTTCTGTTTATGCTTCGATATCCCGGGTCACGACGATGGCCGTCCCGGCAAATTCGCCCACCCGGTCGCCCCGGCGAAGGGGCGCTTGGGCCCGGACCGTGCGCAGATAGGCCATGCACGCCAGCACCTGCTCCTTGGGGATGGGCGCGGCGGTCTTCACCGGGGCCCAGGCCAAGCTGCCGCCGGTCACCGGCACCGTGGTGGTGACCATGCGGGCCGGAGCCAATATCTCCTGCCGGGCGTAGGCCGCGCCCCGCTGGCAGCCGTTGCCGGTGACGGCGGTGACCTCACCCCGCTCGATGGTCACGGTGACCGCGCAGCCCAGGGGACAGTTGATACAGATCAGCGTCTTGTTCATGCCTCCACCTCCAGCGCCACGGTCAGGGGGCCCTCGCCCAGCAGCGCCGGGTCCAGGGTCAGCCGCTCCATCTCGCCGGGCGCGGCGGCGGGGCGCTGCTTCCGCAGCAGCGCTTTCCCGTTCTGCGCCGCCGTCAGGGCGCAGCGGCCCACGGGCTTCGACACTCGGAACCGCAGGGTCACCGGGCCGTCCGAAGCCGCCGGGTCCAGATACTGGGGCACCACATAGCGGATGCCCGCCCCGGGCCGCACCGCAATCCGCCGCCCGGCTGGGCGGCTTTGTCGGAGATACGCCGCCGCGTGACGGCCCGCCAGAGCCGCCTCCTCGGAGACGAAGTCCACCAGATCGTGGACGTGGAGCACGTTGCCGCAGGCGAAGACGCCTGGGACCGAGGTCTCCAGGTCCTGGTCCACCACCGGGCCGCCGGTGACCGGGTCCAATGCCACGCCCGCCCCCCGGCTCAGCTCGTTTTCCGGGAGCAGGCCGCAGGACAGGAGCAGCGTGTCGCAGGGGTAGGTCCGCTCGGTCCCGGGAATGGGGCGGCGGACATCGTCCACCCGGGCCAGCGTCACCGCCGTGACCCGCGCCCGGCCCTCGATCCGGACCACCGTATGGGAGAGCAGCAGCGGAATGCCGAAGTCCTCCAGGCACTGGACGATATTCCGGCGCAAGCCGCCGGAATAGGGCAGCAGCTCCGCCACGGCGTGGACTTTGGCCCCCTCCAGGGTCATCCGCCGAGCCATAATCAGGCCGATGTCGCCGGAGCCGAGGATCACCACGTCCCGCCCCGGCAGCTGGCCCTCCAGATTGACCAGCCGCTGGGCCGTGCCCGCCGTATAGACCCCGGCAGGGCGGAAGCCCGGGATGTTCAGCGCGCCCCGGGGCCGCTCCCGGCAGCCCATGGCCAGAATCACCGCCCCGGCCTCCCAGCGCCGCAGTCCGCCGGGGCTCACCGCCGTGACGGTCCGGTCCGGCGTCAGAGAGAGGACCATGGTATCGGTCTGCTGCGGAATCCCCGCCGCCCGCACCTGGTCCAGATACCGCCCGGCATATTCCGGGCCGGTCAGCTCCTCGCGGAAGGTGTGGAGGCCGAAGCCGTTGTGAATGCACTGGTTCAGAATGCCGCCGAGATACCGGTCCCGTTCGAGAATCAGAATGTCCTCCCCCCCGGCCTCCCGGGCCGCCAGCGCTGCCGCCAGCCCCGCCGGGCCGCCCCCAATGACGATCAGATCACGGTGTTCCATGCAGCGCCTCCTCTCCCTTGGGACCGGCCAGCAGCCAGGACTGGCCGCCGGACTTGGTCAGGGGGTCTATTCCGGCCTCTGCCAGCAGCTCCATGACCCGGGGGGCGCAGAAGCCGCCCTGACACCGGCCCATCCCGGCCCGGGTGCGGCGCTTGACGCCGTCCAGGCTCCGAGCGCCCCGGCGGATGGCATCGCGAATCTCCCCCTCGGAGATCTCCTCGCAGCGGCAGATGATCCGCCCGTAGGCCGGGTCCGCCGCGATCAGCGCCTGCCGCTCGGCAAAGGGCAGGGACCGGGGATCGAGAATCCCCCGGCGGTTGGGGTTGAAATCCGGGTTTTCCGGCAGATTCAGCCGTGCTTGCAGCCGTTCCGCCATCCACAGCCCGATGGCCGGGGCGCTGGAGAGGCCCGGCGATTCGATGCCCGCGCAGTCGAAGAAGCCCGGAGCGTCCTCGGGCTCGCCGAGCACAAAATCGCCGCCGCTCTCGTGGGCGCGGAGCCCCGCAAAGGCCGTGATGACCGACCGCAGCGGCAAACGCTCCACGCTCTGCGCCGCCCGCCGGGCCACGGTCTCCAGCCCCGCCGCCGTGGTGTCCACGCCCTCGAAGTCGTCGATCTCCTCGGCCGTGGGGCCCAGCAGCAGGTTGCCGTGGACCGTGGGCGTCACCAGAACGCCCTTGCCCAGGGGGCCGGGCAATTGGAAGATCGTATGGTCTATATGGCCGCCGGCCTCGCGGTCCAGCAGCAGATACTGCCCCCGCCGGGGCGTGATGCGAAGTGTTTCCTTGCTGACCCAGTTGTGGATCTCGGCGGCATAGACCCCGGCGGCGTTGACCACGGCCCGGGTCTCGAAGCTGCCCCGGGGCGTCTCCACCTGCCAGCGGTCTCCCTGCCGGGTCAGGCCGGTGACCGGAGTATCAAAGCGAAATGCCACGCCGTTGCCGGCGGCGTTCTCGGCCAGGGCGTAGGTCAGGCCGAAGGGGCAGACGATGGCCCCGGCGGGGGCATGGAGGGCCGCCGCGCAGGCCTTGCTCAGATTGGGCTCCAGGGCCCGGGCCTGGTCCCCGGTCAAAAGCTCCAGCCCCTCCACGCCGTTCCGCTCTCCCTGGGCCTTCAGCGCCTCCAGCTTGGGCCGGTCCGCCGGGTCGAAGCACAGGACCAGGGAGCCGTTGCGTCGGTATGGGAAATCCAGCTCCCGGGCCAGATCCGCCATCATCCGGGACCCGGCCACGTTGCAGCGGGCCTTTAAGGCGCCGGGCTTGCAGTCGAAGCCCGCGTGGACGATGCCGCTGTTGGCCTTGGAGGTACCGGTGCAGAGGTCCTCGTTCCGCTCCAGCAGCAGGAAGCTGCCCCGATACCGGCTCAGGTACCGGGCCACGGCCGCGCCCACGACGCCGCCGCCGATGAGGATGACGTCGTAGACCATGGCGTCAGTCCTTGGCCCAGGCGAAGGCGTAGCGGACGGCCTTCTCCCAGCCCCGGAGCCGCTTCTCCCGCTCCTCGGGGCCGATGGAGGGATAGAAGGTCCGGTCCACGGCCCGGTTGCGCAGCACGTCCTCCAGGCCGGTCCAATAGCCCACGGCCAGACCCGCCAGATAGGCCGCGCCCAATGCGGTGGATTCCACGCAGACCGGCCGCTGGACCGGCGCGCCGATGGTGTCGGCCTGCATCTGCATCAGCAGGTCGTTGGCCGAGGCTCCGCCGTCGGCATTGAGGGCCGAGAGGGTAATGCCCGAATCCTTGTGCATGGACCGGAGAATATCGGCGGTCTGGTAGGCGATGGACTCCAGGGTGGCCCGGACCACGTGGTACTTGTTGACGCCCCGGGTCAGACCCACCAGGACGCCCCGGGCATAGGGGTCCCAGTAGGGCGCGCCCAGGCCGGTGAAGGCCGGGACGAAGTAGCAGCCGTTGGTATCCAGGACCTTGGCCGCCAGATAGGCGCTGTCCGCCGCCGAGTCGATGAGCCGCATCTCGTCCCGGAGCCACTGGACCGCCGACCCCGCCGAGAAGACGGAGCCCTCCAGGGCATAGGTGACCTTGCCGTCCAGGCCCCAGGCGATGGTGGTGACCAGGCCATTCTGCGACATCACCGGGGTCTCGCCGGTGTTCATCAGCAGGAAGCAGCCGGTGCCGTATGTATTCTTGGCCTCGCCGGGCACAAAGCAGGTCTGGCCGAAGAGGGCCGCCTGCTGGTCGCCCGCCGCGCCGGCGATGGGGATGGCGCCGCCGAAGAGGGACGGGTCGGTCTCGCCGTACAGGCAGCTGGAGGGCCTGACCTCCGGGAGCATGGAGGCCGGGATCTCCAGGGCGTCGAGAATCTCCTGGTCCCAGCAGAGGGTGTGGATATTGAAGAGCATGGTCCGGGAGGCGTTGGAGTAGTCGGTGACATGGACCCTGCCGCCGGTGAGCTTCCAGATCAGCCAGGTCTCCACGGTGCCGAAGAGCAGGTCGCCGTTTTCCGCCCGCTCCCGGGCTCCGAGGACATGCTCGAGAATCCAGCGGAGCTTGGTGGCGGAGAAATAGGCGTCCACCACCAGGCCGGTCTTGGCCCGGATGGTCTCGGTGAGGCCCCGGGCCTTCAGCTCGTCGCAGTATTCCGCGGTGCGGCGGCACTGCCAGACAATGGCCCGGCCCACAGGCTCGCCGGTGTGCTTATCCCAGACCACGGTGGTCTCCCGCTGGTTGGTGATGCCGATGGCGGCGATGTCCTCGGCCCGGGCGTTGACCTGGCCCATGGCCTCCACCGCCGTGCCCAGCATGGTGGACCAGATCTCCTGGGCGCTGTGCTCCACCCAGCCGGGCTGGGGGAAGAATTGGGTGAACTCCTTCTGTGCCATGGCGCAGATCTCGCCCCGGCGGTTGAAAAGGATACAGCGGTTGCTGGTGGTTCCGGCGTCCAGCGCCATGATATAGGTTGCCATAATAGACCTCCTTAGAGATGGGGGTGTGGTAGGAACGAGCGGGCGGCGTGAAATCAGAGCAGGACCTGGGTGTCGGTGACGGTCAGGGGCGTCTCATAGGCGGCGCGGACGGCCCGGACAAAGTACTCCACGTCGGCGCCGCCCAGGGTCTCGAAGCAGGAGTGCATGGCCAGCTGGGCCATGCCGATGTCCACCGTCAGAATGGGCGTCCGGGCGGCGGCGATATTGCCCAGGGTGGAGCCGCCGGCCTGGTCGGGCCGGTTGGAATAGTGCTGCACCGGCACGCTGGCCCGGCGGCAGAGCTCGGTGAACACCGCCGCCGCCATGCCATCGGTGGCGTACCGGGGCGAGTGCTTGACGACCACGCCGCCGCCCAGCACCGGGGCCTCCTGGCCGTCGGCCAGCTCGGGATGGTTGGGATGGATGCCGTGGCCGTTGTCGCAGGAGAGCAGGAAGCTGTTCCGGAGCAGCCGTTGGTGGCCGTCCTCGTCAAAGCCCAGGCCCCGGCTCACGGCCCGGAGGGTTTCGGGCAAAAAGGCCGCCGCCGCGCCCCGGCTGGTCTCGGAGCCGATTTCCTCGTTGTCGAAGATGCCCAGCACCTGGATGGCCGGCGAGGGACCGGCCATCAAAAAGCCCTGGGTACAGGCAAAGACGCAGGCCAGATCGTCCAACCGGGGGCCGGAGAAGAACTCGCCCTGCGGGCCCCAGATCACGGCCTTCTGGCCGTTATAGACCGACAGATCCGTGGCCAGCACGTCCGCTTCGGCGCAGCCCGCCGCCGCTGCCACGGCCTTGGGGAAGCTGCCCTTGGCGCTGCCGCCGCCGTAGAGGGGCGTAAAGTCCCGGGCAAAGTCAAACTTCCCGCCGGAGCCAGCCTCCCGGTTCAGATGAATGGCCACGCTGGGAATCAGCACGGTCTCGGGGCCCAGGTCGATGAGCCGGGCCTCGATGCCCCCCTCGGTCCGCACCAGGACCCGGCCCGCCACGCCCAGAGGCCGGTCCAGCCAGCCGCCGGGCAGCAGCCCGCCGTAGCGTTCGGCGCTGAGGCGGGTATAGGTTCCGGAGATTTCGGCGCTGCCCCGGAGCCGGAAGCAGGGGGAATCGCCGTGGCTGCCGGTCAGCACAAAGCCCGTGGGCCTGTCCGCCGGGACCCGGAAGGCCAGCAGCGCCGCGCCGCCCTGAGTGCAGTAATATTGGCCGCCGGGTTCGATGGAACCGGCCTCCAGGGACTGAAATCCGGCCTCCCGCAGCTGCGCTGCCGCCGCCGCCACGGCGTGGTAGCCGTCAGGACTCATTTCAAGGAATCGGGCCAGAGAATGTAACATAAATTTAACCTCCACAGTCGGGATTTTCCAAGATGAGTATATCACATTTTCAAAAGTTATGATATACTATTTCCGAAAAGGAGGAGAGGCCATTGGACCCGATCTATGTCACCGGACACCGCAACCCTGACACCGATTCCATCGTTTCCGCCATCGCCTACGCGGCCCTGCGCAACTCCCTGGGCGACCGGCAGTTTGTCGCCGCCCGGCTGGGCCATATCAGCGACGAGACCCACCGCATTCTCGAGCGGTTTGAATTTCAGCCCCCGGTGCTCATCAGCACCATGCGCACCCAGGTCCGCGACCTGGACTACGACGTGCCTCCGGCCCTCAACGCCGGCGTCACCATCGCCCGGGCCTGGGAGGCGCTCCAGGCCAACCGCAATATCCCCGGCATCCCCGTCACCGACGAGGATGGGCATCTCTACGGCATGGTCTCCCCGGCGGAAATCGCCGACTTCGATATGGAGGTCACCTCCGGCGCGCAGCCCGAGGAGATCCCCGTCTTCAACCTGCTGAGCGTCCTCGAGGGCCAGATCCTCAACGAGACCGGCAACCTGGTGGACACCGTCTCCGGCGAGGTGACCATCGCCCTGCCCTACGGCCGGGAGAATCTGCTGTTCCACGGCAAGGACGCCATCGTCCTCTGCGGCGACCAGCCCGAAATGGCCCGCCGCGCCATGGAGGAGAACGTCAGCTGCCTGATCGTCTGTCAGGCCGAGTTCCCCGAGGCGCTGCGGAGCATTCCCACCCGGACCTGCATCATCTCCACGCCCTACGACGCCGTCCGCGCCGCCCGGCTGATCTACCACGCCATCCCCGTGGACCATATCTGCCGCCGGGAGGGCCTGGAATGCTTCCATCTGGACGACTTCCTCGACGATGTCCAGGAGGTGGTCTCCAAGAGCCGCCACCGGAACTATCCCATCCTGGACGAAAATGAAAAGGTCGTCGGCACCCTCTCCCGGTTCCACCTGCTGCGTCCCCGCCGCAAGCGCGTGGTGCTGGTGGACCACAACGAGGCCGCCCAGTCGGTCCCCGGCCTCAACCAGGCCGAAATCGTCGAAATCGTCGATCACCACCGGCTGGCCGACATCCAGACCAATCAGCCCATCTACTTCCGCAACGAGGTCGTCGGCTCCACGGCCACGATCATCGCCGGGATGTACCAGGAGAAGGGCCTGATGCCCTCCAGCAAGCTGGCCGGCCTGCTGGCCGCCGCCATCGTCTCCGACACCGTCATCTTCAAGTCCCCCACCTGCACCGAGCGGGATCACCGGATGGCCGAGCGCATGGCCCGAATCGCCGGACTCAATCTGGACGAGCTGGGACAGTTTATCTTCGCCGAGAGCAGCAACTTCTCCAAGCCCGCCGACGAGCTGATTCTCACCGACTTCAAGGATTTCCACATCGCCGAGCACTATCTGGCCGTCAGCCAGATCACCTGCGTGGACTCCGAAAAGCTCATGACCCGGCAGGGCGAATTCCTTCAGGTCATGGAGCAGCTGATGGCCGAGCGGCAGTATTCCATGATGATCCTGATGCTCACCGACGTCCTGGCCGAGGGCTCCCACCTGCTGTTCCTGGGCGACGAGGCCATCTTCCGTCAGGCCTTCAACACCGAGCTCAAAAACCACGCCTGCTTCCTGCCCGGCATCGTCTCCCGGAAGAAACAGGTCATCCCCATGCTCACCGCCCTCTGGGGTTAAAAAATCCCTCTGCCGCAAGGCAGAGGATTTTTTTACTTCTTCCCTATTCCCTACCTCTCGTGTCCTTTGCACCACCGCCGACCGAAAACACCGTGGGCGAGAATCGCTGCCGGGGGCGGGCGGATATATAATCCGCCCCTACGACCGAATTGGGAGGCTGGTGCGGTCGGCTGACCGCCTTGCACGCGGCGGTTTGCGGGCCGATGTGGGCATCGGCCCCTACGGTGAGAATGATGGCCGGTGCGGCCGGCGGGGTGCCTTGCACGCGGCGGCAGGCGGACGCGCAATGCGCGCCCCTACGGCGCTCTGCGCCACTTCTTCCCTATTCCCTCTTCCCTATTCCCTCTTCCCTATTCCCTCTCCACACTCCCGCCCCTACCGGCCCGAACGGACCACCCGGACCTCTGTGACGCCGTAGTAGCGGAAGGCGGCGACGGCCTCTGGGGTCAGCGCCTCGCCGCAGACGGCGATGGGCACGGCGGGCGGGCAGCCGATCTGCGTCTCCGCCAGAATCCGGCCCAGGGCTTGGTCCACCGGCACGGTCTCAGCCGGGGCAAAGGATGCCGCCCGGGGCGTCAGCCGGATGGGGCCCATGGGGCACGGCGGCGGCAGCGTCCGGATGGGGCGCCGGGGCGGAATTGCCTCCAGGACTTCGGCCAGCCGGTCCAGCTGCGCCTGGGACAGGGCAGGCGTCAGCATCAGCACCAGGTAGTCCGGGTCGGCGAATTCGCTGTAGATACGGGCAGTTTGGAGAATTTCGGCGATTTCCGTGCCGGTATAGCCCCTTTCCTTGGGGCAGAGAGTCAGCTTCAGGGGCTCGCTGCCGGTCAGCTGCCAGCCCGACGCCAGCAGCCGGGCCCGCAGCGCCGCCGCCCGG
The DNA here is from genome assembly GCA_018713205.1 of Candidatus Avoscillospira stercorigallinarum. Taxonomy (GTDB): domain Bacteria; phylum Bacillota; class Clostridia; order Oscillospirales; family Oscillospiraceae; genus Avoscillospira; species Avoscillospira stercorigallinarum. Next base: position 8,918 of record DVFN01000121.1, on the reverse strand, counting down.
GGCAGAAAGGCCGCCAGGGCCCGGGGATAGTCCCCGGCCAGCAGGCCGTTGAGCCGGTCCAGAGAGGCCAGAATCAAATAGGATGGACTGGTAGAGCCGAAGAGCGCCAAGGCGGCCTTGGCCTGGGCCGCCAGCTCCCCGTGGGCGGCGGCGATATGGAGATAGGCCGCGCCGGTCAGGGCCGGGAGGGTCTTATGGGCCGACGCACAGCAGAGATCCGCCCCCAGGTCCATGGGATGGCGGGATTCCGGCAGGAACCGGAGATAGGCCCCGTGGGCGTTGTCCACCAGCAGCAGAATGCCCCGGCGGCGGCAGAGCCGCGCCAATCCCTCGATCTCCTGGATATGGCCCAGGTAGTCGGGACTGGTGCAGTAGAGGGCGGTGACGTCCGGCTCCAGCGCCGCCTCCACGGCGGCGGGGTCCAGGGTGCACTGGAGGCAGGTCTCCCCGGAAATCCACTGGAGCGGCACGTCCAGCAGCGCCGCCGCCGTGACAAAGGTCCGGTGGACGTTCCGGGCGGCGGCGATTTTGGGCCGTTTTCCCCGGTCCAGCGCCCACCGGCAGGCCAGAAACACCATGGCCCGCACGGCCAGCGACGAGCCCTCGGCAGAATAGAAGGTCGGGCAGCCATAGAGCCGCCCGGCCTCTTCCTCGCTCTCCCGGAGAATCCCTGTCGCCTCGTAGAGGCTGTCGGCCCCGGGGATCTCGGTCAGGTCCCAGGGCTCGGGCCCCAGGCCCGGGACCCCCTTGTGGCCCGGCATATGGAGCCGCAGGGGGTCCTCCCCGGCATAGCGCCGGACAAAGTCCCAGACCGGCGTGCTCATTCCGCGTCCTGCAGCATCCGGTCCACGGCCAGGAAGATGGCGCACTCCATCCGCTTGCGGAAGAGCTTGCAACCCATCTCGTAGACGCCCCGGATGGACCCGGTGGCGTGGTAGGCGTTGGCCGCGCAGCCGCCGGCGCAGTAGAGCCGCGCCCAGCAGTCCCGGCATTCGGCATGGGAGTAGACGTTGCAGGAGGCAAACTCCGCCCGCTTCTCCGGATTGGTGACGCCCTGCCAGATATCGCCCAGGCGGAAGGCCTCCTCGCCGACAAACTGGTGGCAGGGGTAGAGATCGCCCCAGGGAGTCACGGCCATATACTCGCTGCCGGAGCCGCAGCCGGAAATCCGCTTATAAATGCAGGGTCCGCCGGACAGGTCCAGCATATAATGGTAAAATGTAAAGGGCTTGCCCGCGTCCCGGCGCTCCTTCATCAGCAGGGCCAGCTTTTCATACTGCTCCATGACGATGGGCAGGTCTTCCTCGGTCAGGGCGGCCTCGTCGCCGGGGGCGGCCACCACCGGCTCCATGCTCAGCTCCGTGAAGCCCAGGTCCAGCATGGTCTGGATGTCCTTCAAAAAGTCGGGGTTGAAATGGGTGAAGGTGCCGCGCATATAGTAGCTCTTGTCCCCCCGGCGGCGGACAAATTCCTGGAACTTGGGCACGATCTTCTCCCAGCTGCCGTTTCCGGCGTAGTCCACCCGGTAGCGGTCGTGGACCTCCTGCCGCCCGTCCAGGCTCAGGACCACGTTGTCGCACTCCCGGTTGGCAAAGTCGATGACGTCGTCGTCCACCAGGACGCCGTTGGTGGTCAGGGTGAAGCGGAAATGCTTGTTGTGAATGGGCTCCAGGGTCCGGGCATAGGCCACCAGATCCTGGATCATCTGGAAGTTCATCAGCGGCTCGCCGCCGAAGAAGTCCACCTCCAGATTTCTCCGGCTGCCGGAGTGCTCCACCAGGAAGTCCAGGGCCCGCTTGCCCACCTCCAGGGACATGATGGCCCGGTCGCCGTGGTACTTGCCCTGGCTGGCAAAGCAGTACGCGCAGTTCAGATTGCAGGTGTGGGCCACATGGAGGCACAAGGCCTTGATGATGCCGCCGCTGCGGGCCTTGAGGGTCCCGGCGTCCTTTTCAAAGACGTCCGGCGCGAAGAGACGGCCCTGGTCCTTCAGGGTCTGGACCTGGTCGTAGCACTCCTCCAGGTCGGCCCGGGTGACGCCCTTTTGCGCAAACTCCGGCTCCAGCGCCGTCAGCAGGGCGTCCCGCTCCCGGGTCTCAAACCCGGCGATAATCTGATAGGCAGCCTCGTCCACCACGTGGACCGACCCGGAGCAGACGTCCAGGACAATATTGTAGCCGCCGAATTGGTATTGATGAATCATAAGTTGCAATGCTCCTTTATGGGCGAATGGACCAAGAAAAAGGGCTGTTGCCCAGGCAACAGCCCCTTATGACAGCACTTACTTGCTCTCCTTGCTGTTCTCGCACTGCTGGTTGGCGATGCCGCAGCTGGTCTTGCAGGCAGACTGGCAAGAGGTCTGGCACTCGCCGCAGCCGCCGTTCTTGGCGCTGTCACACAGATTGCGGGTATTGAGCGTCTTGATATGTTCCATCATTGTTCCCTCCATATCTCATTTGCATAAGCACAATTATTATACAGCCCTGCACCTCAAATTGCAACCCCTATCCCCGCCTCTTTCTCTCGAACGGCAAAATGCAGAAATATTTACGATTATTCGGTAAAATCTCCGTAAATTCCCGGTAAATTTCCGTTATATCCATTTTTTATACGGATATCATAAGTTTTTTTCAAAAATGTTAGCTAGGTTGCCAATGGAATTTTCAGACTGATTTGCTACAATGTAACCAGGACATCCTCCGGCCAGGGCAAAGGAGGTCCGCTCCGTTTTGCCGGGAAAGATTTGGGATTTTCAGCAACATATTCCGGTTGTTTTTCCAGGTTTCCTCCGCACGGCATCAGTTTCTTTCTCATTTTTCAAAAAACTTACGTTAGGTCTTGTGCAAGGGAGACAAAAATGCTATAATATAAAACAACAATTTCGGCACAAACACGAAACGAGGGATCGCATCATGGATAAAAATCTTGCCTTCCAGCTGAGTCAATTCCAATCCGGCGAATGCCGCCGCGCCTATACCATTCTGGGCTGCCACAAGGCGGAACAGGACGGTAAATCTGGATACCTCTTTCGGGTCTGGGCCCCCAATGCCAAATCCGTCAGCGTCGTGGGGGACTTCAACTTCTGGAACCAGGAAGATCTCCCTATGACCATGATCGGGTACGGCGTCTGGGAGGCTTTTTCAGCATTTGCCCAGGAAGGTCAAGCGTATAAATACGCCGTCACTGCCCAGAGCGGCAACACCGTCCTGAAAATGGACCCCTATGGTACCCAGTGCTGCGAGCTGCCCGACACCTCCAGCCGCATCTGCTCCCTGGAGGGGCACGTCTGGCACGACGCCGCCTATCAGCGCCAAAACGCCCGGGGCAACAGCCTCCAGAAGCCCATGAACATCTATGAGGTCCATGCCGGCTCCTGGAAACGCCACGAAGACGGCTCCCGCCTCAACTTCGTAGAGCTGGCCCGGGAGCTGGCCCCCTATTGCAAGGACATGGGCTACACCCATATCGAGCTCCTGCCCATTATGGAGCACCCCTATGAGCCCTCCTGGGGCTATCAGGTCACCGGCTACTATGCCCCCACCCATCGCTACGGCACTCCCCGGCAGCTGATGGAGTTTGTGGACATCTGCCATCAGAACGGCTTGGGCGTGATCCTCGACTGGGTCCCCGCCCACTTCCCCAAGGACCTCTACGGACTCTATGAGTTCGACGGCACCTGCTGCTATGAGCTCCAGGACCCCATGATGCGCGAGCACGCCGAGTGGGGCACGCGGATCTTTGACTACGCCCGGGGCGAGGTGGCCTCCTTCCTTATGTCCAACGTCATCTTCTGGCTGGAGATGTACCATGTAGACGGCATCCGGGTGGACGCCGTGGCCTCCATGCTCTACCTGGACTACAACCGCCGGGAGTACCACCCCAACCGCTACGGCGGCAAGGAAAACCTGGAAGCCATCGACTTCCTGCGCAAGCTCAACGCCGCCGCCTTCGAGGAGTTCCCCCATGTGCTGATGATCGCCGAGGAGTCCACCGCCTTCCCGATGATTACAAAGCCCGGCTTCGACGGCGGTCTCGGCTTCCTCTATAAATGGAACATGGGCTGGATGAACGATATGCTCCAGTACATGTCCCTCGATCCCCTCTGGCGCAAGGGCAGTCACAACAACCTGACCTTCACCATGACCTACGCCTATTCGGAGAACTTTATCCTGCCCATCTCCCACGACGAGGTGGTCTACGGCAAGTGCTCCATGCTCAATAAAATGCCCGGCAGCTACGAGGATAAGTTCGCCAATCTCCGGACCTTCTACGGCTTTATGGCGGCCCATCCCGGCAAAAAGCTCAGCTTTATGGGCAATGAATTCGGCCAGTTCGACGAGTGGAAATACGCCTCCCAGCTGGACTGGCAGCTCCTGGGCTTCGAGCTCCACAAGAAAATGCAGGACTTTGTCCGCACCCTCAACCACTTCTATCTGGCCAATCCCTGCTTCTGGCAGAATGACTCCGACTGGACCGGCTTCCAGTGGCTCCAGGCCGATGACCGCGACAACAGCGTGCTCGCCTTCCGCCGCATCGACCGCCAGGGCAAGGACGTCATCGTGGTGTGCAATTTCTGCCCCGTCCTTCGGGAGGGTTACGAAATGGGCGTGCCCAAGCCCTACTGGTATGAGCCCGTCCTCACCAGCAGCGATCCGCAGTTCGGCGGCGACGGCGTCATGCCCACCGTGGCCAAGGGCGTCAAGGGCGACTGGGGCGCTTTCCACTATACCGCGTCCTTCACCATCCCGCCCCTCAGCGTCACCTATTATGTTCCCCGCCGCACCCGCAAATCCCTTACCGGTCAAAAACAGGAAAGACCCAGCAAAGAAAAGAGTCAGAAATAAGGAGGTACCTGTTTATGTATTTTCAAAAAAAGCGCTGCGTCGCGATGCTTCTGGCCGGCGGCCAGGGCAGCCGGCTCAAGGTCCTGACGGAGAATACCGCCAAGCCTGCCGTTCCCTTCGGCGGTAAGTACCGCATCATCGACTTCCCCCTGTCCAACTGCGTCAACTCCCATATCGACACCGTCGGTATCCTGACCCAGTATCAGCCTCTGGAGCTCAATGAGTACATCGGCAACGGTCAGCCCTGGGACCTCAATAACTCCCACGGCGGCGTCAGCATTCTGCCTCCTTATGCCCGCGCCAAGGGCTCCACCTGGTATAAGGGCACGGCCAACGCCATTTACCAGAATATCCGCTTCATCGACCGCTATAACCCCGACCAGGTTCTGATCCTCTCCGGCGACCACATCTATGAGATGGATTATGCTAAGATGCTCCGCTTCCATGAGAAGAACGAGGCCGACTGCACCATCGCCGTCCGTCCCGTCCCCATGGAGGAGGCCAGCCGCTTCGGCATTATGAATACCAACGACGACGGCACCGTCTATGAGTTTGAAGAGAAGCCCAAGCACCCCAAGAGCAACAAGGCTTCCATGGGCATCTATATCTTCAAGTGGAGCGTCCTCAAGGCCTTCCTGGAAGCCGACGAGGAAGATCCCAAGTCCGAGAACGACTTCGGCAAAAACATCATCCCCAACCTGCTCGCCACCGGCCACAAGCTCATGGCCTATGAGTTCGAGGGCTACTGGAAGGACGTGGGTACCATCAACAGCCTCTGGGAGGCCAACATGGACCTGCTGGGCGAGACCCCTGCTTTCAATATCTACGGCTCCGCCGGCCGCAAGATCTACGCCCGGAACTACGCCATGCCCTCCGGCTTCATCGCCAAGGGCTCCGAGATCTCTGACAGCTTCGTCGCCGAGGGCTGCGAGGTCTACGGCTCCGTCCGCCACTCCATCATCTCCACCGGCTGCACCATCGGCAAGGGCGCCGAGATCCGCGACAGCGTGATTATGCCCAACGTCGTCATTGAAAACGGCGTCAAGATCGACCACGCCATTATCGCCGAGGATTCCATCATCCGCGCCGGCGCTACCGTGGGCGCCGATCAGGAGGGCTCTCTGGAGACTCTGAAGATCAGCGTTGTCGGCAAGGGAACCACCATCTCCGAGGGCCGCGTCGTCGCCCCGGGTGAGATCGTCTAAGAAAGGAAGTGGCAGCTATGGAAGCAATGGGCATTATCTTCTCCAATATCTATGACAGCATGATGGGCGCCCTCACCGAGGTGCGTACTTCCGCCTCCATCCCCGTCGGCGGCCGTTACCGTCAGATTGACTTTATCCTCTCTGCCATGGCGAACTCCGGCGTGCGCCATATCGGCATCATTACCAAGTACAACTACCAGTCCCTGATGGACCATCTGGGCTCCTGCCAGGAGTGGGACCTGCAGCTCAACACCCACGGCGTCGTCTTCGTGCCGCCCTACGCCACCGGCCACACCGGCATCTATCGCGGCAAGCTGGAAGCCCTCCACACCGCCCTGCCCGTCCTCGAGAGCGGCAACCAGGACTATGTGGTCCTGGCCGACAGCAACATCATGTGCGCCATCGACTTCACCAAGGTCCTTGACGCCCATGTGGAGTCCGGCTGCGACGTCACCGTCGTCGCCAAGGGCGGCATCGCCAACGGCAAGGACATCCAGCACGTCTCCTTCCACACCGACGAGAACAACCGCGCCACCGGCATGGCTGTGGACTACACCGCCCCCGAGGGCGACCTGGTCGGCATGGGCATGTTCGTCATCAGCCGCAAGAAGCTGATCGAGACCATCTATGAAACCGTGCCCCACGGCAAGTATCACCTGGAGCGCGACTTCATCATGGAGGAGTTCAACGCCGGCAAGCTCAACGTCAACGTCTATCCCTTCCAGGGCGTGGCCCTCTTCAACCAGAACGTGGAGAGCTTCTACAAGAATAACCTGGCCCTGCTGGACGCCGACGTCCGCAACAGCCTCTTCCGCGGCGAAGTGCCCATCTACACCAAGGTCCGTGACGAGGTCCCCACCCACTACGGCACTACCGCCCAGATTGCCAACTGCGTCGTCGCCGACGGCTGCCGCCTCTACGGCACCATGGAAAATACCGTGGTCTTCCGTGAAGTCATGGTCGAAGAGGGCGCGGAGGTCCGCGACAGCATCGTGATGCAGGGCTGCACCATTGAGCGCGGCGCCAGCATCCAATACACCATCCTGGATAAGGACGTCACCGTCCGCTCCGGTACCAAGCTCCTGGGCTCCCCGGAGCATCCCCTGATTATTAGAAAGGGCGTTACCGTATGAAAATCGCAATGGCTGCCTCCGAGGCGGCACCCTTCATCAAGACCGGCGGCCTCGGCGACGTCATGCAGGCTCTGCCCGAGGCTCTGGGCCTCCTAGAGGGCAACGAAGTCTGCCTCTTCCTCCCCTACTACGGCCAGATCAAGCGGGATAAGCGCTGGAACTGCGAATTTATCACCAGCTTCGCCATCCAGCTGGCTTGGCGGCAGTGCCATGTGGGCCTCTTCCGCCTCCAGAGCGATTCGCTCAGCTATCAGGTCTACTTTGTTGATAATGAGCAGTACTTCGACCGCAACCCCATCTATGGTCATCTGGACGACGGCGAGCGCTACGCCTATTTTTCCAAGGCCGTACTGGCCTGCCTCAACTACCTGGATTTCCGGCCCGACGTGATCCAGTGCAATGACTGGCAAACTGCCCTGATCCCCGTGGTGCTCCACGGCGAGTTCCGCGGCTCCTTCCCTGCCACCAAGACCATCTTTACCATCCACAATATTGAATATCAGGGCTGGGCCAACAGCAACTTCAATTATGACGTCCTCGGCCTGCCCCCGTCCTTCAACGATTCGCTGCGCTACGGCGACGCCACCAACTTTATGAAGGCAGCCATTGTCACCGCTGACGCCGTGTCCACGGTGTCCGAGACCTATGCCCGGGAGCTCCAGTATCCCTACTATTCCCACGGCATGTCCGAGGTCCTGATTCAGCGGGCCGGTACCTTCTTTGGCATCACCAACGGCATCGACACCGCGGTCTTTGACCCCTCCGCCAGCCCCAATATTCCCTTCCACTACGACGTCAACTCCATGGCGGAGCAGAAGGCCAAGAACAAGGCCAAGCTCCAGGAGGAGCTGGGTCTCGCGCAGGACCCCAACGTGCCGCTCTATGTGATCGTCTCCCGTCTGGCCGGCCACAAGGGCATCGACCTGCTGTGCTACATCTGCCACAGCCTGATGACCCGTCCCGTGCAGCTGGCCATCGTCGGCACCGGCGAGGCCCAGTATGAGCAGGCCCTCTCGTCCCTGGCCTGGCAGTATCAGGGCCGGATGGTGGTCAAGCTGGCCTTTGACCCGGGTCTGGCCGACCGGATGTACGCCGGCGCCGACGCCTATCTGATGCCGTCCCGCAGCGAGCCCTGCGGCCTGAGCCAGCTAATCGCCATGCACTACGGCACCATCCCGGTGGTCCACGCCACCGGCGGTCTGCAGGATACCGTCCTGCCCTACGACCCCACCACCGGCGAAGGCCGCGGTTTCACCTTCCAAAGCTACAACGGCGAGGACTTCCTCTACGCCATCGACCGCTCCATGTCCCTGTACTACGATGATCGCGCGGCATGGAACCGGCTGGCGCAGAACGACATGCAGCTGGATGTCAGTTGGACCATCCCCGCCCAGTCGTATATGGAAATGTTCAAAAAAGTAACTGGATTATCGTGAAGTACCGTATGAAAATTATGGTAAATTGCTAATTGCGTTCCCTGGGCAAAGTGTGTTATGCTATGCAGAGGCTGCAAGAAGCAGCCTCTGCGTTTTGCTTGCGTATTTTTGCGGCTTCCGCGCCCTTTGAAGGCCGCATAATCGTTTAGCCGCATTTCCCTTTGTCTATCCTAGGGCATCACCGCACAATTGTGTCTGCGGCCTTCGCCCAATCTTTTGCCCCATCCGTGCAGTTATAAAAGGGGGAAATACATACAGTATTCCCGCCCTTTTATAACTTTCGTATGAGGCAAAATCTTT
>DVFN01000120.1 GCA_018713205.1 Candidatus Avoscillospira stercorigallinarum | reverse complement strand
AAAGATTTTGCCTCATACGAAAGTTATAAAAGGGCGGGAATACTGTATGTATTTCCCCCTTTTATAACTGCACGGATGGGGCAAAAGATTGGGCGAAGGCCGCAGACACAATTGTGCGGTGATGCCTTAACCCGTGTCCGCCCCTGCGGAACAGCCAGCTGCTCCGCAGGGGCGGATTTTATTTCCGCCCGCGCATGCCAAGGGCCGCTGTGGGCGTAGGGCGGCATGCCCACATGCCGCCGAGACCGGGTGCGTTGATGGCCAGGCCCCGGTGGTTGCGCCAGCCTGGCCATGGCGGGGTGTGGGCACCCCGCCCCAGCGTGTCGAAAAAGTCTTTTCGCCACGCTGTGCGTATTTTTAACTTTCTAAAAAGTTTAAAAATACGTGTCGATTGAACGCGAAGGGGGCTTTTTGCCCCCTTCACACTTCCCCCGCTGCTCTGTCACAGACATCTTCACCGAGGTTTTTCGACAGTCTGTGGCGGGGTGTGGGCACCCCGCCCTACGGACCGGGATCCGAACCCGTTGATAATTACAGCCCCATCCCCGATTCCGCCGTAGGGGCGCGCGCTGCGCGTCCGGGCCGGGCCGGCGATGAACGCACCCGGTAGCGGGCGGGCCGATGTGGGCATCGGCCCCTACGCGAAGGATGCAAGCGGGAACGTAGGGGCGGCTATCAGCCGCCCGCGCCGCCGTGTCGAATGCGCCCGCGCCGAACCCGCATGGCGCGTCCGGGCCCGATGACCTCGCCCGGGCATACAAAAACCAGGCTGGCCCGAAGGGGGCAGCCTGGTTTTGTGGCTCAGGGGCGAATGACGTCCCAGTTTTTCACGAAATACTCCACGCCGGAGTAGAGGGTGGTCACGGTGATCACCGCCGTCACGGCCCAGTCCAGCCAGACGTAGCCGGGGAAGGCCATCATGACGCACAGGCCCACCATGGTGGAGAAGGTCTTCACCTTGCCGCTCCAGCCGGCAGCGATCACGCGGCCGTTGCCCACGGCCACCAGCCGCAGGCCCGTCACGGCGAACTCCCGGGCCAGGACGATCATCACCGCCCAAGAGGGCATCCGGCCCCATTCGGTGAAGATCAGCATACAGGCCGTCACCAGCAGCTTATCGGCCAGCGGGTCCAGGAACTTGCCGAAGTCGCTGACCTGGTTGTAGTGCCGGGCCACGTAGCCGTCCACAAAGTCCGTGACGCTGGCCAGAATAAACACCGCCAGCGCCGCCCAGCGGTAGCCCAACAGCAGCAGCACCATAAAAATCGGAATCATTACCACCCGCACCAGGGTGATTTTACTGGCAGTGGTCATGCCTCTTCCTCCCTTTCACCGATCAGCTCGCCGTCATAGACGTCGGTGACCGTCACCATTACAAATTCGCCGGGGCGCACCGCGGTCTCCGACGGGAACCAGATCTTGCCGTCGATGTCGGGGCTGTCGGCATAGGTCCGGCCGTAATAGGCCTCCTCCTCGTCGTCGTAGCCCTCGCAGAGGACCTCCAGGGTCTTGCCCATCATAGTCTCGTTCCACTCGTCCATGATCCGGGACTGGAGCTCGGCGATATAGGCCGCCCGCTCCTGGGCCACCTCACCGGGCGGATACTCCATCATGGCCGCCGGGGTGCCCTCCTCGGGGGAGAAGGCAAAGGCCCCGACCCGCTCCAGCTTCATCTCCCGCAGCCAGGCGCACAGCTCCTCGAAGGCGGCCTCGTCCTCCCCGGGCAGGCCCGCAATCAGGCTGGTCCGAATCACCAGGCCGGGAATCCGCGCCCGGAGCTTGCGGAACAGCGCGGTCAAAAACGCCTTGTCGCCCCGGCGGTTCATCTTCTTGAGGATCGTATCATTGACGTGCTGGATGGGGATATCCAGATATTTGACGATTTTGGGCTCCGAGGCGATGACATCGATCATCTCCTCGGTGATCTGGTCCGGATAGAGGTAGTGGAGCCGTACCCAGTGGACGCCCTCGATCTCACACAGGCCCCGCAGCAGCTGGGGCAGCAGGTGGTCGTGGCCCTCCAGGTCCAGGCCGTAGCGGCTGATATCCTGGGCCACGACGATCAGCTCCTTGACGCCGTCGGCGGCCAGCTGCCGGGCCTCGTAGAGCACGTCGTCCAGCTCCCGGCTGCGGTAGCGGCCCCGGAGGGACGGAATCACGCAGTAGGCGCAGTGGTTGTCACAGCCCTCGGCGATTTTTAAGTAGGCGTAGTAGTCGGGGCTGGTCAGGACCCGGGGCGTCTCGTCCAGAGGCGCGTCGATGTCGCCGAAGGCCTTGACCGTGGTCCCGGCCAAGGTCTGCTCCACGGCGGAGACGATGTCGCCGTAGCTGCCGGTGCCCATGACGCCGTCCACCTCGGGCAGCTCCTGGAGAATCTCCTCCGGGTACCGCTGGGACAGGCAGCCGGTGACCAGGATCTTCCCCAGCTGCCCCTGGGCCTTCAGCTGCCCCAGGGCCAGAATATGGTCGATGGCCTCGGCCTTGGCGCTCTCGATAAACCCGCAGGTGTTGACAATGGCCAGATCACAGCCCGCCGGGTCGCCGGAAATCTCAAAGCCCGCCTCCTGCAGCAGATAGAGCATCTGCTCGGCGTTGACCTGATTTTTGGCACAGCCCAGACTGACCATGCCGATTTTTTCTCTCATAACGCGTTCCTTCCCGCGCCCGCAGGGCGCACCTCTTCACTATTCACTCTTCACTCCAGCAAACCGGCGGCCATGCGGACGCGCAATGCGCGCCCCTACGGGGTTTGTTCGTCTGCCGCAGGCGCTCAATCTTCGAACTCCCCTTCCAGGGACAGGTCGTACCGCTGCAATCCGGCGCGGATATCGCCGTAGCTGTGGCCCCGGCGCAGCAATGCGTCCACGGCCCGCTTGATTTCCTTTTCGTCGGGGATCTCGCCCCGGAAGCGCCGCTCCAGGAACCGGTCCACAGCCTCGTCCATGGCGGGCACCAACTCCAGGGCCTCCTCCCAGAGTTCCCGGGGGATGGCCTTTTCCTGGAGAATCTGCCGGATTCGCGCTTTGCCGTAGCCCTTGGCCACGGCGGAGCGGACCAGGGCGGCGGCGGTCTCGCGGTCATCCAGCAGCTTTAAATCCGTCAGCCAGTCCACGGCGGCCTGGGCGGCCTGGGGCTCCTCCCCCTTTTGGACCAGCTTCCGCTGGAGGTCCTGCCGGGAGTGCCCGGCGGCGGCGATCATCCGCACGGCCCGGTTCTTGGCCGCGGCCAGCGAAATAGCCTCCAGCAGCGCCTGGTAGTCCTGCTCCTCCAGCACCTTGCCGGGATAGAGGCCCAGGTCGGCGGCCACATAGTCCTGGGTGGTCAGCGCCGACCCGTCGGACAGGTGGATTTTCAGCCGGTGGGGCTGCCGGGCCAAGGGCTCCAGCCGCTCAATCGTCATCGCGGAAGTCGGAGGCCTCCACGCTCACAGCCTTGACCTCGGGCCGAGGGGTCGGGGCAGCTTTGGGCTTGCGGCCGGTCAGCTTGGACAGATTCTCCCGAATCTGGGCCTCCACCTGGTCGGCCACGTCGGGATGGCTCATCAGATAGGCCTTGACGCTGTCACGGCCCTGGCCAATGCGCTCCTCGCCCATGGAGAACCAGCTGCCGCTCTTCTGGATGATATCCAGCTGCACCGCCAAGTCCACCATCTCGCCCCACTTGGAGATGCCCTCGCCGTACATGATGTCGAAGACGGCCTCCTTGAAGGGCGGGGCAACCTTATTCTTGACGATCTTGGCCCGGGTGCGGTTGCCGACGATCTCGGTGCCGTTCTTGATGGCCTCGATCCGGCGGATGTCGATTCGCACCGAGGCGTAGAACTTCAGGGCGTTGCCGCCGGTGGTGGTCTCGGGGTTGCCGTACATGACGCCGATCTTCATACGCAGCTGGTTGATGAAGATGACGACGCAGTTGGTCTTGGAAATGCTGCCGGCCAGCTTCCGCAGCGCCTGGGACATGAGCCGGGCCTGGAGGCCCACGAAGGTATCGCCCATCTCGCCCTCAATCTCCTGCCGGGGGGTCAGGGCGGCGACGGAGTCCACCACCACCACGTCCACGGCGCCGGAGCGGACCAGGGCGTCGGTGATTTCCAATGCCTGCTCCCCGGTGTCGGGCTGGGAGACCAGCATATTGTCGATGTCCACGCCGATGGCCGCGGCATAGTCCGGGTCCAGGGCGTGCTCGGCGTCCACGAAGGCCACCTCGCCGCCCTTCTTCTGGGCCTGGGCCACGATATGGAGGGCCAAGGTGGTCTTACCGGAGGACTCGGGGCCGTAGATCTCGATGATCCGCCCCTTGGGGACGCCGCCGATGCCCAGGGCCGCGTCCAGGGCCAGAGAGCCGGTGGGAATGGCGTCCACCTGCATTTCGGGCTTGTCGCCCAGGCGCATCACGGTACCCTTGCCGAAATTCTTCTCAATCTGGGCGATGGCCGTGTCCAGCGCCTTTCTCTTGTCGCTGGCGGGGGACGGGCTGTCCTGTCCCACTTTCTTCTTTTCCATGGTCAATCCCTTTCCTTTCGTTGTGCCAGAACGGCCCGGACGATGCCGCCGCCGTCCTGCTTCAGCTCCAGAATGTCATAGTCCCAGGCCTCCAAGATCCAGCAGACCGCGTCCTCCTGGCCCAGGCCGAACTCGAAGGCCAGATACCCGCCGGGCTTGACGGCGGGCGTAAAATTCTTGGCGATGGCCCGATAGAAGTCCAATCCGTCCTCGCCGCCGTCCAGGGCCATGGACGGCTCGAACTCCCGGACCGACCGGGGCAGAGCCGCCATCTCGGCCCGGGTGACATAGGGCGGGTTGGAGATCACCACGTCAAACTGGCCGAGAAACCGGCTGGCCGGGGCCATGGCGTCGGCAATCAGGCAGGAGACCCGGCCGCTGAGATGGAGGTCGCCGGTGTTTTTCTTGGCAATTTTCAGCGCCGCCGGAGAGAGATCCGCCAGCGTCACCCGGGCGGTCTTCAGCCGCTGGGCCAAGGTCAGGCCGATGCAGCCCGAGCCGGTACAGAGGTCCAGAATCCGGGCGTTGGGGGGCAGATACGCCTGCCGCTCCAGAATCAGGTCCACCACGGCCATGGTGTCGTCCCGGGGGATCAGCACGTCCGGCGTCACGGTATAGGTCTGACCGTAAAAATCCCACTGGCCCAGAATATAGGCCAGGGGTTCCCCGGCCTGTATCCGCTCGGCCAGGGCCAGATAGTCGTCGGCCAGCTGCTCCGGCAGAAAGAGATTCTGCATGGCCAGCAGCTGGGCCGTATCCTTGCCGGTGAGATAGCTCATCAGCGCGTGGGCGGTGTAGGCGGCGTTGGGCCCCTCCTCGGCCTCCAGGGCCTGGGCCGTCCGCCGCATCAGAGCGCCGTAGGTCGTTACCATTGGTCGGCCCCCGCCTTCTCCGGAATCACTTCCTCCAGGGCCCGGATGGCCACCTCGATCATGGAGTCGTCGGGCTCGTTGGTGGTGAAGTTCTGCATCCACATGCCCGGCGCGGTGAGAATGCGGGTGAGCCGGTTGTCGTAGCGGCCTACCAGACGGTTGAACTCATAGCTCACGGCCACGATGACCGGCAGCATCAGCAGATGCAGGCCCATTCGCAGCCAGGTGTTCTCCACCCGGATGAAGCAGCCGCAGAGAATGCTGATGCAGATGACCACCAGCAGGAAGCTGGTGCCGCAGCGGGGGTGCATCCGGGTCATGGGCCGCACGTTTTCCACGGTCAGCGGCAGCCGGGCCTCATAGCAGCGGATGGTCTTATGCTCCGCGCCGTGGTAGGAGAACACGCGGCGCATATCCTGCATCCGGGAAATGAGAATCATATAGCCCATAAAGAGGGCGATTTTCAGCAGGCCCTCCAGCAGATTCCGGGCCAGAAAATTGGCGCGGAGCCCGGGGATCAGGCCGGTGAGGAAGGTGGGCAGCAGAATAAAGAGGCCCACCGAAAAGGCCACGCCCAGGACCACGGCCAGATAGATGACGAACTTCTCCATCTTCTCCGAGCCGATCTTGTCCTCCAGCCAGCGGTCGAACTTGGAGGGCTCGCCCGCCTCCTCGGGGAAGAACTCCGCCGAGTACAACAGGGCCTTGACGCCGCCCACCATACTGGCGGCAAAGTTGACCACGCCCCGCAGCAGCGGCCAGCCGAGAATGGGATAGCGGTCCTTGGGGAGCTTCAGCGGCTCGGTCTTCACCACCAGGCCCTCGGGCCCCCGGACCACGACGGATTTTTTCTCGGGGCCCTGCATCAGAATACCCTCGATCAGGGCCTGACCGCCGATCATGGTTTTGAATTGTTCTTTGACTGTCTCTTGTTTCATAGTTGCCTCTATTCCTCTCCCGACGGCAGGGATATGGTCACCAGGGTGCCGCCGCCGGGGGCGTTTTCCAATGTCAGGGAGCCGCCGTGCATGGTGACGATCTCCTCGCAGACTGCCAGGCCGATGCCGTTGCCGCGGGCCTTGGAGCTGCCCTTGTAAAACTTCATCTTCACGTGGGGCAGCTCGTCCTCGGGGATACCGGGGCCGAAGTCCCGAATTCGGACCACCACCTGGCCGCTCTCATGGTGGATGGAGGCGGTGATCTTCTTGCCCTCGCCGCCGTGCTTGGCGGCATTGTCGAGAATATTCAGAAAGACCTGCCGCATCCGGGACACGTCGCAGGGGATCTCGGGGATCTCCTCGTCGCTCTCCTCGTATTCCAGCTCGATGCCCTCCTGCTGGAGGCGGCTGCCGTACATAAAGACCGTGTCCTCGAACTCGGCCCGCAGATCGGCGTCCTCCATATTCAGAGTGAAGCGGCCGTCCTGCATCCGGGTGAACTCCAGCAGCTCCTCCACCATGGAGGTCAGCCGCCGGGCCTCCCGGAGAATGATGACCATGCCCCGGCGGGTCTCCACCGGGTCGATGTGGTCGCCGGAGAGAATAGTCTCGCCCCAGCCGGTGATGGCCGTCAGGGGTGTGCGGAGCTCATGGGACACCGAGGAGATAAACTCCGCCTGCATTTTCTCGCTCTGGGCGATTTTGGCCGACATATCGTTGATGGTCTCGGCCAGCTCGCCGATTTCATCGTCCAGGTGCTTCTGGATCTTGGCGCCGTAGGACCCGGCGGCAATGCGCTTGGCTGTGGCCGTGATCTCCGACACCGGGGCCAGAATGGAGCGGATAAAGAAGCGGCTGGAGTAGAGCACAAAGGCGATAAACAATACGCCCACCAGCACCGCCAGCCCCACGGCCATGGCAATCTGCCGGTCCACATTTTTCAAACTGGTCACATAGCGCAGAACGCCGATGACCTCGCCGTTGACATAGAGCATGGGGCTGGACACCGCCATGATCCGCTCGCCGGTGCTGGGGTTGCGGCCCTGGAAATCGGCCATCTCCCGGGTGGCGATGGCCTCGGCCACATCCGCCGTCTTCGGCGCTTCTCCGGCCCACTGGCCGTAGGAGGAGGCCACGATCTTGCCGCTGGTGGAGATAAACTGGAGCTCCAGGGTGTTCTTCTCCTCGAAGGTCTGGGCAAACCGGATGCAGGACTGGTAGTATTCATTGTAGCTCTGGCTGATATAGTTGGCGAAGAAGTCCGTGGTGGTCTTGGCCTTCTCCCGCAGTCCCACCCGCAGATTGGAATAGCAGTAGACGGAGAAGGACACCGAGAAAATCACCACAAAGCTCACCACCAGAGCGATGACCAGGATCACATTATTGAAGATCCACCGGCGCTCGATGCCGGTGATTTTGCGAAAGGTTTTCAGGCCGGTTCACATCCTCTCAAGCAGGCGGGGGCACCCATCTTTCTATTACGCGCCCCACTTATAGCCGAAGCCCCAGACGGTGGTGATATAGGTGGGGTTGGCGGTATCGTCCTCGATCTTGATGCGCAGGCGGCGGATATTGACGTCCACGATTTTCAGCTCGCCGTCGTAATCCCGGCCCCAGACCGCCGCCAGAATATCCTCTCGGGAGAGGGCCCGGCCGGGGTTCTGCATAAAGAGCTTCATAATGGAATACTCCACCTGAGTCAGCTTGATCCGGCGGCCCGCCTTATCCAGGGTGCGGTTGCGGGTGTTGAGCACAAAGGGGCCCTGACTGAGCTCCACGGCGTCGGGCGCGGCGTCTCCCCCCACCCGGCGGTAGAGGGCGTCGATCCGGGCCGTCAGCTCGGCGGGCGAGAAGGGCTTGGTGATATAGTCGTCGGCGCCGGTCATCAGGCCGGTGACCTTGTCCATCTCCTGGCTCCGGGCCGTCAGCATGATGATGCCGATCTGCTTGTCGGTGGCGCGGATGTTGCGGCAGACCTCGAAGCCGTCGATATCCGGCAGCATAATGTCGAGAATCGCCACGCCTACATCCGGATTATTTTTCAGCTGCTCCAGGGCCTCCATGCCGGTACCGGCCTCGATGGCCTCGTAGCCAGCGCGCTTGAGGTTGATGACCACAAAGCTGCGGATGCTGACTTCGTCCTCCAGGATCAATACTTTCTTCATGGTTTCACTCCTTTTGTTGGACTGAAATGACCTCGGTCACGTCTCACCGGAGTTCCAGTCGGTCTTAATGCGGTGGAACATGGCCTGAACCGACGCCTCGGTCAGGGTCTTGGAGAGCGCGCTCTCCCCCAGCCGGGCGGCATAGGCCACATCTCCCTTCTCCCCCAGCAGGAATTTCCCTTCGGATTGGGCCCGGGTCAGCCGGTCCTCGCCGGTGAGAGCGAATATCGACAGGATCTCCTGGGGCGTCTGGTCCCGGCCGGTCCACTGGGAGAAGGTATAGCGCAGACACTGGCTGTCCTCCGTCGTGCGGCTGACCGTGAGCTGATCGGTCCAGGATTCCGGTACCGTCAGATACCAGCCGCCCGGCGTATAATAGAAGGTCGTCTCCTTTTTCGTTCCGACGCCGTCGGTCTGGAGGCTGTACCACTCCACCAGCCAGTAGGTGTCCTCTCCGGCGGTGGCGCTGGGCAGGGCCACCAGCGTCGGCAGCTCCACCACGCCGTCCTCGTCGATGTCTGTGGCGAAGACCTGGTAGCTGCGGACCAGCTGGGTACTGACGCCGCTTTCGGCCGAGAGGGTCAGGTTGGAAAAGGTCTGGCCCCGGAAGGCGAAGACATCGGTGACCAGCGCATCCTCGCCGTAGGTGCTGGTGACAAAGACGCCCGGGATGTCGGCCGTGACATTGCCGGTGACAATGCGCTCGATGGCGTGGATGTCCTTGGACAGCGCCGCCGTCTGCCGCCGCTCCATGACGCCGTCCTCCCAGGTGTAGTACTCCGCCATGCCCTGGCGGGTCTCGGTCTCCTGGCGGAAAATCAGCACATCGCGCCGGTCGTCCAGGTTCAAGTCCACTACCTTATATTCGGTATAGGCCGTGTGCATCAGCTCCGCCGCCGTGCCGTCGGAATAGGAATAGACGCTGAGGGATTGGAGAATTTGATCGCTGAGCTGGCGGCCCAGGATGATTTCCATGCCGGGGGTATCGTCCACCGGGACGTACTCCACGGCGTCAAAGGCGGTGCCGTCACCCTCGATGACGGCGGTCTGGACAAAGGAATCGTCCTCGGCGTCGAAAATATAAATTTTCAGGGGTTTTTCTCCGCTGGTTTTGGCGAAGACCAGCGCCTCGTCCTCGCCGTCGCCGTCCAGATCGGCCAGCTGCACCGCCTGCTGGTTGGGGCCGGACAGCGGGCCGGAGTACGCCGCGTCGGCAGGCAGCGCGGCGTCAATGGCGTTTTGCAGATCATAATAGGCGTCCGACTGCCGGGGCAGCGCATAGAGACTGTCCGTCGGCTGGACAAAGCAGCCGCTCAGCAGGACGCTCAGCAGCAGGCCGCCCACCGGCGCCGCCCACCGTTTCCAGGGACTCATAGGCCGCCTCCTTTGCGGAATACTCATTCAGATTAGAATTATATCATATCCCCAACCTGATTTGTAGACCAATTGTGAATTTTCCCGCGCCGCGCCACCGCGTAGAATGCGCCATCGCCGAACGCACACCGCCGTAGGGGCGCGCATCGTGCGTCCGTGCCCGGCCCGCGTATTTTGCCGGACCGGCAGTCAACCCACCCGGTGCCGGGCGGATATGCAATCCGCCCCTACGGCAGGGATGGGAGATGGCGCGGTCGGCGTACTGCCTCGGACGCGGAACCAAGCGGGCCGATGTGGGCATCGGCCCCTACGAAAAGGCCAGACGCATGTCGCAGGGACGGATTACGCCCGCAGAACCACATTGTCGGGGCCGAGGATCTCCCGGAGTTCGGTGAAGAGGTCGGGGTCGGGGAGGCAGTGGGTCTGACGCTTGATTTTTGTATCGGCGAAGTAGAGCACCACCGGCACCGGGCCCGGGAACATATGGAGCACCGGACAGGTGCGGCGGTACTCCCGGCTGCTCTCCCCGGGGAGGCGGAGATAGACCCGGCTGACCGTCTGGCGCTGCTCCGGCTGCCGGACCGGGGCGGTTTGGGAAAAGCGGTCGATGGGCCAGACCTGGTTGACAATCAGCTGGGGCGCTTTTTCGTCCCGCACCGAGATCCGGCCGCTCACCACCAGGGTGCTGTTCTCCACCAGCAGGTCGCCGCTGCGGTCCATGGTGCTGGAAAAGGCCAGCAGCTCCACGGAGCCGGTGTCATCCTCCAGGGTCACATAGGCCATGATCGAGTTGTTGCGGGTGGTCTTCATCTTCATGGCCTGCACCACGCCCGCAATCTGGACGGTCTGGCCGTCGGCGTAGTCCTCTCCGCCCTCCTCAAAGCAGGCCAGAATCTCGCCGATGGGACTGACGCCCCGGCCCTGGAGGGCGGCGCGGTAGTCGTCCATGGGATGGCCCGACAGGTACAGGCCCGTGACCTCCCGCTCCTGGCTCATGCGCACCTGGGCCGGCAGCTCCGGCAGGTCGGGAATGGACACGCCGCCGGACGCCTGGTCCACGGTCGCGGTGTCGAAGAGGCCCAGCTGCCCCTCCACGTTCCGGCGGCGGCTCTGGGCCACGGCGTCCATCACCGCGTCGTAAATCGCCAGCAGCTGGCTCCGCCGGAGGCCGAAGCAGTCGCAGGCGCCGCACTTAATCAAATTCTCCAACGCCCGCTTGTTGAGCTCCGTGGCGTACATCCGGCCGCAGAAGTCCTCCAGGCTCCGGAAGGGCCCGTTTTTCGTCCGCTCCTCCACCACCTTGTCGATAAAGCCCCGGCCAATGTTCTTCACCGCGGCCAGGCCGAAGCGGATGCCCTCGGGCACCACGGTAAAGTGGGCGGTGGACTGGTTCAGGTCCGGCGGCAGCACCGCCAGCCCCAGGTCCTTGCAGGCCCCCATATAGGCGGCCACTTTTCCGGCGCTGTCCAGCACCGAGGTCATCAGGGCGGCCATGTACTCCTTGGGATAGTGGCACTTTAAATAGGCCGTGTCATAGGCCACCTTGGCGTAGCAGACCGCGTGGGCCTTGTTGAAGGCGTAGTTGGCGAAGTCGAGAATCTCATCGTAAATGGCCTGGGCAATCTCCTCGGGGACGCCGTTTTCGATGGCGCCGGCGATGTTCCGGTCCGGATCGCCGTAGATAAAGGCCCGGCGTTCCGCTACGATGACGTCCTGCTTCTTCTTGGAAATGGCCCGGCGCATATTGTCGGCCTGGCCCAGGCTGAAGCCGCCCAGCCGCCGGAAGATTTCAATGACCTGCTCCTGGTAGACGATGCAGCCATAGGTGACCTTCAAAATCGGCTCTAAGAGCGGGTGCTTGTAGCGGATGGTCTCCGGGTGGAACTTGGCCTGGATAAACCGGGGGATGGAATCCATGGGGCCGGGCCGGTAGAGGGCCACGATGGCCGTCAGATCTTCGATGGACTGGGGCCTCATATTGACGGCCACGGCGGTGATGCCCGCCGACTCCAGCTGGAAGACGCCGGAGGTCTTGCCCTCGGCCAGCATGGCGTAGGTGGGGGCGTCGTCGTTGGGAATGGTCTCCATGGAGAAGTCCGGCTGGTGGACCCGGATATCCCGGACGGCGTCGTCGATGACCGTCAGGTTTCTCAGGCCCAGGAAGTCCATTTTCAGCAGGCCCAGCTGCTCCAGGGTGGTCATGGTGTACTGGGTGACCACGGTGTCGTCGTTGGTGGCCAGGGGCACGTAGTGGTGGACCGGCAGCCGGGTGATGACCACGCCGGCGGCGTGGGTGGAGGTGTTGCGGGGCATGCCCTCCAGGGCCCGGGCCGTGTCGATGAGCTCCCGGACCCGGCTGTCCTGGTCATACATCTCCTTGAGCTTGGGCGAGACCTTCAGCGCCTCGGCCAGGGTGATATGCAGGGGCATGGTGGGCACCAGCTTGGCCACTACGTCGGTCTCGGCATAGGTGAAATTCAGCGCCCGGCCCACGTCCCGGATCGCGCCCCGGGCGGCCATGGTGCCGAAGGTGACAATCTGGGCCACGTGGTCGTCGCCGTACTTCCGGCGGACGTAGTCCACCACCTCGCCCCGGCGGGTGTCGCCGAAGTCCATGTCGATATCGGGCATGGAAATGCGCTCAGGGTTCAGGAACCGCTCGAAATAGAGGCTGTACTCCATGGGGTCCAGGTCGGTGATATGAAGGGTATAGGAGACCATGGACCCGGCGGCGCTGCCGCGGCCCGGTCCCACGGGGATGCCCACGGACTTGGCATAGCGGACAAAGTCGGAGACGATCAGGAAGTAGTCGGTGAAGCCCATCTTCTCGATCATATCGATCTCGTACTCCAGCTGCTTCCGGTACTCGGGGTGCGCGCCCCGGTAGCGCTCCTCGAAGCCCCGGTCGCAGAGCTCCTTCAGGTAGGAGAGGGACGTGTAGCCCTCGGGCAGCTGGAACTCGGGCAGGTGGTATTTGCCGAAGGTGAACTCCACATTGCACCGCTGGGCGATTTTCACGGTATTTTCAAAGGCCGCGTCCTCGTGGGGGAAGAGCGCCCGCAGCTCGTCCTCGGATTTGACGTAGAACTCGTCGGTCTCGAACTTGAGACGGTTGGGGTCGTCCACGGTCTTGCCCATCTGGACGCACATGAGCACATCCTGGGTCCGGCTGTCGGCTCGGCGGAGGTAGTGGGCGTCGTTGGTGACCACCAGGGGCAGGCCGGTCTCCCGGGCGATGCGGGCAACGCCCAGGTTCACCTCCCGCTGCTCGGGGAGCCGGTGGTCCTGGAGCTCCAGGTAGAAGCAGTCGGGTCCGAAGAGCTCCGAGAGCTCCAGGGCGGCGGCCTTGGCCCCGTCGTAGTCCTGGTGCAGCAGCAGCTGGGGAATCTTGCCCGCCAGACAGGCCGAGAGAGCGATCAGCCCCTCATGGTGCTCCCGCAAAAGGGCCAAATCCACCCGGGGCTTGCCGTAGAAGCCCTCCACAAAGGCCCGGGAGACCATATAGCTCAGGTTCTGGTAGCCGGTCTCGTTTTCGCACAGCAGCACCAGGTGATTGGCCTCGTGGTCGATGCCGTGGGTCTTGTCCGCCATGGACCGGGGGGCCACGTAGACCTCACAGCCGATGATGGGCTTGACCCCGGCAGCCTTGGCAGCCTTGTAGAAGTCAATGACGCCATACATGACGCCGTGGTCCGTGATGGCCACCGCGTCCTGCCCCACCTCCTTGACCCGGTCCATCAAGTCCCGAATCCGGCAGACGCCGTCCAGAAGGCTGTATTCCGTGTGGAGATGGAGATGTACAAAGGCCATGGGAAGGCTCCTTTCTTGCATCAGCTATGTCGTAGGGGCGGCTATCAGCCGCCCCCTACGACCGCAGCAGTTCTTTCGTTGTCACAGCGGCCTTACGCGGTTTTATGTACGGCTCAGCTCAATCAGCTTGCGCATGCGGTGGTTGATGGCGGATTTGGTCAGGGGCGGGTCTTCCAGTTCGGCCAGCTCCTGGAGGGTGGCCTCGGGGTGGGCTTTGCGGAGCTCGGCGGTTTTGCGGAGCTTGTCCGGCAGGTCCCGGTAGAGGCCCCGGTCCTCCAGGCGGCGGATGGCTGCCAGCTGCTCCTGGGCCGCGTCCACAGCCTTGCCCAGGTTGGCGGTCTCGCAGTTGACCCGGCGGTTGACGCCGTTGCGCAGATCCTTCTCCACCTTGGCCTCCATGATCCCCATGGCGCAGACCGGCGCGCCCAGCGTCGTCAGAAAATCCTCAATCTGGTCGCTCTGCTTGAAATAGAGCACGTAGCTCCCGGCCCGGCTGACGGTTTTCGGGGCGAAGCCCACCTCCTCCATCAGCCGCCGGACCTCCCGGCTCACCCGCAGATGGGACGTGACCAGCTCCAAATGATAGCGCTTCTCCGGGTCCGTCACCGAGCCCCCGGCCATAAAGGCCCCCCGGAGAAACGACGCCCGGCAGCACTCCTCTTCGAGAATGCCCAAATTGACCTGGAGGGCCACGGTGGTGGCGGCCTCCAGGCCGAAGATATCGTAAATCCGGTGGATCTTTTTCGGGTCCTCCATGGAGAAAATCTGCTTGCCCGGCCCGTCCTCCGGCAGCTGGTCGAACTGGAGGCCGAAGGCCTTTTGGAACAGCTTCGGCAGGCGCTGGGCAAAATCCCGGCTCTCGGTGACGATCCGGATTGCGTTGGGCGAAAACGTATTGCAGAACAGCAGCACGCCGTAGCTCTCCGCCACGGCGCAGCAGGTCCGGGCGGGCGGCAGCTTGCTCAGTTCCTGCTTGACGCGGGAACAAAAGGACATCTCTCCCCATCCTCTCTATCTCAGCTTCCGGTGGCGGTAGACCTCCATGACGGCGCTGGCCAGCGCGTCGGTGTCGTGGCGGACATAGCGGCCCGCCAGCGCCAGGGGGTACTCCCGGACCTCGACCCCCAGGGCCTCGACGGCCTCCCGGTCCAGCACCAGCGGCCCTGCGCCCTCCTGCCGGTAGGGCAGCAGCGTGGACTCCGGCAGCTCGGCATTGTTGGCGATGACCACATCCACAATCCCCGGCGCGCCGTGCTGGATCAGCGCCCGCACATGATCGGCCCCGGTATAGCCCTCGGACTCGCCGTCCTGGGTCATAATGTTCATCACCATGATTTTCAGCGCCGGACTGGCGGCAATGGCCTCGGCCACGCCCTCCACCAGCAGGTTCGGAATGATGCTGGTATAGAGGCTGCCCGGGCCCAGCAGAATCAAATCCGCCTGGGCAATGGCCTCCAGGCTCTCCGGCAGCGCCCGGGGCCGCTCGGGCACCAGCCGCACCTCCCGAATCCGGCAGTCGTTGACCTTTTTCGCGTAGAAGATCTTGCTCTCCCCCAGGACCGTGCTGCCGTTGACAAACTCTGCCTCCAGATGGACGTTTTCGTCGGTCACCGGCAGGACCCGGCCCGTGATGGCCAGCACGTCCCCCATCCGGTGGACCGCCTCGTCAAAGGAGCCGGAAATGCCGTTCATGGCCGCCAGAAACAGATTGCCGAAGCTCTGGCCCGCCAGCGAGCCCTCGGTAAAGCGGTAGTTCAGCAGTTGCTCCAGGGTCGGCTCCGTGTTGGCCAGGGCCAGAATGCAGTTGCGAATATCCCCGGGGGGCAGGATGCCCAGCTCCTCCCGGAGCATGCCGGAGCCGCCGCCGTCGTCGGCGACCGTGACGATGGCGGTGATATCCTTGGTATAGCGCTTGAGTCCCCGGAGCATGGTGGAGAGACCATGGCCGCCGCCAATGGCCACCACCTTGATTTCCGGGCGGCCGGGTACATAGAGTTTGACTGCGTCGTGCATAGGCTCCTCCTTATCTCCGGGCGATATCCCGATGGCTGACGGTGGTGACATAGCCCTTCTGGCTGATATAGTTCGCCAGCTCCCGGGCCACGGACACCGACCGGTGCTTGCCGCCGGTACAGCCCACCGCCACCACCAGATTGGTCTTGCCCTCGTCCACGTAGAGCGGCAGCGAGAAGGCCAGCAGATCCTCCACCTTGGCCATAAAGTCCTTGGTCTGCTGATAGGAGAAGACGAAATCCCGGACCTCGGCCTCGAGCCCCGTCTTGAACCGCAGATCGGCAATATAATAGGGATTGGGCAGGAACCGCACGTCGAACACCAGGTCCGCCTCCAGCGGCACGCCGAATTTGAAGCCGAAGGACACCACCGACACGCTCATGGCCCGATCCTTCATATCCCCGGCCACCAGGTTGATGATCTCGCCCCGGAGCTTGGCTGTGGGCAGCGACGTGGTATTGAGAATGGCGTTGGCCCGGTTGCGGATGGGCTCCAGCAGCTGCCGCTCCCGCTCCACGGCGCTGGTCAGGTCCGAGCCGTCCCGGGTCAGGGGGTGCTTGCGCCGGGTCTCCTTATAGCGCTTGATAATGGCCCCGGTGTCGGCCTCCACAAAAAGAATGGTGAATTTCAGGCGCATCTGGTCCAGACTGTCCAGCGCCTTGAAGAGCCCTTCAAAGGTCAGGCTGCCCCGGACGTCGGTGACCAGGGCCACCCGCTCATACCGGCCCTTGGTGGCCAGACACAGCTGGGCAAACTGCGGGATCAGGTCGGCGGGCATGTTGTCCACCACGTAAAAGCCCAGATCCTCCAGAAAGGAGGCCGTAGTGCTCTTCCCTGCCCCGGACAGGCCCGATACAATTACAAATTGCATGATGGTTCCTCCGTTTCCATCCCCCAGAGCCGGACCTCCGGCTCCAGCGTCACGCCGCTCTGCTCCAGCACGGTCTGCCGCACCAGCTCCATGGTGGCCAGCACGTCGGCCTCGGTCGCGCCGCCCAGGTTGACCACGAAGCCCGCGTGCTTCTCCGACACCGCCGCCGCGCCCACGCCTTTGCCCTTGAGGCCCGCCCCTTCGATCAGGGCGGCGGCGTAGCCGGACTGCGGCCGCTTGAAGGTGCTGCCCGCCGAGGGCAGGTCCAGGGGCTGGGAGGCCCGGCGGCGCTGGGACAGGTCCCGCATGGTCTCGGCAATGGCGTCCGGATCGCCCGGCGTCAGGCGGAAGGCGGCCCGGAGAATCACCGCGCCCCGGCGCTGGAAGGCGCTGTTGCGGTAGCCAAAACCCTGGTCCTCTCCCTCGGCCCGCCAGAGGGTCCCGTCCGGCAGCAGCGCCTCGGTCCAGATCGCCGCGTCCTTGAGCTCACCGCCGTAGGCCCCGGCGTTCATATAGATCCCGCCGCCGACGGTGCCCGGGATGCCGTGGGCAAACTCCAGGCCCGTGAGCCCCTGATCCCGGGCGAAGGACGCCAGCCGGGATAGCAGCACGCCGCATTCGGCGGTGAGAACGGTCCCCTGGGCCGTCAGGCCGGTCATCTCTCGGGTACACAGCACCAGCCGGTTCAGGCCGCTGTCCGGAGCCAGGACATTGCTCCCCGCCCCGAGAATCAAGGGCCGAACGCCCCGCTCCAGACAGAAGCGGTAGACCGCCGCCATGACCCCGGCATCGGACGGAAAGGCCATGGGCGCTGGTCCGCCGATGCGGAAGGTGGTATGGCCGCTGAGAGGCTCGGCCTCCAGCAGCTTTAAGGCGGGGAACGCCCGCCGCAGATTCGATAAAAAGTCCGTTTGCATTATCAACGCCTCCGGGTGTTTGTTGCCCTACCATCATACCATATCTCCGTGGAAAAAGAAACTGGTTTGTGACGCCCGGGCCGCCGGGAAACGTCCGCTGCCCTTGCCGCAGGCAGCGGGCGCGGTTATGTTAGATGAAGCAGCGATAGGATCGCGTCCGCTGTCTCTTCATATCCAATGTTTTCCACAACCTGATCGCATATTTCCGCGTTGCGCTTCTCCTGGTCGATGGCAATGATCCGGTTTACTTTATCCACGTTGGAGGAATTTTTATCCAGAATAGCCGAAAGGAGCGCCCGTCTGTCCCGCTTGATATACACCGTCAGTACTTTGCTGTAATGGGTCTTCAGCGCCATGGCGCCGCAAATATCCATCGTTGCCAGCACGATTTTCCGGTTCTCCAAAATCCGATTTACCTCTTCCTTTCTGGAGCCATAGCCGTGGCTGGCATACATGGTCGATTCAAAAAAGTGTCCCGCCTCCAGCATATCGAAGAATTCCTGCTTGGAAATATACGTGTACCAATCGTTTTCCTTCCGTGCCGTCGGGTCCTTGGTGGTATAGCTCATCAGCTTTTCAAAGGCATCGCTCTTTTTCAGCAGCTGCTTGGCGATTTTCGTCTTCCCGGACCCGGACGGTCCAACCAAAACGAGAATATTCGGCCGTGTTTCCGGCTCGGCCACGTAGGCATACCCGGTTGTGATGACTTCCAGGAGCTTCAGAAATTCTTCGTAGGTGTTCACCGCCAGCATGCCCGTGGCCAACTGGTTCCACGGGCGGCGCATTAGGATCGGATATGCCGCATTGGATTTAAACACGTTGTGCATTCCATCGTCAAACAAGATGTCAACGTTCAATTTGTCCTTCCGGGCTCCCATATAGATATGCTCCGGCGGAATCTCCGGGAATTCCCGCATAATCCGCTCTGCCCGTATCCCCATAAACTGCGGCGGAAGCGACGTGGAAATAAACACCTCTGTGCGCTTCGCCAATTCCTGTACAAATTCCTTTGCCCCTTCGATCACAGGCTGATTTCGATAGAAATCCGGGTCCTGGAAAAATTCAAAGATGACGTCTGCGCGGCTGTTCAATTTCCCCCACCGGTCTACCTCATAAATGCTGATAGGCGGATCAAAGTGATATCGTTCATTGGCCAGCCGCAGCGCATAGGGAATGCACTCCAGCAGCAGATCATCCACATCCAAAGCCGCAGACATACGGAACCGTTTTGCCATAAGCGTTCCCTCCCTGGGTATCATGATAAAGAATACCGCGTCAGAGGCTCCAAAGCCGGAGCGTATGACGCGGTGGTATATCAGGTGTTTTGCTTCCAAAAAGACGCTGCCATCTGCTCCAGCGCCGCCTCAAAGTCTCCTTCGTAAACCGGCATGGACGCGGAGAACATCAGGTTAATCGGGTAATCAAAGTTCTCGGCATTGCACCCGCAGGCATCCCGATACCCGCTCTCGGGTCCAAAATTGGGCACCCGCTGAATCATCGGCGCGGTACACGCCATATAGGAATACATCTTTTTCCCCAGCTGGTATGCCATGCCGCATTCAAACGCAGTGTCGCCGTCCGGCTCCCACCCGTGGAAATCATTCAGATTGGCCAACAGGATATCGCAGTCGCGGACATGCTGCTGCTGCCGCAGGAAGGTCAGATACGCGTTGCGGTAGGGATCGTCCGTATCCGGCAGCGGAAGGCCCGGGACCGCGTCGGTGGGAACAATGGCGTGAAACCCTTTTTCGGCGCACAGCGCCTTTCTGTGCGCGTATACGTCCGCCGCGTCGGCATCATACCGTTCGGGTCCGGCCAAATACACCACCGGCCCGCCGGCATGATCCGCACAGGCTTTTTGCGGCGCAACGGGGGAAGCCGCAGCCGCATGCTTCCGCTTTTCTTCCATATCGACCGAAAATACCCGCAGGCAATCGTCAAAATCCCCCTCGATAATCTTGGAGGAGCCTACGATATTGGGAGAGAACGGAAGATCCCCATAGGGCAGCACACGCCCCTTTTGGTCATATACCGCCCCGTTCTTCAGCGTACTGCCCTGGTACTTCCAGACCATGGGCCGCTTATCACGGGTATAGCAGTAGCAATGAGCGCCCTTGGCATAGGCCATTCCCAATTCAAAAATACTGCCTCCGTCCACATCCGGTCCGCGATAGAATTCCAGATTGCAGAGAATTGCCGTGGACGCCTCCATACATTTGACGCAGTTTTCAAAGATAATCCGGGCATTTTTCCGCAAGTCCACCGGGTCCATTTCCAGCTCGCCCTCACTGGGCATCGTCACAGCAAAGCCCTTGACTTTCGCGCGGTCTCGCATGACATACCACCGTGGATAGCCGTCGATGTAAAAGCACATCGGGCCTGCAAGGTAGAGTTTTTCCTGATTCATATCGATACCTCCCATCAAGCAAGCACAAGCTGCTTCAAAAGCCGCAGAAAACGGTGATAATCCGCCTTGGCCCCAATCTCTATCACCGGCAGCTGCGTCCATACGTGGTGGTGACGGCTGTCCAAGACCGTCATCCCCAGGGTCAGGGGGCTCTGAGTCTCCACTCCCACATGCCCCTGAATCGTCTCGACCAGGGTGGGATCTATCGCGTAGCCGACTGCCATGCAGTCAATGATGGTGCAATACGCCTCAAACCCCCGCCGATGCACAAACTGAATGGCCTGGTACAAAAATCCGGCCTCCGGAAGGTCGCTCTCTTGGAACGCCCGGATATCTTCCTCGGAAAAATTCACGTCAAAATGCGTGGCAACATCCAGCCCCAAGGCCACCAGCGGCGTCCCGGAGGCATAGACAATCTGCGCCGCCTCCGGATCGACATAGACGTTCCATTCGCTTTGCGGCGTATCGCCGGTCGCGTTGGCAAATGCGTACCGGTTCAGGCCAAAGGCTCCGGAAATTGCAATGACGCCCTTCAGCAGCCCCTTGATTTCCGGCGCTTTCGTCATGGCCATCGCCAGATTGCTCATGGGACCGGTGCATAATACGGTAATCTCCCCAGGATATTGTTTGACAAGCGAGATAATCATATCCACTGCGTGCATCGGAGACAGCGGCATGCTGGGCTCCGGAAGGAAATTTTCTGCCTGGCCGTCTGCTCCATGGGTAAACGGGTCCCGGGGGCTGGGGCGCACCATGGGATTCGCCATGCCTCTTGCCACCGGGATATCGGAACGCCCGATCATTTCAAGTACTTTACGCGCATTGACGCAGGTCACGTCTACCGGATAGTTTCCATTCACAGTGGTAACGGCAAGGAGCTCCAGGTCAGAGGCTTTGGCTGCCATCACAATCGCCATGGAATCGTCCATTCCCGGATCACAATCGAGTATGATCTTTTTCATGCTATGCCTCCTATCAAAAATGTCCTTTTGCTCTGATTGTATTAAAGTTAATACATGCTGTCAATTGCTTTTTTGAAAATGACTTGCGAATTCCGCAAAATTGGAAGATCTGTTAGATATGGAATTTAATAATTGGCGGATTTGCATATTCCCAAAATTGCAAACTTATATTATACTTAATACAAGTATACCGATCGACAATCCGGAGGAGGTTTCTCTATGCCAGCATATCCAGCACCGCATATCAACGCCGCGCCGGGCGGTTTGGGACAGGCCGTATCCCGGCCCGGCAGCCGCCGCGTTCCGCAATTATCACAGAACGACACCGGGAACACGCGAAATCAGTCTTAAATATCCTGGTATTCAAGAATATACCGGCTTCCGCGACGGCATGACAGCTTCGTGATTGTTCCGTACATCCGCAGCCTTGTGCGGCGGATGCAGGCGGGAACATCCACTCAGAACTATAATGGAGATGACAGTATGACGCAATTTGATAACGCAATGAGAAGGCAGGTATTCAGTCTTCCCGAACTGATCCGCAGTCAATATCAGGATCTGGAGCCGAAAACACGCAGCATTCTCTCCTTTGAAGAAATATTTAATATCCAGCGCATCGTGCTGACCGGCTGCGGCGATTCGCACTGTGCCGCCATGGCGGTCAAACACACCTTTGAACAGCTGACGGGGCTTCAGATTGAAGTCGTACCGGCTCTGGAGCTGAGCCGCTTTTACCCCGATAAGAAGCTGGGGTTTGCCCCGAAGAATCCGTTGGTGATTGCCGTTAGCAACTCCGGCGGCGTTGTGCGGGTCGGCGAAGCCATTCAGCGCGCCGTAAAAGCCGGCGCATTTGCCCTCGGTGTAACAGGCAACCGCGATTCTCTGCTGGGGCAGAGCGTCTCCCGGGTGCTGGACTTACAGGTCCCGAAATTTGAAAGCGCGCCCGGCGTCCGTTCCTACCTGGTGTCCGTTCTGACCCTTCTCCTTTTGGCGATCCGCATCGGCGAAGTGCGCGGACGGTACACAATGGACCAGGCCTCTGCCTATCGGAAGGATATTCTCCTGCAGGCAGACAAGCTGGAAGCGCTGCTGCCGTCCCTGGATGCCCAGACGGAGCGGCTGGCAGCGCGGTGGAAGGACTTTGAAGCCTTCGATTTTGCCGGAGCCGGAAATGATTACGCTGCCGCTTGGTATGGCCACGCCAAGACCTTCGAGGCCTGCGGAAAATACGCCATGTGCATCAACGCGGAGGAGTGGCTCCACTTAAACTTCTTTATGAGAAATGTAGCGCGCATCGGCACCATCGTGGTCTGCTCTGGCCAAAATCGGGGCATTGTTCGCGTGAAGGAGATGCTAAAGCATGCCTTCCAGGATATGGGGCGTCCCACGGCTATTATCACGGATTCTCCGGCGTCGTTCTCTGAAATTGGCGCGGAAGTTCTCCAGGTTCCCAAATCAGAATTTGACCATTCAGGCTCGCTCACAAACTACGTCCCCTGCGCGCTTCTGATGGGATATATCAGCGCCATGATCGGAGAAACCTATTCCCGCGGCTGCAAGGATCACTGGGCCTTTGCCGCGCACGGAAACGGGATCAACCGCAGCCAGCTTGTTTTGGATTAAGGAGAGATACGATGCTGCAAAAATTTAAAATCGAGACAAAAGAGCGGGATGTTGTCGCCTTGACTTCGGATATTCGGGCCTTTGTGGAGAACAGCGGCATTCAGGAGGGCACCTGCATCGTCTGCACGCCCCATACCACGGCGGCGCTGACGATTACCTCCTTCTGGGACCCCAACGGGTTCCTGGATCTGCAGGACGAAATCTGCCGGTTAATTCCCACGCGCATCGATTTCAAGCATCAGCATGATACGCCGCAGGATGCCGCAGGACATGTCAAATCCTCTCTGATCGGCGTCAATATGGCGCTGCCGATCCACGAGGGAAAGCTCCTTTTGGGACATTCTCAGGGCATTTATTTCCTGGAATTTGACGGGCCCCGTCATCGGGAGTATTATGTCAAGGTCGTCAGCGACTGAGGCCGGATAATAAATCGCAGCGTGTCGAGCCCATAAGTCCGACACGCTGCATGGTGCTGTTATACGGTTGCGCTTTCAATCAGAAGAAATCATCACATGGAACTGCGTGTCCTGCCCGGTCCAGATTGTCACGGCGTACTCCACGGGACATCCGTCCTTGTTCGTATAGACCGACGTGATTTTCAGACCTGGAGAAGGAGAAACTGTGTGCAGCTGGTGGGCTGTGGAGGCGTCCAGCATGATGGCTTCAATGTAATTTTCAACGGAGCCGAAGTGGACGTCGTATCGCTGCTGCAGCGTTTTGGTAATGCTGTTGTCCACCAGACCTTCTTCGGCCATGTTCGGCACCATGTTGATCGGGAACCATGCGCGGTTCAGCCCCACCACCTTTTTATCGCAGAGGAAGGGACGCTCCAAATAGACCAGCGGCGAACCGTGCGTGACTTGGAGATTATGATAAATCTGGGCATTCGCCTGGGTTACCTCCATAATGCTGGATTTCCCCGGCTTTACATTGGTCTCCCTCTGCACTCCGATTTGCGGAAGATAGAGCTCCTGCACCACCCGGCGGGGATTCGCCTTGAGGAATGCCCCCCGGCCGCGCTGCTTATCAATCAGTCCGTCCGCCTCCAGTTTTGCAAGGGCCTGCCGGATGGTCACACGGCTTGCGTCGTACTCCTCTGAGAGCTCGTTTTCGGAGGGCAGCTTGTCTCCAATCGCCCATTCTTCCTGGGAAATGCGGGAGATCATATCGCTGACGATTTGCTGGTATACAGGCATCGGTGAATATCTGTCCACTTTTTGCACCAGTTTAGAGCCCATTTTCAGTTGCTCTCCTTTATTCCTGAATATAACCACAAGAGGCATAAGATGAGTTTAATACAAGTATACTAGCTACTCTTCCATTTGTAAAGAAATATTTCAGCGAGGTGCTTGGCCCGTCTGAATGATCTTGTATGAAAATAAGGCAGCACCGCACAATTTGGCAAGAGCATTCGGCCAAAGATTTTGCCTCATACAAAAGTTATAAAAGGGCGGGAATACTGTATGTATTTCCCCCTTTTATAACTGCACGGATGGGGCAAAAGATTGGGCGAAGGCCGCAGACACAATTGTGCGGTGATGCCTTAAGGTTATCTCCGACAGAAGTGAAAAAAGCAGCACCATTGTGACGACTAATCTGCCCTTCTCCAAATGGACGGAGCTATTTGAGAATACAACAATGGTAGCTGCTCTCATTGACCGTCTGACCTTCCGTTCCCATGTGCTGGATATGAACGGAGATTCTTACCGGCTGAAAGCTACCATGCAGAAGAGAGCCTGACAAGGTGGCTCAAATATTCGTGAGCGTAGTGGCTCACTTTTTCATGAGCGTTGGCGGCTCAGAAGTTCATGAGCGCCTGGCTCACTTTTTCATTGACTTTTACATTCCTCCGGGACTACGCCCTGACCAGCGAGCGGGACTGCTAAAAATATTTGATGTTGAGTGGTGTACTGAGTGAAAAGGAAATCGTGTCCCCACTTGGGACAAATAAACAGCACTATAAAGAATGATAATTACTGATGTGATGCAGTTCATACACTTGTCACAGTCCCCTCCCGTGGCGTCTGGCGGCGAGGACGGACGCAGCCACGCTGTAGGCCGCCACCACGGCCAGGGGGAGCAACAGATTCCCCACGGAATTCCCCAGCCACAGAAGCATCCGGGTCCCGGACAGCAGCCCGCCATGGGTATAGAGCATTGAGCCGCCGTCCCACAGCAGAGGCAGCCCCAGGAGGCACAGCCCCAAGAAGATCAGGTTCGTGGCGGAGCGCACCCACACGGACAGGCCGAACAGCAGGGCCGTCACCAGCAGCAC
>DVFN01000119.1 GCA_018713205.1 Candidatus Avoscillospira stercorigallinarum | reverse complement strand
AAAGATTTTGCCTCATACGAAAGTTATAAAAGGGCGGGAATACTGTATGTATTTCCCCCTTTTATAACTGCACGGATGGGGCAAAAGATTGGGCGAAGGCCGCAGACACAATTGTGCGGTGATGCCTTAATTGCCGTCACCCAATTCCCCGATCTGCCCTTCTCCCTGCTGCCCATCCGCCCCTAAACGCTGATTTGCAGCGAGGCCCTCTACCAGTCGGCCCTGGGTCCACCGGCCTATGGCTATGTGGAGGTGCTGGGCGACCCGGCGGCCGTCTCCTATCAGACGGATCTGGCCCTCTCGCGGATCTCCACCGGTCTGGCCTTCTCCAACTTCCGCCTCCAGCGGCAGAGCTGGCGGCAGCAGCTGCTGCTCCAGCTGATCCTTGCCCTGGTACTGGGCCTGAGCCGCCTGATGCTGGTGAGCCTTCTGCGCTACGGGCTGGAAACCGCCCAGGCCCAGCGGAAGGCCCAGACCCGGTCCCTGCTGTGGCGGCTGGGCGCGGGGCGGATGAAGCTCCGCCGCGCCGAGGCGCTTCTGGACCTCCGCCACGCCGTGTCCGCCTCCCTCTGCGCCGCGCTGGCCCTCCTGGCCTGGGAGGCCCTGGAGGAGGCGGCGGCGCTCCGGTCCATGGCGGCCTATACTAGCCTCCCGGGGCCGCTGCCCCTGGTGGCTCTGCAAAATCTGATCCGCAACACCCATTGGCTCTGTCTCGCGGCGCTTCTCGCGGCGTATTGGCTGGCAGCCCTGATGCGCAATCTTCTGGCGGCGCGCACCGGATGAAGCCCCGTTCCCGAAAGCCATTTCGGGATGTCTCAAAATAGCATTAGCATAAAAAAGCACAAAAACTTGGCGGGAAAGATGGAGGTGTGTGCGGTCGGCGGGCTGCCTTGCACACGGCGGCTGGCGGGCCGATGTGGGTATCGGCCCCTACGAGGCGAAACCATCGAGCCCCGGCGGAAATCGGGAGCCGGTTCGGGCGGCCATACAGGCCGCCCCTACGAGAAGACCGGAGGCGGGGCCGTAGGGGCGGCCTGTATGGCCGCCCGTGCCGCACTTCCGCGTCGGATGCACCCGGTTTTGGGCGGATATACAATCCGCCCCTACAGTGTGGATGGCGTGCCCCGGGCCCGGCGGCTGGCGGGCCGATGTGGGCATCGGCCCCTGCGAGGCGGAATCATCAACCCCCGGTGGGAATCGGAAGCTGTCCACCGGGGGTTGTGCATGTTGCGCTGCCTGCCGGCGGGTTATGGAACGCGCAAGGAGCCCTTTGCCCCTTGCACACATTCGCCGCTGCTCTGTCCCAGACAGCTTCAGCGAGGTCTATCTAACAGTTTGCCCGCGCTCCGTTTGAGGAGCGCGGGCTCGTTGCTGCAGGGGGAATAAGAGGATCAATCGCGAATTAATCGTAGACCAGCATGGCGATCATTTCGTCGTCGATGTTGGAGGCGTCGTACCACTGAGCGCCGGTGTCAACGTCGGAGACTTCCTCGCCCAGGGCGGCCTTGTAGGCCATGGAGACGGCCTGATAGCCGATCTGGTAGGGATCCTGGGTCACGGAGCCGTAGAACCAGCCCTCGCGGACGGCGTTCTTCTGGGCAGCGCCGGCGTCGAAGCCGGCCACGATCAGATCCGCATACTTGCCGCCGTCGGCCAGATCCATGCCGTCGGAAACAGCGGCCAGGAAGCCGGTGACAGCGCCCTCATTGGAGCAGAAGATGGCCTTGATGCCGGCGGTGCTCAGCAGAGAGTTGGCAGCGGTCTGGACAGCGGTAGCCTCAGTGGTGGCGGAGATGGCGACCTGGATGATGATGGCAGCGCCGTCAACGGGCTTCTCCCACTTGCTGTGGCCCACGATGGAGACCTTGCCGGGCTGATAGGTCTCGGCGATTTCCGCCATCTTGTTCACAAAGCCGGTGGTACGGCCGGTGACGGAAGCGGAGACGGCGTCCTGAGACAGGCAGCCGATGACGACGGGAGCCTCGGGCGTAGCAGCTTCCATGGCGGCAACCAGGTCGGGATGCTCGCCGAACTTCTCGGCGGCGATGGCGGCAGCGGCCTCGTTGTTGGTGGCGGCGGTGGCCTTCACGGCGCCGGAGGTATCATCGGGAACACCGGAGTCGAAGCCGATGACGGGAATGTTCTTCTCAGCGCATTCAGCCAGGATTTCCTTCACGGCGTCGGTGGACAGAGCAGCCAGAGCCATGGCCTTGGGGTTCTTGGCCATCTCGTTCTTGACCATGTTGACCTGCGCGTCGATCTCGGTCTCGGAAGCGGGGCCGTCGAAGTAGATCTCGCAGCCCAGCTCGGCGGCGGCAGCGTCAGCGCCGGCCTTGACGGCCTGCCAGAACTGATGCTGGAAGCCCTTGGCCATGACGGGGATGTAGATGGGCTCGTCGGTGGTCTGGGTATCATCGGGGGTATCGGTCTCGGTGCTGGTATCGGTGTCGGTGCTGGTGTCGGTGTCGGTGCTGGTATCGGTGCTGGTGTCAGTACTGGTGTCGGTGTTGGTCTTGGTTTCGCTGGCGCAGGCCACCAGAGCGAAAACCATCACCAGGGCAAGAAGCAGAGCGATCAGTTTCTTCATGGTATTTCCTCCTGTTTGTAGTTTGTATTTATTAAGCGGGATAACCGCGCTTAATCAAAGGGGGAATGTCAGGACTTTTTCACGCGATTGGCGGCCTTGGTCCGCTGGATATCCAGCAGCACCGCGCCAATGACCACCAGGCCGGTGAAGAAGGTCTGCCAGGGGGCCTGGAGGCCGCAGGCGGAGAGTCCGTTCTTCAGAACGGACATGATAAACACGCCGATCAGGGTGCCGGCCATGGAGCCGGAGCCGCCGGACATGGAGGTGCCGCCGATGACGACGCCGGTGATGCCGTTCATTTCCTGGCCGTTGCCGGTGCCGGGGGTGATGGTGGTGTAGGCCGCGGCGTACATCAGGCCGGCAATGCCGACGAAGAAGCCGGAGAGGGTGTAGACGCCGACCTTCCAGGCGTCCACGTTGATGCCGGAGAGGCGGGCGGCCTCCTCATTGGAGCCGATGGCGAAGGTGTAGCGGCCGAACTTGGTCTTGTGCAGGATCAGGGCGGCGATGACAAAGAAGCCGACCAGCCACAGGGCGCCCACGGGGAACCGGTCGATGCCGAAGATGTTGGCGCGGATGAAAACCTGCTTGAACCAGCCGCCCACGGGGTCTGTGGCGATGGGCCAGGTCTGGGACTGGGTCTTGGTGAGAATGGAGCCGATGCCCTGGGACATCATCATGGTGCCGAGGGTGGAGATGAAGGGGGGCAGCTTCAGCCGGGCCACCAGGTTGCCGTTGAGGAAGCCGAAGACAGTGCCCACGCCCACAGTGACAAAGACCGCGGCGATCAGGGGCCACTGGAGCTGCTTGAAGGTGTAAGCGCCCAGCAGAGCCGAGCACATCATCACGGTGCCCAGGGACAGGTCGATGCCGCCGGTGATGATGATAAAGGTCACGCCGAAGGCCATAAAGCCGATATAGTAGCTGGACTCCAGAATATTCTGGACCATGGTCAGGCTGAAGAAGGCGTCCTTGGCGATGATCGAGAAGGCCACGTACAGAATCACCAGGGCAGCCGGGGCCAGGAGCTTCTGCAGGTCCAATTTCTTTTGAATTGCATTATTTTCCATGTTCTTGTTACCCCACTTCCCGCTTGGTCGCAAATGTCATGATCTTTTCCTGGGTTGCCTCGGAGATATCCAGCTCGCCGGTGACGCGGCCCTCGCACATGACCACGACCCGGTCGGACATCCGAAGAAGCTCCGGCAGCTCCGAGGAGATCATAATAATGCTCTTGCCCTCGGCGGCCAGCTGGTTCATCAGCTTGTAGATTTCGCTCTTGGCGCCCACGTCGATGCCGCGGGTGGGCTCGTCAAAGATCAGCACGTCGCAGTCCCGCAGCAGCCACTTGGAGATGACCACCTTCTGCTGGTTGCCGCCGGAGAGGCTGCGAACCAGGGTTTTGATGGAGGGCGTCTTGGTGCGGACCTTCTCGACATACTTTTCGCTCTCGGCCTTGATCTTCCGGTCGTTGACAAAGACCGGGCCGGAGAGGGCGTCCAGGGCGGCCATGACGGTGTTGTCGGCCACCGACAGACCCAGGCACAGGCCGTAGCGCTTGCGGTCCTCGGAGAGGTAGCCGATGCCGGCGGCCACGGCGTCCTTGGGATGATGGATCTTGACCTCCTCGCCCTTGACCCGGATGACGCCGGCGTCCTTGGGGTCCGCGCCGCAGACCAGGCGCATGGTCTCGGTCCGGCCCGCGCCCATCAGGCCCGCGAAACCCAGGATCTCGCCCTTGCGGAGCTTAAAGGAGACATTCTTCACGTCGCCGGACACCAGGCCCTGGGCCTCCAGCACCACCGGCGCACCCGGCGTCACGTTGGATTTGCTCTTGGGCTCCTCGTAGATCACGCGGCCCACCATCATCTGCACCACCTGGTCGATGGTCACCGAGGCGGTGTCCACGGTATCGACATACTGGCCGTCCCGCATGACGGTGATCCGGTCGGTGATCTGCTTGAGCTCATCCATCCGGTGGGAGATATAGATGATGCCCACGCCGGTGGCCTTCAGGCGGCGGATAAAGACGAACAAATCCTGGATTTCGCTCTCGGTCAGGGCGGCGGAGGGCTCATCCATAATGAGGATTTTGGTATTATTGTAGGAGAGAGCCTTGGCAATCTCCACCATCTGCTGCTTGGCTACGGTGAGGCGCTTGACTACAGTGGTGGGAGAGATGCTCAGATGCAGCGAATCCAGCAGCTCCTGGGTCATCTTGTTCTGCTTGGCCTGGTTGAGGAAGAGGCCGCTGCTGGGCTCCCGTCCAATGAAGATATTCTCGGCCACGGTGAGCTCCTGCATCAGGTTCAGCTCCTGGTGGACGATGCTGATGCCATGGTCCTGGGCGTCCTTGGGGCTGCGGATTTCGATGGGCTGACCGAAATATTCAATGGTGCCCTCGTCCTTGGTATAGACGCCGGTAAGGATCTTCATCAGGGTGGACTTACCGGCGCCGTTCTCGCCTACCAGTGCCAGCACCTCTCCGGCGCGGACCTCCAGCTGCGCATTGTTCAGCGCGTGCACACCGGGGAAGAATTTCTGGATGCCGTGCATTCTCAGAATCGTTTCGCCCATTGCCTGTATCACCTTCCTGTTCATAATTCGGGTTTGGGGACTTGCAGGGCGCCTTGTGCACCCCTGACAAACGGGTTTGGAGCGGTCTAAGCAGGTTGCACAACGGCCTGGGGATTCTGCGCAAAAAAGCGTAACGTTTCGTGCTAAAATCACCAGAAACGGCAGCATGGCTTCCGCTTACTTTTATACTATACACAATAATCAACAAAATTGCAAGAGAATTTTAAAATTATTTTGTGTTGACAGTACAAGCACAATTAGATATGATAAAGACGTATAGGGCATAAGTTGTTTTATTCCGCGAAACGTTTTGCGAGCCATATATATGAGGATGCAGCCATGGCAACAATCAAAGATGTGGCCCGCCTGGCGGGCGTATCCATTTCCACTGTTTCAAAATATCTCAACGGCGGCAACGTCCGCCCCGAAAACCAGGAGCCCATCCGCCGGGCCATTGCGGCGCTGGACTACCGGGCCAATCCCTACGCCCGCGGGCTCAAGGCCCAGCGCAGCGGCACGGTGGGCGTCCTGCTGCCCACCCTTTCGGCGCCCTTCTTCGGCACGATCCTCGGGACCCTGGACCGGGCGCTGCGGGCCAACGGCTATCACATGGTCATCTCCTGCTACGGCTCGCTCCACGGGCTGGAGCGGGACTATCTGCGTTTTCTGATTAATACCGGCGTGGACGGGCTGATCTATTTCCCGGAAAATCTCTCCCGGGAGGAGTTTCAGGAGCTCACCGGGCCCCGGTCCATTCCGGTGGTCCAGGTGGACCGGATCATCCCCGGCGTCGAAACCGACGCTGTCCTCACCGACAACACCGGGGCCGTCCATGAGGCCGTATGCCATCTGATCCGGCAGGGCCACCGGCGCATTGCGCTGATTACCGGCTCCAACGCCATCTTTACGGCCCGGGAGCGGCTGGTGGGCTATCTCCGGGCCCTGTCCGACTACGAAATCCCCTACGACGAAGCGCTGATCCGCACCGGCGAAATGGACGTGGCCACGGGCTATCAGGGGCTCCAGTCTCTGCTGGCGCTGCCCAATCCGCCCACCGCCATTCTCTGCACCAACTACGACATCGCCCTGGGCGCTATTACCGCCGCCCGGGATACCGGCCTCCACCCCCCCGAGGATATCGCCATCTTCGGCTACGACTGCGAGGAAATTTTCTCCATGATGACCCCCTCTCTGCCGGTGGTCATGCAGCCCGAGGAGGAAATCGGCATGCTGGCCGGGCAGTATCTCCTGGAGCGGCTCTCGGGCTTCGACGGTCCGCCCCGCTGCACCCGCCTGAAAAACCGGCTGGTACTGTAATTCGTCTCCAGACGCCCCGGCGTTTGTGATATTGCACTTTCAACTTTGTATTGCAAGCCGCGGTCCGCGGCAGGAACAAGGAGGAAACAACTATGGCAACCAACCGCTACATCGGCGACTACCCTGTCATCGGCATTCGCCCCGTCATCGACGGCCGCCGCGGCCCTCTGAAGGTCCGGGAATCCCTGGAGGATCAGACCATGGCCATGGCCCAGGCCGCCAAGAAGCTCTTTGAGGAAAATCTCTGCTACTCCAACGGCGAGCCCGTCAAGGTCGTCATCTCCGATACCACCATCGGCCGTGTGGCGGAAAGCGCCGCCTGCGCCAACCAGTTCAAAAAGGCCGGCGTGGATATCACCCTGACCGTCACCCCCTGCTGGTGCTACGGCTCCGAGACCATGGACATCGATCCCATGACCATCAAGGGCGTCTGGGGCTTCAACGGCACCGAGCGCCCCGGCGCGGTGTATCTGGCCTCGGTGCTGGCCACCCACGCCCAGAAGGGCCTGCCCGCCTTCGGCATCTACGGCCATGACGTCCAGAACCTGGACGAGGTCACCGACATCCCCGCCGACGTCCAGGAGAAGCTCCTGCGGTTCGGCCGGGCCGCCGTGGCCGTGGCCACCATGCGCGGCAAGAGCTACCTCCAGATCGGCTCCATCTGCATGGGCATCGGCGGCTCCATCATCGACTCCGCCTTTATCGAGAGCTACCTGGGCATGCGCGTGGAGTCCGTGGACGAGGTGGAAATCCTCCGCCGCATGGAAGAGGGCATCTACGACGAGGCCGAGTTCCAGAAGGCTCTGGCCTGGACCAAGGCCCACTGCAAGGAGGGCTGGGACAAGAACCCCGAGTTCGTCCGCTCCTCCCCCGAGAAGAAGGAAAAGCAGTGGGAATTCACGGTCAAGATGTACCTGATCATCAAGGATCTGCTCAACGGCAACCCCAACCTGCCCGCCGGCTGCGAGGAGGAAATGGTGGGCCACAACGCCATCGCCGCCGGCTTCCAGGGCCAGCGGCAGTGGACCGACCACTGGCCCAACTGCGACTATCCCGAGGCCCTGCTCAACTCCACCTTCGACCACAACGGCGCGAGAGAGCCCTATATTCTGGCCACCGAGAACGACGTGCTCAACGGCCTGGGCATGCTCTTTATGAAGCTCCTGACCAACCGCGCCCAGATGTTCTCCGACGTCCGCACCTACTGGAGCCCCGAGGCCTGCAAGCGCGCCTCCGGCTACGATGTCACCGGCGTGGCCAAGGAGAACGGCGGCTTTATCCACCTGATCAACTCCGGCGCCACCGCCCTGGACGCCTGCGGCGAGTGCCGCGACGAGAACGGCCAGCCCGTGATGAAGCGCTGGTGGGAGGTCACCGACGAGGATATCGAGACCATGACCAAGGCCACCACCTGGCCCGCGGCCGACAACGGCTACTTCCGCGGCGGCGGCTTCTCCAGCTCCTTCACCACCCGTGCCGAGATGCCCGCCACTATGATCCGTCTGAACCTGGTCAAGGGTCTGGGCCCCGTGCTCCAGATCGCCGAGGGCTGGACCGTCCGGCTGCCCGACGAGGTCACCGACGTGCTGATGAAGCGCACCGATCCCACCTGGCCCTGCACCTGGTTCACCCCCCGGTGCGACGGCAAGGCCGG
Organism: Candidatus Avoscillospira stercorigallinarum; assembly: GCA_018713205.1. GTDB lineage: Bacteria > Bacillota > Clostridia > Oscillospirales > Oscillospiraceae > Avoscillospira > Avoscillospira stercorigallinarum. Next base: position 6,431 of record DVFN01000119.1, on the reverse strand, counting down.
CAGCCCCTTCCAGGACGCCTACACCGTCATGAACAACTGGGGCGCCAACCACGGCGCGATCTCCTACGGCCACATCGGCGCGGATCTGATCACCATGTGCTCCATGCTCCGGATTCCCGTGTGCCTGCACAACGTCCCCGAGCAGGACATCTTCCGCCCCGCCGCCTGGAACGCCTTCGGTATGGACAAGGAGGGCCAGGACTACCGCGCCTGCGCCGCCTACGGCCCCATGTATAAGGCCTATTAAGCCGCCCCTTCCCGGGCGCATATGCAACCACCCGGCATCCAGCCTTCGCTGGATGCCGGGTGGTTTGTTTTTTTGACGTCAGACGCTGTCTCGCCGCCGGGGCAGGGCGCGGCGGGAGAAGAGCCAGCCGGAGCAGAGGGCCGTAAAGGGGGCCACGGTGACCAGGCCGAAGGAGCCCAGGATGGTGTGCAGCAGCTCGGCGGCCACATATTTATAGTTGAGAATGTGGTCCACCGGCGTCCCCTGGGCCATAAAGACCATCAAAAGGGCGATATAGCCGCCGGAGTAGGCAAAGAGCAGGGTGGTGGTCATGGTGCCCATGGCGGCCCGGCCCACGTGCATGCCGGAGCGCACGGCCTCCCGCCACGGCAGGTCCGGCCGCTTCTCCACCACCTCCCAGACCGCCGAGGCGATGTCCACGCTCAGGTCCATCACCGCGCCGGAGGCGCCCAGGAACACCGAGGCCATAAAGATCCGCGTCAGGTCCAGGTGCTGGTAGCCGCTGTAGAGCAGGCTCTCGGAATAGGCCATGACCGCGCCGTGAATCTGGAGGCGGCCGGTGAACACCAGGGCCAGGACACAGGTGACCAGGATGCCCAGGAAGGACCCGCTGACGGCGGCGGCGCACCGGCGGTCAAAGCCGTAGACCAGGGCGATAATCAGCACCGTCAGGCCCAGGGTCAGCAGCAGGCCCACCAGAATCGGGTCCGCGCCCCGGAGATAGAGGGGCACCAGCACCTTCCAGATGGCCAGCACCGTCAGCACAAAGGAGGCGATGGCCCGGACGCCGCCGGGTCCGGCGAAGACGATCAGCAGCGCCGCGAAGGCCAGGGCCATGACCAGCTCCCATCCCAGACGGAAATGGTCGGACATGGTGACGTTGGTGATTTCGCCGCCGCTGTGGCTGACCACCACCAGGGCCTTGTCGCCGGGGGCGAAGAGCTTGTCCTGCTCCAGGGAGCCGTTGAGCATGTTGATGCCGGTGACGGTGCGCCCGGCGAAGACGCCGTCCAGCAGCTCCAGGGTGCAGCGCTGCTCGCCGGACCGGACCAGGCCGTTGTCGAGGATGGCGGAGTCGTCGGTCTCCAGGACCAGGGCCGTGCAGCGCTCGGCCTCCTGATATAATAGAGCGTCCTCAAAGCCCGTGGGCAGGATCAGCAGCAGGGCAATCAGCGCCAGACACACCAGCACCGGCGCCCAGCGCCGCAATGGGGCGGGGGATAAAAATCGCATACGGTTCTCCTAATATATATTGCAAAATCCCGGAGGGACAGCCCTCCGGGTGGTGGATGGGGGATGGTTACTGGATGTCCAGCAGACCGGCCAGCTTTTCGTAAACCTGGGTATTGTCGTAGTAGCCGCCGAAGGTCTCGCTGCCGACGCCCTGGGCCAGAACTGCCACAGGCAGGCCGGTATGGCTGTAGGAGGTGAAGCTGATGCCGGACTTGTTGTTGATGATGTGGGTCAGGGTCACGGACAGGGGCTCGTAGGTACCGTAGAGGACGTATTCCTGCTGGGCGGCGTAGCCGGTCTCGGTGCCGTGGACGCTCTTTTCATAGGCGGTCCGCAGCAGGTCCAGCTCGTAGTCGGTCAGGACCAGCTTGTCGCCCTCCTCGCCCTCGGTCTTCAGGCCGAAGAGCTCAGTCACGTCGGCCATGACATCCTCAAAGGAGGTCTGGTTCTCCTTGTAGTCGGCGACGTAGTCGCTGTCGAACTTGGCGAAGGAGATCTTCTGGTTCTCCAGCAGGTCCAGGTAGGTATCGTAGTCGGTGCCGGCGAAGCCGATGGTCAGACCGCCGGTCTCGTGGTCGCCGGTGACCAGGATCAGGGTTTCCTCGGGGTGCTCGGCGGCGAAATCGATGGCCACCTGGACGGCGTCGGCCAGAGCCCGGGTGTCGTGGATGGTGGAGGCGGCGTCATTGGCGTGGCAGGCCCAGTCGATCTTGCCGCCCTCGCACATCATAAAGAAGCCCGTGTCGTTGTCCAGGACCTCGATGCCCTTGGCCACATAGTCGGCCAGAGACCACATATCCTCGGTGCGGTCCAGCTCGTAGGCCATGGCGTCGCCGTCGGCCAGATGCTCGTCAATGAGGATCACGGGGCCGTCGGTGACGGCTTCGGCCTCGGCCTGCGTCTTGGCCACGGTATAGCCCGCGGCCTCGGCCAGGGTGTAGAGATCCTCCTGGTCGTCCTCGGCGCCGGTGGGCTTCAGCAGGCCGCCGCCGGCGAAGTAGGTGAAGCCGGACTCGATCAGCTCCAGGCCGATCTCATAGTAGTTGTTCCGGCTGGCCTGGTGGGCATAGAAGGCGGCGGGGGTGGCGTGGTTCAGGTTCACCGAGGAGATGATGCCGATTTCCCAGCCCTTCTGCTCCGCCAGCTGCTCGGCGATGGTCTCATAGGCCGTGGAGCCGGTCTCGTCCATATTGATGGTGCCGGAATAGGTCTTGTGGCCGGTGGAGAGAGAGGTGGCCGTGGAGGCAGAGTCGGGGCAGAAGCTGTTGGAGTCGTAGGTCACAGCGGAGCCCGCCACGGGGAAGTTCATAAAGTTCAGATACTCGGGGCCGTCCAGGATGGCGCCCTGGTTGTCGTCCAGGCTGGGCTCGGCCTGCCAGTAGTCCGCGTCGTTCAGCGCGCCCAGGAAGTCGCTGGTGGACTGGATCTGGGGATAGCTCATGCCGTCGCCGATGAACAGGAAGACGTATTTGGGCGCGGCGGGAGCCTCAGGCTCCTCCGGCTCCGCGGTCTCGGCGGGTGCGGGATCGGCCGTCGTCTCCGGCTCGGTGGTGGTAGTGGTCTGCTGCAAGGTCTCGTCCTCCTGGACCGCCGTATCGGCGCAGCCCGCCAGCAGCGAGAAGGCCAGGACCAGAGCGAGAATCAGCGCAATGGCTTTTTTCATAGCGTTTGTTTCCTCCGTTTTCTTTGGGTCGTTTCTCAATGGGACGGTTTTATTCTACCCACCCGAGGTTAATTCCTCCACCCGCCCCAGGTGAAGAAACCGTAAACGGCCCGAAGGCGCAAAAGACCGGCCGGCGTGCTGAGAAGTCCTTCAGCACGCCGGCCGGCGCGGCCTTATTCCAGCCCGGTGACGGGGTAGCCTGCGTCCTCCACGGCTTTTTTCAGCGCGGCGTCCTCCACCGGCGCGGTCAGGGTGACCACGGCGGTACCGGCCTCGTGGCTGACGGCGGCGGCGCTCACGCCCTCCAGGGCCTCCAGCACGCCCTTGACCCGGGCCTCGCAGTGGGGGCACATCATGCCTTCAATATGCAGCGTTTTTTCCATGGTTGGTTCCTCCTTATGATGATGGTTTTTTCTCTTATGATCGCGGCGGGGGTCCCGCAGCTTGCAGAAGTTCAGCCGCAGGGCGTTGGACACCACGCAGAAGCTGCTCAGACTCATGGCCGCCGCGCCCAGCATGGGATTCAGCGTCAGACCCAGGGCGACAAACGCGCCCGCCGCCACGGGAATGCCGATGGTATTATAAAAGAACGCCCAGAACAGGTTCTCGTGGATATTCCGCAGGGTGGCCCGGCTCAGGCGGATGGCCGCCGGGACGTCGGACAGGCGGCTGTGCATCAGCACCACGTCGGCGGCGTCGATGGCCACGTCGGCCCCCGCGCCGATGGCGATGCCGATGTCCGCCCGGGTCAGGGCCGGGGCGTCGTTGATGCCGTCGCCCACCATGGCCACCTTGCCCTGGGCCCGCAGGCGGCGGATCACCGCCTCCTTGCCGTCGGGCAGGACCCCGGCGATGACCTCGTCCACCCCGGCCTCCCGGCCGATGGCCTCGGCGGTGCGCCGGTTGTCGCCGGTGAGCATGACCACCCGGATTCCCATGTTCCGAAGCTCCCGAATGGCCTGGGGGCTGTCCTCCTTGAGGACGTCGGCCACGGCGATGACGCCCTGGAGGACGCCGTCCCGGGCGAAGAACAGGGGCGTCTTGCCCTGGGCGGCCAGCGCCTCGGCCTGCTTGTTCCAGGTCTCGGACACCGCAGCCTGGGCGGAGATAAACTGGAGATTGCCGCCTGCCAAGGCCGCGCCGTTCCACCGGGCCGTCAGGCCGTTGCCCGGCAGGGCCCGGAACTCCGTGACGGTCTGGGCCGCGATGCCCGCCGCCTGCCCCCGCTCGAGAATGGCCCGGGCCAGGGGGTGCTCGCTCTTCTGCTCCAGGGCATAGGCCAGGGTCAGCAGCTCCTGCTCCGTCACGCCCCCGGCGGGCAGCAGGTCGGTGACCCGGGGCTCGCCCCGGGTGATGGTGCCGGTCTTGTCCAGGGTCACAATGTCCACCTTGCCGGTCTCCTCCAGGGAGACGGCGGTTTTAAATAATATGCCGTGCTTCGCGCCCAGTCCGTTGCCCACCATGATGGCCACCGGCGTGGCCAGACCCAGGGCGCAGGGGCAGGAGATGACCAGCACCGAGATGCCCCGGGCCAGGGCGTAGCCCACCTCCCGGCCCAGCAGCAGCCAGACCACAAAGGTCGCCAGGGCAATGGCGATGACCGCCGGAACGAAGATACCCGAGACCTTGTCGGCCACCTTGGCAATGGGGGCCTTGGTGGCGGCGGCGTCGCTGACCATGCGGATGATCTGGGCCAGGGTGGTATCCTGTCCCACCCGGGTGGCCCGGCAGGTCAGGAAGCCCGACTGGTTGAGGGTCGCCGCCGAGACCGCGCTGCCCGGGGCCTTGTCCACGGGAATGCTCTCGCCGGTGAGGGCGGCCTCGTTGACGGCGCTCTCGCCCTCCAGGACCACGCCGTCCACCGGGATATGCTCGCCGGGCCGGACTACAAAGGTATCCCCGGCCAGCACCTGACCGATGGGCACCTCGGTCTCCACCCCGGCCCGGAGCACCGTGGCCTTCTGCGGCGACAGCTTCATCAGACTCTTGAGGGCGTCGGTGGTCCGGCCCTTGGCCCGGGCCTCCAGCATCTTGCCCACGGTAATCAGCGTGAGAATCATGGCCGCCGCCTCGAAATAGAGGTCATGGAGATGGGCCATGGCGTCGGCCCCGGGGCCGGTCATGGCGAAGAGGCCGTAGGTGCTGTAGACAAAGGCCGCCGTGGAGCCCAGGGCCACCAGGGTATCCATATTGGGGGCCCGGTGCCACAGGGCCCGGTAGCCCGAGATAAAAAACTTCTGATTGATGACCATGACGATGGCCGCCAGCAGCAGCTGCACCAGCCCCAGGGCCACGGGGTTGCCCTCGAAAAAGGCCGGAACCGGCCAGCCGCCCATCATATGGCCCATGGAGACGTACATCAGCACCGCCAGAAAGCCCACCGACCACAGGAGCCGCCGCTTCAACACCGGCGTCTCCCGGTCCTCCAGGACCGAGGCGTCGGCGGCAGCCGTCTCCTTGGCCGCGCCCTTTTCGGCCGCGCCGTAGCCCGCCTCCTCCACGGCCTTGACGATGGCCTCGGGCGAGGCCGTGCCCTCCACGCCCATGGAGTTGGTCAACAGGCTCACCGAACAGGCCGTGACCCCCGGCACCTGACTGACGGCCTTCTCCACCCGGGCGCTGCAGGCCGCGCAGCTCATGCCCGTGACGTCGTATTGCTTCATGGCGCTCCCTCCCACGGCGGCAAGCCGCCGGTATTGGCTATATACCCCATCGGGGTATCTTCATCATATACCCCCGCCCCGTATTTGTCAAGGGGCTATTTCATCAGCTTCTGGAGGGTAGCCAAGAGCTCGTCGATGACGGCGTCATTGCCGGCGCGGATGTCGTCGGCCACACAGGTTCGGATATGGCTGGCCAGCAGCTCCTTGCTGAAGGCATTCATGGCGGCGGTGACGGCCGCAGACTGCACCAAAATATCGGGACAATAGCAATCCCGCTCCACCATGCCGCGAATCCCCCGGATCTGGCCCTCGATTCGGTTGAGGCGGTGGATCAGGCTTTTGACCTCCTGCTCGGACCGGACCTTCTTCTCGTGGCAGGCACACGTTTGCTGCTCCATGGAAGCACCTCCTTTTTTCTCATCATATACCCCGGTATGGTATTTGTCAATCGACTCTTGCGTCAAACGTCAAATCCGTGGTAAAATAAGATATAGGGCAGCACCGCACAATTGTGTCTGCGGCCTTCGTCCAATCTTTTGCCCCATCCGTGCAGTTATAAAAGGGGGAAATACATACAGTATTCCCGCCCTTTTATAACTTTCGTATGAGGCAAAATCTTTGGCCG
>DVFN01000118.1 GCA_018713205.1 Candidatus Avoscillospira stercorigallinarum | reverse complement strand
CGGCCAAAGATTTTGCCTCATACGAAAGTTATAAAAGGGCGGGAATACTGCATGTATTTCCCCCTTTTATAACTGCACGGATGGGGCAAAAGATTGGGCGAAGGCCGCAGACACAATTGTGCGGTGATGCCTTAGGTGTCGGACACGACGACGCCCATGGACCGGCAGGTACCGGCCACCTGGCTCATAGCGGCCTCGATGGTGGCGGCGGTCAGGTCGGGCATCTTGCGCTCGGCGATTTCGCGGAGCTGGGCCTGGGAAATGGTAGCGACCTTGGTCTTGTTGGGGACGCCGGAGCCGCTCTCGATGCCCGCAGCCTTCAGGATGAGGGTGGGGGTGGGGGGCGTCTTGGTGACGAAGGTGAAGCTGCGGTCGGCATAGACGGTGATGACCACCGGGATCTTGAAGCCGGCCTGATCCTTGGTGCGCTCGTTAAATTCCTTGATAAACTGCGCGATGTTCACGCCGTGCTGGCCGAGGGCGGGGCCCACCGGGGGGGACGCAGTCGCCTTCGCAGCGGGGATCTGCAGTTTGATATAGCCTGTAACTTTCTGTGCCATTTCAAAGCACCTCCTGAAATAATGTGGTGTTCTGGCGGGACGAAACGCCCCTCCCACGATGCCGCCTGGGCGGCCTTAGGGCTCGACGGGCTCCACCTGATCCAGCTCCAGCTCCACGGGGGTCTCGCGGCCGAACATGGAGACGATGACGCGGACACGGTTCTTGTCCACTTCCAGCTGGTCCACCACGCCGATAAAGCTGGTGAGGGGGCCGTCGTTGATTCTGACATTGTCACCCACGTCGTAGTTGACGACGATTTCATGCTTCTCCACACCCAGCTGGGCCACTTCCTCTTCGGTGAGGGGGGTGGGCTTGGTGCCGGAGCCGACAAAGCCGGTGACGCCGCGGACGTTCTTGATGATGTACCAGGCCTCGTCGGTCATAATCATCTTGACCAGCACGTAGCCGGGGAACACCTTGCGGTCGTAGGTTTTAGGGCCGTTGTCGGTGACTTCGGTGACGGTCTCCATGGGGATGGAGACGATGTGGATAAGGTCCTGCAGGTGACGGGTCTCCACGGTCTTCTCGATGGTGGCCTTCACCGTATTCTCATATCCGGAGTATGTGTGGACCACATACCATTTTGCTGCTTCTGCCATGGCGCGTTAGCCCTTGATGAAGGTGATGATACCGTTCACCACCAGGCCAGCCACAGCGTCGAAAACCCAGATGAAGGCGCCGACCACGACGACGCAGGCGAGCACCACCAGCGTGTTGTTGACCATCTGGCTTTTGCTGGGCCAAACGACTTTCTTCAGCTCGCTGCGCATTTCCCGGAACCAGCGGGAGATCCGCTTGCCGGTGCGGGCGAAGAAGTTCTCTTTCTTGTTGGCTTCTGCCATGCTGTTCACCCTTTCGCTTACTTCGTCTCGTTGTGGACGGTGTGCTTCTTGCAGAATCTGCAATACTTCTTCATCTCGAGACGATCAGGGTCATTCTTCTTGTTCTTCATGGTGTTGTAGTTTCTCTGCTTGCACTCAGAGCATCTCAGAGTGATTTTGACGCGCATGTTCGGCACCTCCTTAATTTTGCCTCCCTGCCGCAACCGGGGAGAGAGATTGAATTGCCCCGGAAGGAAAAGGGCAAAAAAAATAAGCCCTTTTTCACAGGTGAAGCCATTATACCATAGCCCACACCGGCGGTCAAGCCCATTTTTGCCGTTCCGAGAGAAAAAGTTTCCATTTCCCCGGGAATGTGATATACTTTTTCTAAACCAACGAACAGCCTCCCGTAGGGGCGGCCTGTATGGCCGCCCGGAACCGGGCTCCGATTCGCGCCGGGGTCCAATGGTTCCGCCCGTAGGGGCCGATGCCCATATCGACCCCTACGAAAGTGCGCTTGACGGAGGTGCATCCGATGCGTCATTGGGCGGATATGCAATCCGCCCCTACGATCGGATTGCACCCCCAGCGGTCGGCGTACTGCCTTGCACACCGGGGCCGGCGGACGCGCCATGCGCGCTCCTGCGGCGCGAAGCGCATTTCTTCATTCTTAATTCTTCATTCTTCACTCTTCTATTATAAAGGAGAACCCTATGAAAATCATGGCCATTGACTTTGGCGACGCCAGGACCGGCGTTGCGATTTCCGATCCGCTGGAGCTGCTCACCGGCTATACCACGGTGATCCACGCCTACACGCCGGAGAAGGCCGCTGCCGGGGTCGCCGAGGTGGCGAAGACCCAGGGGGCCCAGCAGCTGGTGGTGGGCCTGCCGCGGAACATGGACGGCACCGAGGGGCCCCGGGCGGCCCTGTGCCGGGACTTTGCGGCCCGGCTGGAGGCGCTGACCGGCCTGCCGGTGGATCTGTGGGACGAGCGCCGCACCACCGTGGACGCCCATCGGATTCTCTCGGACAACGGCGTCCATGGAAAGAAGCGGAAGAACACCGTGGACGCCGTGGCGGCCTCGCTGATTCTCGAGGGCTACCTGGCCCGCCGCCGGGGCTAGGGCATCACCGCACAATTGTGTCTGCGGCCTTCGCCCAATCTTTTGCCCCATCCGTGCAGTTATAAAAGGGGGAAATACATACAGTATTCCCACCCTTTTATAACTTTCGTATGAGGCAAAATCTTTGGCCGAACGCTCTTGCCAAATTGTGCGGTGCTGCCCTAGACCACGGTGGTCTCCAGCAAGGGCAGCACCGTGGCCTGCACGGCCTGAATCTGCTCCAGCAGCGCCGCCGCGTCAGACCGGCAGACCAGCAGCGACGGCGTCTCCTGAACCGCCCAGTTGGCGGGCAGTCCGGTATCGGTCAGGCTGTGCCAGAAGCCGCCGGGTTCGACGCCGCTGGGCGTCAGCGCCAGCACGGTCTGATAGAAGAGCGCTTCATCCAGGGCCCGATTGGCGGCCTCCAGCTCGGCCTCGGAGGAACCCGTCACCGCCACGGTATGGCCCTGGGCGTAGATGGCCCGGGCCAGATCCTTGTCGCCGTGCAGCTGCGCCTCGGTGAGGAAGAAGGCGGCCTGGTAATTGTATTGTGCCAGCAGCTCCAGGGTCTCGGCGCTGACCGCGTCGCCGGCGAAGGCCAGATAGACCTCGGCGGGCTGGGCCTCCGGCGGATTGGATGTGGGGTCGTTGGAGCCGGGCTGCTGGCTGGGCGTGACCTCGGAGGGCGTCTGCTGCTGCTGTTGGTTCAGATAGTCGATGAGGTTGGCGGCCTTCTCCACAAAGAGGCTGTCGTCATAGACCTGGGCGCCGTTGGTGAAGCGGATGATGACCTCTCCCCGGGACCCGGTCAGCAGGGAGACGGAGTAGCCGAAGTGCTCCGCCGCGCTGGCCGGGATGTAGAGCATCCCGCCCCGGTAGGAGACGGTGACCGGGCTCTCGTTGCCGGATTCGTCGGTGACGGTGCCGTCGCTCAGGTCATAGACCAGCCGGGAGGTCCGGGTGAAGAGCACAAAGGTGTTCTGATCCACGTTGTTGGATACGATGACGCCGCCGGGGTTGGCGTTGAAGGCCGTATAAGGCAGGAACAGCGTCCCGCCGGAGTAGTAGGGCGCGTCCGAGGCCGGCAGGGTCAGCGGAATGGTGTCGTTGACCGCCACGAAGCACAGCGACCCGGCGGCCATGGCTCCGGGGATCAGGACCAAAATCAAAGCCAGCGCCAGCAGCGCGGGCAGAACTTTTTTCATGGAATCAGCTCCCGAACGGATTTACGGTTCGAGTATACCAGATTTTCGGCCGCCCCGCAAGGGATGCGAAAATAACCGTGGTATTTTCCGGCGGGCCGTGGTATAATCCTCATACTATCTATGGAATATGTATGCGAGGAAACAAAATGATTACAGTCAACAATCTCTCCGTGCAGTTCGGCGGCTCGGTCCTCTTCAAGCAGGTGGACCTCCAATTCACCGCGGGCAACTGCTACGGCATCATCGGCGCCAACGGCGCGGGCAAGTCCACCTTCCTGAAGGTCCTCTCCGGCGAGCTGGACAGCACCACCGGCTCGGTCTCCATCCAGCCGGAGGTCCGGATGTCCATTTTGCAGCAGGACCAGTTCCAGTATGACGCCTATACCGTCATGGACACGGTCATCATGGGCAACCAGCACCTCTACGACGTGATGAAGGAGAAGGACGCCCTCTATGAAAAACCCGACTTCTCCGAGGAGGACGGGCTTCGGGCCGCGGAGCTGGAGGCGGAGTTCGCCGAGATGGACGGCTGGGAGGCCGAGTCCGACGCCAGCCGCATTCTCCAGGGCCTGGGCATCCCGGTGGAAAATCACTACGATCTGATGGGCGACACCGACCCCCGGATGAAGGTCAAGGTCCTGCTGGCCCGGGCGCTCTTCGGCAAGCCGGATATCGTCATGCTGGACGAGCCCACCAACAACCTGGACATCGAGGCCATCAACTGGCTGGAGGACTTCTTGCTGGACTACGAGGGCACGGTCATCGTCGTCAGCCACGACCGGCACTTCCTCAACACCGTCTGCACCCATATCGTGGATATCGACTACGGCAAGATCAAGATGTACGTGGGCAACTACGACTTCTGGTACGAGTCCTCCCAGCTGATTCAGAGCCTGATTAAGAACAAGAACAAGCGCAACGCCGAGAAGATCGAGGAACTCCAGACCTTTATCGCCCGGTTCGCCGCCAACAAGGCCAAGAGCAAGCAGGCCACCTCCCGCCGGAAGCTGCTGGACAAGCTGACCATCGAGGAGATGCCCGCTTCCTCCCGGCGCTATCCCTTCGTGGGCTTCACCCCCGACCGGGAGGTGGGCAAGGACATCCTCTTTGTCACCGACGTCTCCAAGACCGTGGACGGCGTCAAGCTGCTGGATAAGGTGACCTTCAACCTGAAGAAGGGCGACAAGATCGCCTTTGTCGGCGAGAACGAGCTGGCCCAGACCGTCATGTTCAAGATTCTCATGGGCGAGCTGGAGCCCGACGAGGGCACCGTCAAGTGGGGCCAGACCACCTCCCAGAGCTATCTGCCCAAGGACAACACCGAATATTTCGAGGGCCACGAGGAGTCCCTGGTGGACTGGATTCGGGAGTTCTCGGTGAAGAAGGACGACGTCTATCTCCGGGGCTTCCTGGGCCGGATGCTGTTTTCCGGCGAGGATGTGTTCAAGCCCGTCAACGTCCTCTCCGGCGGCGAGAAGGTCCGCTGCATGCTCTCGAAGATGATGCTCTCCGGCGCCAACGTGGTCCTGATGGACCAGCCCACCAACCACCTGGACATGGAGTCCATCCAGGCCGTCAACAAGGGCCTCATCGCCTTCCCGGGCAATATCCTCTTGGCCAGCCACGACCATGAGATGCTCCAGTCCGTGGCCAACCGCATCATCGAGTTCCAGCCCGACGGCACCATCATCGACCGCATGGGTACCTACGACGAGTACCTGGAGTGGAAGCTGGGCCGGGCGTAACCATTGTCAATATTATAAAAATGGAGGTATATATTATGTCCAAGGTGATTCACACCCCCAACGCGCCTGCTGCGGTGGGTCCCTATTCCCAGGCCATTGACTGCGGCGACCTGGTGTTCTGCTCCGGCCAGATTCCCCTGGTGCCCGCCACCGGCGAGGTGGTCGAGGGCGGCATCGAGGCCCAGACCCGGCAGATCTTCGCCAATATCCAGGCGGTTCTGGCCGAGGCCGGTCTGACCCTGGCCAATGTGGTCAAGACCACGGTCTTTATGACCGATCTGGGCCAGTTCGGCGTCTTCAACGGCATCTACGGCGAGTACTTCCCCGAGAATCCCCCGGCCCGTTCCTGCGTGGAGATCTCCAAGCTCCCCAAGGGCGTCTCCGTCGAGATCGAAGTCATCGCCAGGCGGTAACCCGATCCGGTTCCGGGCGGGCCCGTACCTAGCCCCCGCAGCCACCGGGCCCCGGAACACAACGCCCCATGTTCTCTCACAATCACATACCCGACACTGACGCGGAAGGTACGCCTGACGGGGAAGGGTCGCTGCACCACACAGGCGTACTCTACCCGAGTGCGCCTGTGCGGCTTTATAAGGAGGAACTTTATGGAAGAAACCCGCGTGGCCCAGCTGGGCATTCTGGTGGAGGACCCGGATTCTGTCGAGGCCCTGAACGCGCTGCTCCACCAGTATAAGGACTATATCATCGGACGCATGGGCCTGCCCTACCGGGCGAAGCAGGTGAATATCATCTCCATCGTCCTGGACGCGCCCCAGGACGCCATCAGCACCTTGGCGGGCAAGGTGGGGATGCTCCCCGGCGTCTCCTGTAAGGCCCTCTACGCCAAGCTGCCCCATGGATAAGCTGCTGGAGACCCTGCTGGAAACCCGCCGCCTGACCGAGGAACAGTGGCGGGAGCTGCTGGCCCGCCGGGACAGCCTGGACCGGGCGGAGCTCTTTGACCTGGCCCGGGCGGAGCGGCAGCGGTGGTTCGGGAATCGGGTCTATATCCGGGGCCTGATCGAGTGGACCAACGTCTGTAAAAACAACTGCTATTACTGCGGCCTTCGCCGGGATAATCACCGGGTCCGCCGCTACCGGCTGACGAAGGAGCAGATTCTCGCCTGCTGCGAGGCGGGCTACCGGTGGGGCTTTCGGACCTTCGTCCTCCAGGGCGGCGAGGACCCGGGCCTCTCGCCGGAAGCGGTGGCCGAGACCGTGGCGGCCATCACGGCCCGGTATCCCGACTGCGCCGTGACCCTCTCCCTGGGGGAGTGGGAGGAGACGGTCTACCGCCTCTGGTACGAGGCCGGAGCCCGGCGGTATCTGCTGCGCCATGAGACCGCCGACGAAGGGCACTATCGCCGCCTGCACCCGCCGGAGCTCAGTCTGCGGCACCGAATGGATTGCCTCTATACACTGAAAAACCTGGGCTACCAGGTGGGGGCCGGATTTATGGTGGGCTCTCCCGGGCAGACGGATGAGACCTTGGCCAAGGACTTCTGCCTGCTCCAGGAGTTGCAGCCCGAGATGGTGGGCATCGGCCCCTTCCTGCCCCAGCATGACACGCCCTTCGGCCGGGAGAAGCCGGGGACGCTGGAGGACACGCTGGTGTTTCTGGCCCTGATCCGGCTGACGCTGCCGCCGGTGCTGCTGCCTGCCACCACGGCCTTGGCGACCCTGGACCCCCGGGGCCGGTCCCTGGGCATGGAGGCCGGGGCCAACGTGGTCATGCCCAACCTGTCCCCGCCGTCGGTCCGGGAGAGCTACGCCCTCTACGACGGCAAAGCCGCCACCGGCGCCGAGGCCGCCGAGCATCTGGCCGACCTCCGGGCCCAACTGGCCGGCCTGGAAATCGCCATCGACCGCGGCGACGCCCCCACAAAACAGCCGTAGGGGCCGACGCCCCCATCGGCCCGCAGCCACCACCCCGCCAAACCAGGCCGCCGGAATTGCTGGGGCCGCAAGCACCGCAATCCGTCGCCGATTCTCGCGTAGGGGCGGGCTTCATGCCCGCCCGGACCGCACCACCGAAACCACCAGGCTTCCGGACATCGCGGCCTTGCCCGGGCGGCCATAAAGGCCGCCCCTACGGCGCGGAGGCTGGCCGGTGCGGCCGGCGTACTGCCTCGGTTCCGGAATGGGCATCGGCCCCTACGATGGGTGGAACCGTCGAACGCCCGGGCAAATCAGACCTTGTATTGCTTTATTTCACCCCAGAAAGGAAGGATTCCCTTGTACGATCCCAAATCCAAGAAGGCGGAAGAATTTATCAGTCATGAAGAAATTCTTGCCACCCTGGCCTATGCCGACGCCCACAAGGACGACGGGGCGCTGATCGACGAGATCATCGCCAAGGCCCGGCTCAAGAAGGGCCTGAGCCACCGGGAGGCCTCGGTGCTGCTGGCCTGCACCCTGGAGGACAAAAACCAGGCGGTCTATGAGCTGGCCCGGGAGATCAAGCGGGATTTCTACGGCGACCGGATCGTCATGTTCGCGCCGCTGTACCTGTCCAACTACTGCGTCAACGGCTGCCTCTACTGCCCCTACCACGCCAAGAACCGCCACATTCCCCGGAAGAAGCTGACCCAGGACGAGATTCGCGCCGAGGTCATCGCCCTCCAGGACATGGGCCACAAGCGGCTGGCCCTGGAGGCCGGCGAGGACCCGGTCCACAACCCCCTGGAGTACATCCTGGAGTCCATCCAGACCATCTATTCCATCCAGCATAAGAACGGCGCCATCCGCCGGGTCAATGTGAATATCGCCGCCACCACCGTGGAGAACTACCGGAAGCTCAAGGAGGCGGGCATCGGCACCTACATCCTCTTCCAGGAGACCTATCACAAGGAGAGCTATGAGCACCTGCACCCCACCGGCCCCAAGAGCAACTATGCCTACCACACCGAGGCCCACGACCGGGCCATGGAGGGCGGCATCGACGACGTGGGCCTGGGCGTTCTCTTCGGCCTGGAGCTCTACCGCTACGAGTTCGCGGGCCTGCTGATGCACGCGGAGCACCTGGAGGCCGTCTTCGGCGTCGGTCCCCACACCATCAGCGTCCCCCGGGTCTGCCCCGCCGACGACATCGACCCCGGCGAATTCGACAACGGCATCTCCGACGAGACCTTTGAAAAGATCGTGGCCTGCATCCGCGTGGCCGTGCCCTATACCGGCATGATTATCTCCACCCGGGAGAGCCAGAAGGTCCGGGAGCGGGTGCTGGAGCTGGGCATCTCCCAGATTTCCGGCGGCTCGCGGACCAGCGTCGGCGGCTACGCCGAGGAGGAGCCCGAGGAGGAGAGCTCGGCCCAGTTCGACGTGGCCGACCACCGCACCCTGGATCAGGTGGTCAAATGGCTCATGGATCTGGGCTACGTGCCGTCCTTCTGCACCGCCTGCTACCGGGCGGGCCGCACCGGCGACCGGTTCATGTCCCTGTGCAAGGCCGGACAGATCCACAACTGCTGCCTGCCCAACGCCCTGATGACCCTCAAGGAGTATCTGGAGGACTACGCCTCTCCGGAGACCAAGGCTGCGGGCGAGAAGGTCATCGTCGAGCAGCTCCAGAACATCCCCAACCTCAAGGCCCGGTCCGTGGTGGAGCAGCACCTCCAGGAGATCGAGCAGGGGCAGCGGGACTTCCGCTTCTGAGGCAGCGCCATGAGTCTCAATGCCACGCCCTCCGGCGAGCGGGTCCATATCGCCTTCTTCGGCCGCCGCAACGCCGGAAAATCCAGCCTGGTCAACGCCTTCACCGGCCAGGATCTGGCCATCGTCTCCGACGTCAAGGGCACTACCACCGACCCGGTGTCCAAGGCCATGGAGCTGCTGCCCCTGGGCCCGGTGCAGATCATCGACACCCCCGGCTTGGATGACGAGGGAGAATTGGGAACGCTCCGGGTCCAGCGGACCAAGCTGGTGCTGCGGAAAACCGATCTGGCCATCCTGGTGGCCGACGCCACCGCCCCCCTGGGGGAGACGGAGCAGGCGCTGCTGGACCTCTGCCGGGCCCGAAATATCCCCTGGATTCTGGTCCGGAGCAAGGCCGATCTGCTGGAAGCCATCCCAGAGGCCGGGGCTGATACCATCTATGTCAGCGCCAAGACCGGCTACCATATCCATGAATTGAAGGAGCTGGCCGCCCGGCTGGCCCTGGGCACGGAGAACCGCCGCCCCCTGGTGTCGGATCTGCTGCGGCCCGGGGATACGGCGGTGCTGGTGGTGCCCATCGACAAGGCGGCCCCCAAGGGGCGGCTGATCCTGCCCCAGCAGCAGGTGATCCGGGACGCCCTGGAGGCCGGAGCCGCGGCCCTGGTCTGCCGGGAGACGGAGCTGGCCGCCGCGCTGCAAGGGCTGAACGCCCCGCCGAAGCTGGTTGTCACCGACAGTCAGGTTTTTGGGAAGGTGGCCCAAATCGTGCCCCAATCCGTGCCGCTGACCTCCTTTTCCATCCTGATGGCCCGCTGCAAGGGCGATCTGGCTTTGACCGTCGCCGGGGCGGCGGCCGTCCGGAACCTGAAGGACGGCGACAGGGTCCTGATCGCCGAGGGCTGCACCCACCACCGCCAGTGTGAGGACATCGGCACCGTGAAAATCCCCCGGTGGCTGGCCGAAAGTACCGGCAGGACGCTGCAATACGACTTCTGCTCCGGCGTGGAGTTCCCTGAGGACTTGACGCCCTACGCCCTGGTGGTCCACTGCGGCGGCTGTACCCTGAACCCCAAGGAGATGGCCGCCCGCCAGCGGCTGGCCGTGGATCAGGCCGTGCCCATTACCAACTACGGCGTGCTGATTGCGGCGGTCCACGGCATCCTGCCCCGAACGCTCCAGCCCTTCCCGGCCATCGCGGCGCTGCTGTGATTGGTTTTGACGGTTGACGTTGCCTCTTCTTGTCACTATACTGGAGGTAGCAACGAAGAAAGGGTGACTACCATGAAACGGTCCCATGAGATTGACATGACCCAAGGGCCTATCTTCTCCAAGATCGTCGTTTTTGCTTTGCCGCTGATGCTCACGGGCATCTTGCAGCTCCTCTTCAATGCCGCCGACGTCATCGTCGTGGGCAAGTTCGCCGGCAGCCGGTCTCTGGCCGCCGTGGGCTCCAACGGTGCGCTGATCAATCTGCTGGTCAACGTCTTTGTAGGTATCTCCACCGGCGCCAACGTGCTGGTGGCCAACTTCTTCGGCCAGCGGGACAGCCGGGGCGTGGAGCGCTGCGTCCACTGCTCCATGGGCCTCAGCGCCGTCATGGGCATCTTTGTGGGCATCGCCGGCGTCTTCCTCTCGACGCCCCTGCTGCAAATGATGAACACCGACCCCGACGTGCTGCCCCTGGCCTCGCTCTATCTGCGGATCTACTTCCTGGGCATCCCGGCCACGGTGGTCTATAACTTCGGCGCGGCCATTCTCCGCGCCATCGGCGACACCGACCGGCCGCTGATGTTCCTGCTCCTGTCCGGCGTCATCAATGTGATCCTCAATCTGCTGACGGTCATCGTGTTCAAGCTGGACGTGGCCGGCGTCGCCATCGCCACCGCCGTCAGCCAGTACGTGGCCGCCACGCTGGTGGTCCTGTGCCTGGTCCACTCCGAGGGCTCCTACCGGCTGAAAATCCGGGAGATCCGAATCCATAAGGATATGCTGGCTCTGGTGGTGAAAATCGGCATCCCCGCCGGACTCCAGAGTATGATCTTCTCCCTGTCCAACGTCACCATCCAGAGCGCCATCAACTCCTTCGGCTACGTGACCATGGCGGGCAACTCGGCGGCCAGCAACCTGGACGGCTTTATCTACATCGCCATGAACTCGGTCTATCATGCGGCCCTGTGCTTCACCAGTCAGAACCTGGGCGCCAGGCGGGTGGACCGGCTGGGGAAGATCTTCGGCAGCTGCGTGCTGCTGGTCATCCTCATCGGCGTGGCGGTCACCGGCGTCATTTACCTGCTGGGGCCGACGCTGCTGTCGCTGTATATCTCCAACGCCGACGCCGACCGGGACGCGGTCATCGCCGTGGGCATGGTCCGGCTGACCTATGTGGGCCTGCCCTATGTCCTCTGCGGCTTGATGGAGGTGGGCTCCGGCGTGCTTCGTGGCCTGGGCCGGTCCTGGCTGCCGCTGATTATCTCGGTCATGGGCGCCTGCGTGCTGCGAATCATCTGGGTCTATACCGTCTTCGCCGCCAATCCGACGCTGGAGACGCTGTACCTGTCCTACCCCGTCAGCTGGTTCGTCACGCCGCTGGCCCACTTCACGGCCTTGTTCTTCGTCCACCGCCAGCTGAAAAAGGAACATATTTTGGCGTAAAACAGGGCGATATAAGCTTTCCACCCCAAAACGGGTGCGCTGCGTTTAGCGGCGCACCCGTTTGCCGCATTTGGCGGCGCGGGCGGTTGAAGGGCGGCCAAACTGGGCATGCTCTCCTGGAAAGGAGGAGATTGCATGTCCCAATTTACCCGCGCGCTGGCACGGCTGGCGCTGGCGTCGGCGCTGGTGCTGATCCTGGCGCTGCTGGCCACGGGAACGGTGCTGCTGCTCTGGCCCGAGACGGCTCTGACGCTGCTGCTCCGGGCCCTGGGGGTGCTGGCCCTGACCGGGGCGGCGCTGCTGCTGGGCGGATTTCTTGCCCGCGGCTGATCGGCCTTGACCTTTGCCCCCATCCATGGTATACCTGGATTGACAAAGGGGGAATACCATGACCATCTATCTCGTCGAGGACGACGCCACCATCGCCGGGGCCGTGGCGTCCCATCTCCGAGCCTGGGGCTACGACTGCGTGGTCGCCGCCGATTTCCGGGACGTGGCCGGGGAATTTCAGCGGCTCCAGCCCCAGCTGGTGCTGCTGGATCTGCTGCTGCCCTTTTATAACGGCTTCCACTGGTGCCAGGAGATCCGCCGCACCTCCCAGGTGCCGATTCTCTTCCTGTCCTCCGCCTCGGACAACCTCAATATTCTCACGGCCATTCAGATGGGCGGCGACGATTTTCTGGCCAAGCCCTTCGACCTCAATATTCTGGCGGCCAAGGTCCAGGCGTTGCTCCGCCGGGCCTACGACTTCGCGCCGCCCTCGGACGTGCTGGCCTGCGGCGCACTGCGGCTCAACCTCAGCGACGGCACCGTGGAGCAGGGCGGCCAGCGAACGACCCTGACCCGCAATGAGCTGAAAATCCTCCAGGTCCTGCTGGAGAACCGGGGGAAAATCGTCAGCCGCGACCGGCTGATGGAGCGGCTCTGGGAGAGCGACAGCTTTGTGGACGAGAATACCCTGACCGTCAATGTCAACCGCCTCCGGAAGACGCTGGCGGCCGTGGGAGCCGGGGATCTGATCGTCACCCGGAAAAAGCAGGGGTATCTGGTGCCATGAGGGAGCTGTGGGAATATCTCCGGCGGCAGCGCCGGTGGGCGGCGCTCTATGTGCTGGTAGCGCTGATTTTTGCGGTGGTGTTCTACCTCCATGATCTGCCGCCGGTGGCCCTGGGCTATGCGCTGCTGCTGTGCGCGGTGGTGCTGCTGCTGGCCCTGGGCGCGGGCTTTGCGGCCTTCCGGCGGAAGTGCCGGCTGCTGCGGTCCATCCTGGAGGCCGAGGTCCTCACCGCCGAGCGGCTGCCGGAGGCCGCCGACGCCCTGGAGGAGGCGTATCAGGCCCTCTTCAAGGAGGCGCTGCGGAGCAAGGCGCTGGCGTTGGATGACCGGGACCAGCGGGAGCGGGCCATGACCGACTACTATACCCTCTGGGTCCACCAGATCAAGACGCCGATCTCAGCCATGCGCCTGCTGCTCCAGGGGAAGGACACGGATCTGAGCCGGGAGCTGGAGGTCCAGCTTTTCCGCATCAACCAGTATGTGGAGATGGTTCTGGCCTATCTGCGCCTGGGCAGCGAGAGCCGGGACTTTGTGCTCCGCCCCTGCCGGGTGGAGGCGGTGGTCCGCCAGTCGGTGAAAAAGTTCGCGCCGCTTTTTATCCGCAGCCGCATCAAGCTGGAGCTGGGGGAGCTGGACCTGACCGTGGTCAGCGACGAGAAATGGCTGGCCTTTGCCCTGGAGCAGCTGCTGGCCAACGCCATCCAGTACGCACCCCGGGGGACGGTGGAACTCTTCTGCCGGGACCGGCAGCTGGTGGTCCGGGACAACGGCATCGGCATCGCCGCCGAGGACCTGCCCCGGATTTTTGAGAAGGGCTATACGGGGCTCAACGGCCGCCGGGAGAAGCGGGCCACCGGCATCGGCCTCTATCTGACCCGCCAAATCCTCACCACTCTGGGCCATACCATCTCCATCGAATCCCAGGTGGGGCAGGGGACCGCCGTGACCATCGGCTTCCCCGAAGCGCCCCAGGCCTGGGAGTGAGACAGACCGTGTCTAAGGCATCACCGCACAATTGTGTCTGCGGCCTTCGCCCAATCTTTTGCCCCATCCGTGCAGTTATAAAAGGGGGAAATACATACAGTATTCCCGCCCTTTTATAACTTTCGTATGAGGCAAAATCTTT
>DVFN01000117.1 GCA_018713205.1 Candidatus Avoscillospira stercorigallinarum | reverse complement strand
CAAAGATTTTGCCTCATACGAAAGTTATAAAAGGGCGGGAATACTGTATGTATTTCCCCCTTTTATAACTGCACGGATGGGGCAAAAGATTGGGCGAAGGCCGCAGACACAATTGTGCGGTGATGCCATAGAAAAATTCCCCGAAAAAACCGGGGTCCTGCTGATTATACCCCAAAGATTTTCCTTTGGCAAGAGCCGGGGGCGGCATTTTCCGCGGAGCGGCCGCATAGAATATGCCTGGGAGGGATGCGCCATGTACCAAAGAAACAGCCGCCGGGCGGGAGTCGCCATGGTGGCGCTGTCGCTGTGTTTGCGGCTGTGTATGCTGCTGGGATGGGATGCCAAGGCCGCCGCGTTCTTGTCCCAGGCGGCCCGGCAGCCGGACTTTGCCCGGTTCCTGCTCTATCTGGAGACGGGGCAGGTGGTATCGGCCGCGGAGCCCACGGCGGAGCAGCAGCTCTACATCCTCCAATGGGAACCGGCGGAGGAGCCTGAGAACGAGCCCGCGGACGAGCCGGAGCCGGAATCGGAACTGGAACCGGAGCCGGAACCGGTCTATGAGACGGCCCCGCTGCCGGCGGCGCTGGCCGCGGCGGACGCCATTTCCATCGCGGGAGCCTGTACATATTCGGTGGACAAGGCGGCGCTGCTGGCCCAGCCGTCCACCCTGGATTTCACCGTGGACGGCCCGACGATTCTGATTCTCCACACCCACGCCACGGAGAGCTACACCCCGGAGCCCGGCTGGGAGTACGAGGCCAGCGGCGATTACAGGACGCTGGATCTGAGCCGGTCGGTGGTGGCCGTGGGGAAGAGATTGGCCGAGACCCTGCGGCGCTACGGGCTGGAGGTCGTTCACGATTCCACGGTCAACGACTACCCGTCCTATAACGACTCCTACGCCAACGCGCTGGAGCGGATTGAGGCGTGGAAGGCCCAGTACCCGTCGCTGCAAATGGTCATCGACGTCCACCGGGACGCCGTGGCCGACACCGACGGCTCGGCCTATCCCCTGTCGGCCACGGTGGACGGCGAAAGCCTGGCCCAGCTGATGCTGGTGGTGGGAACCGACCAGGGCGGCCTGACCCACCCCAACTGGCGGGAAAATCTGGCCAACGCCCTGAAGCTCCAGTCGGTGCTGGAGGGTGCGTATCCGGGCCTGTGCCGGAATCTCAACCTGCGCACCGAGCGCTTCAACCAGCACGCCACGCCGGGGTCGATCCTGGTGGAATTTGGGAGCAACGGCAATACGCTGGCCCAGGCGCTGCGGTCGGCGGAGCTGCTGGGCGACGGCATTGCCTCCATGATTGCGGCGCTGACGGCCAACCAGGGCGTGCTGGACCCGTGATTAAAAGCCCCGCAGCCGCAGATAGGCGTCCTGGAAGCGGTCGGTGAGAGCGGCGTATTGGGCGGACCGGTCGGGATCGGGAACGGTGACCTCCTCCACCCGGAGGAAGCGGCGGATCTCCCCGGCGTCCCGGAAGACGCCTGCGCCGATCCCGGCGGCCATGGCCGCGCCCAGGGAGCAGCCCTCCTCCAGCAGGTTGGGCTTCTCCACCCGGACGCCCAGCACGTCGGCCAGCACCTGCCGCCACAGGGGCTCCTGGGCTCCGCCGCCGAGAATCCGCAGGGATTCGAAGGGATATTTCCCCCGGAACACCCGCAGAATCAGCGACAGATTCATGGCCACGCCCTCCATCACCGCCCGCAGCAGCTGGGCGTGGGTGGTGGAGATGTCCAGGCCCAGGAACGCGCCCCGGGCGTTGGCGTCCCACCAGGGGCTCCGTTCGCCGGTCAGATAGGGGAGGAACAGCACGCCTCCGGCACCCGGCGCTTCGGCGGCGATCTGCCGGTTGATCTTGTCGTAGATACTGCCGCCCTGGTCCAGGGCGGTTTGTTTTTCGGCCCGGCACAGCTGGTCCCGCATCCAGTTGTAGGATGCCCCCGCGGCCTGCATGGTGCCGATGGGGAACACCAGCCCCTTTTCGATTCCGGCCAGGTTGAAGGTCCGCTGCTGGGGGTCCAGCAGGGCGTCGTCGTCCAGGTAGGAGATCCAGGCCGAGGTGCCCAGACTCAGATAGCCCTGACCGGGCCGGTCCACCCCCGCGCCCACCGAGGCCGCCGTGCCGTCGCCGCAGCCGCAGAAGACCGGCGTTCCCGGCAGCAGTCCCGTGTCCCGGGCCGCCTGGGCGGTGATGGTCCCGGCCAGATCCGTGGAGGCGTGGAGCGGCGGCATCACGCCGGCGGGAATCTCGGCGGCCTCGAGAATTTCCGCCGACCAGGTAAAGGCGGTGAGGTCAAAGGCCCCGGTGCCCGAGGCGTCGGAGTAATCGGTGCCGATGGCCCCGGTGAGCCGGTAGACCAGGTAGTCCTTGCAGTTGAGGGCCACGGCCAGGCGGCTGCCCAGCCCCTCGCTGCGCAGGCACCAGAGAATCTTGGCCACGGAGTTGGTGGGATTGTTGCGGTTGCCGGTGATGGCGTAGAGCCGGGCGTCGCCCACCCGCTGGGACAGCAGCGCCTGCTCGGCGGTGGCCCGCTGGTCGGCCCAGATGATGGCCGGGCGCAATACATCCCCGGCCCGGTCCAGCAGCACCGCCCCCATCATATGGCCCGAGAAGCTGACGCCCGCCACATCCCGGGCCTCCACCTGCTCCAGCAGCGTCCGGGTGGCGCGGCAGACCGCGGCATACCAGTCCGCCGGGTCTTGCTCCGCCCGCCCCCCGGCTTCGTAGCGGCAGGGATAGGAAACCACCGTGCTGGCGGCCAGCGCTCCGTCGGTGGTGAACAGGGTGGCTTTGTCGCCGGAAGTGCCCAGATCATGGGCCAGAAGATACTGCATGGAAATCCCTCCTTATTAATATTAATATAGTTCCTTGCCTCCATCATACCAGAAGACGCCTCCATGCGCAATCACCCGGAGCCGCCGGGCCCCTGGGTTTTCCTCTGGTCAAACGGCGATTTTTACGGTATAATGGGGGAGCAAACTTTCGACAAGGAGGCGGTGAGAATGAAGCGACGGCTGGTGGAGCTGGGAAAGGACGCGGTGCTGGTTCTGCTGCTGCTGGGGCTGATCTTGCTGACGCTGCTCTCCCTGCCGGTGGAGAGCGTGCGGCAGAGTCCCGTGCTCTCGGCCATTCTCCAGCCTCTGGCGCCGCTGCTCGGCCTGGAGCAGGCGGAGCTGGCCTATATGGAGGTCTCGGAGCCGGTGCTGGACGCGGCCCAGCCTTTGGCGGTGTCGGTGTCCATGTCGGCCGGACGGTATACGGCCCGGTGGGATTTCGCGGCGCTGGATGCCGCCTTCGAGACCCTGGGCGGCGCGCTGGGCGAGGCCCTGGACACCGCCGGAGAGACGACGCCGGCCAACGAGATTCAGCTTCGCCGGGCGCTCTCGGGGGAGAGCGTCTATTTTGACTATGGCCTGACGCTGCCGGCGGCCGTGGTGGCCTCCTGGCTGGACGCGGAAGCGGAGTCGGAGCTGCCGGACATGCACGCCTGTGTTCTGGCCGTGGAGCAGGACGCCGTGGCGCTCTACTTCCTGGGGGAGGCCGTGGAGCGGGCCGAGACGGCCCTGTCGGTTGAGACGCTCTCCAAGCTGCTGGAGTCCTTCCGGCCCGACGGTTCCGCCTTTGCCTTTGAGCAGGATTCCACCCTGGAGGCCTATACGCTGCTGCCCGAGACGAGCCCGGCTGTGCCCGCCGCTTCGGTGACCTGCCCCTGTGACAGCCGCTTCCATGAGGCGCTGGCCACGGCCCTGGATTTCAACCCCTACGGCGATACCAGCTACACCGACGCCGCCGGAACGGTCTACTATTCGGAGACCGGCTGCGCGCTGCAAATCTCTCCCACCGGAGAAATTCTGCTGACCTCCACGGCCGCCGACCGCTTCCGGGCCACCGGACCCGAGACGGCGGAGCTGGTGGAGGAAGCGCGGCGGCTGGTATCCCTGGCCGCCGGAGACTCTGCCGGAGAGGCCCGGCTGTATCTCTCCGGGATCACCGCCAGTGAAGAGGAGACCGTATGTACCTTTACCTATTACCTCTCCGGGATCGCCGTAAACACCGGCAGTCCGGCGGCCCGCGTGGTCTTCTCGGGCCAGTCCGTCAGCCGGATGGAGGTTCAGGCGCTGCAATTTACCACCACCGGCCAGGAAATTCTGGTGCTGCCTGTGGCCCAGGCTGCCGCAGTGCTGCCGGAGGGCAGCGCTCTGGTGCTGCGGTATCAGCTCCAGGGCGATACCCTCCAGGCCGGATGGGTTCCCGGGAGGTGAGTCCATGCCCGTTTCCAAGCTGAAAAATCTGGCGATTTTGATTTTGCTGCTGGCCAACCTGGCGCTGCTGGCCGTACTGATTCCGAACCGGCTGGCCCGGGCGCGGGAGGCGGACCGGCTGCGGGAGACCCTGAGCGAGCTCTGCGCCGCCGAGGACGTGGCCCTTTCTCCCAACGCCGTGCCCAACACCGTGGATCTCTACGCCCTGGAGCTGGGCGAGGACGAGGAGGCCGACTTAGCCGCGGCGACTGCCCTGCTGGGGCAGGAGGTTGTGTTCCAGGATGATTCCACCCGCTATCTGAGCCGCTACACCTCGGCGGCGGGCAGCTGCGAGATCAGCCGGAGCGGGGCTTTCTCCGCCAAGCTCCAGGACCAGGCGGAGACCGGGGACCTCACCGGCGCGTCCCGCCGTCTGCTCCGGGCCATGGGCTTTACGGTTCTGGAGCTGGAGGAACCCCAGCGAATTCGGGCCGGCGTCTATACCGTCACGGCCACCCAGTCGGTGCTGGATGTGCCGGTGTTCTCCGGCGGCCTGACCCTGACCTTTTCCAACAACTGCCTCACCGGGGTAGAGGGGACCTTCTTTACCGGCGCCGCGCAGCTCAAGCGCATCAGTGAGAACAGCTCCATTACCGCCGCCGACGCCGTGGTGGCCTTCCTCGCGCAGCGCTATACGCTGGGCTGGGTGGGCAGCGCCATCACCTCCATCACCCAGGGGTATGTCCGCTCCGAAACCGCCGCCGCTGCCGCCGTCCACCTGACGCCGGTCTGGCTGCTGGAGACCGATACCGGCGTCTTTCAGGTCAACGGAATCACCCGGGAAGTGATCGCGCAGCCGTCGTGACGCCTAAATCTGGGGGCCCTTCGGAGCCTCGGCTACCAGATGGAACCATTTGTATCCAATTTGCATCTCTTTTGTCATATTTCGCTTTACATAACGGGGATTTTGTGCTATGATGCTTCTGGTAAATGATAACACAGGTATTTTGCGCCCTCCGGGGCCATACTTCTCATAGAACAAAGTGAGACAAGCGCCGCCGTCTGCGGCTTCTGACTTGCGGAAAATGAGGGATTTTTCTTGGTAAAATATATCATTGAGGGCGGAAAGCCCCTCCACGGCGACGTCACCATCTCCGGAGCCAAAAACGCCGCCGTGGCGATTCTGCCCGCCACGCTGCTGGTATCCGGCAAGTGCCACATTGAAAATGTGCCCGATATCACCGACGTTCGGCTGCTGCTGGAGATTCTCAGCGATATGGGCGCGCAGATTCGCCGCCTGAGCCGCAACTCTGTGGAAATCGACTGCACCCGGGCCCGGAATATTACCGCGCCCATCGACCTGGTCCGGCGGATTCGCGCCTCCTATTACCTGCTGGGGGCCCAGCTGGGCCGTTTCGGCCACGCCCGCAACGCCATGCCCGGCGGCTGCAACTTCGGCGTCCGCCCCATCGACCAGCATATCAAGGGCTTCGAGGCCATGGGCGCTGTGGTGGAGCAGAGCGGCGGCTACGTCACCTGTGACGCCCCCGAGGGCGGCCTGCGCGGCGGCCATGTCTATCTGGACATCGTCTCCGTCGGCGCGACCATGAATATCCTTCTGGCGGCAACCCTGGCCGGCGGTATGACCATCATCGAAAACTGCGCCAAGGAGCCCCATATCGTGGATCTGGCCAACTTCCTCAACGCCATGGGCGCACGGATCTCTGGCGCGGGCACCGATGTCATCAAGGTCCGCGGCGTCAAGAGCCTCCACGGCGGCAGCTATTCGATCATCCCCGACCAGATCGAGGCCGGCACCTATATGGCCGCCGTGGCCGCGGTGGGCGGCGATGTGACGCTCCACGGCGTCATCCCCAAGCATCTGGACTGCATCACCGCCAAGCTCCGGGAGATGGGTATGGTGATCCGGGAGATGGACGATTCCGTCCGGTTGGAAAAGACCCGGCGGCTGAAGCGGGCCAATGTCAAAACCATGGTCTATCCCGGCTTCCCCACGGATATGCAGCCGCAGATTGCCGTCTGTATGTGTCTGGCCAACGGGACCAGCATCGTCACCGAAAGTATTTACGATACCCGGTTCCGCTATACGGCGGAGCTGAACCGCATGGGCGCGCATATCCAGGTGGAGGGCAAGGCCGCAGTGATCGACGGCGTCCGGGAGCTCCACGGCTGCGAGGTCCGGGCCTGTGATCTGCGGGCCGGCGCGGCCATGGTCATCGCGGCGCTGGCCGCCGATGGCGTTACCATCATCGAGGACGCCCATCTGATCGAACGGGGCTACGAGGACATCATCGGCAAGCTCACCGCCCTGGGGGCCTCCATCAAGCGCACCGAGAACTACGACCCCCGGCCCCTGACCGCCGGCGTCGGCTGAAAAATGAACAAACACGCCGCTTCCTCCCACCCCGGAGGAAGCGGCGTTTTTTATGGCCCCGCCCGCGCCCTGCCCCCGTAGGGGCGGCCTGTATGGCCGCCCGGAACCGGGTGCGTTGTGTTCCAGCCCCGGTGGTTCCGGTGGCTGGGCACGGACGCGCGATGCGCGCCCCTACGGGTGGTGCGTTCGGCGGGGGCGCATCGGACATCAAACTGCGGCACGGGCGGCCATACAGGCCGCCCCTACGGGTTCGCAAGCCTGGGTGCGGTCAATGGGGGTGCGGTTGGCGTCGATACCCAGCGGGCCGATGTGGGCATCGGCCCCTACGTGGTGCGGTCAACTATGGTGCAACGGATGCGGCGCTGCCGTACGTAGGAGCGGCGTCAAGTACCTCTACAGCGGCTTCACCAGCAAGTGGCGCATTTACTCCAGCACCACCACGCCGCCCACCGAGCCCGGCCGCTATGTGGTCACCGTGTGCATCATCGGCGGCAACCATATGGCAGCCCCCATCACCCGCTCCTTCCAGATTACCAAGTAAATACCCAAAAAAACCACGCTGCCTTCCCTGAACCGGGGGAGGCAGCGTGGTTTATTTCAGTGTATTGCGGTATAAAATTACCGCAGCTTGGCCAGGGGGTTGGATTTTTGCTGCACGTCCAGCAGCTCCACCAGGATGGCGTTGGAGACCATAAAGCCCTTGGGGGTCAGACGCCAGCGGCCGCTCTCGGTCTTCTTTGCCAGATCCCGCTGGGCATAGGTGATCAGCAGCTTCTCCAGGGGCGCGAAGGGCAGGAGGTATGTCTGCATATACTCGTTTTCCTCGATGCCGTAGCTGGTCCGGAGCCGGAGCATCAGGTATTCCCCGGCCCGTTCCCGCAGAGGGATGGTCTCACAGGAGGTCAGAATGGTCTTCTGCTCCAGAATGCCGGTGATATACTGGTCCAGGTCCGCCGCGGCGGTGTAGCGCTTGCCGCCGAAGTCCGAGGCCGCCGCCGGGCCGAAGCCCAGGTAGGGGTCGCCCATCCAGTATTTCAGATTGTGGCGGCACTCCAGGCCGGGCTTGGCAAAGTTGGAGATCTCATACTGCTGGTAGCCGAAGGATTCCAGGGTTTCCACGGCGTAGAAGTACATGTCGGCCTGGGCGTCGTCGTCGGGCAGGTTGGCACAGTCCTTGTACTCCCAGAGCCGGGTGCCCTGCTCCACCTTGAGGCCGTAGCAGGAGATATGGTCGGGCTTCAGGTCCAGGACGTTGCGCAGCGTGGCCATCCACTGCTCCCGGCTCTGGCTGGGCAGGCCGAACATCAGGTCCACCGACACGCTGTCAAAGCCCGCCCGCCGGGCCAGAGACACGGCCTGCTGGGCCTGCTTATAGTTGTGCGGCCGGCCCAAGGCCTTGAGCTGAGCGTCATCGTCGGTCTGGACGCCGATGGAGATGCGGTTGAACCCCGCCCGGCGGAGCTTGTCCAGCCCCTGGGCCGTCACCGAATCGGGATTGGCCTCCAGGGTGATTTCCGCGTCCCGGGCCAGCCGGAATCGCCGGTCGATTTCGGTGAGAATGCGAATCAGGCCCACATGGCCGAAGAAGCTGGGCGTGCCGCCGCCGAAGTAGACCGTATCCACCTCGTAGCCCACGGCCCGCTGGGCCGTCTCCCGGATATGGGCCAGCACCGCCTGGAGGTAGAGGTCCATAGACTCCCGGTTCATGCCGCCGCCCAGGGAGTAGAAGTCGCAGTATTCGCATTTGCTCCGGCAGAAGGGAACATGGACGTAAATCCCCAGGGGCTGCCGGGCGTCCTGGAGCGCTTTTTTGTTGTTTCGCATGGGTACCTCCCAAACTTGGAAATCGCATCTTCAAAGCCTCCCCTTGAGGGGAGCCTTTCCCTCTCAGGCGACGGGCCCCTAAGCCTCTCCTTGAGGAGAGGTGGCACGGCGAAGCCGTGACGGAGAGGTGTGCCGCCCGAAGGGCGGCGGCGCGTCAGCGCCCTCTGCACAGACCGAAGCCCTGGGGGAGGCCTTCGGTGCGGTAACACCTCTCAGTCAGCCTTCGGCTGCCAGCTCCCCTCAAGGGGAGCCTTCCCTCTCGGGCGACGGGCCCCTAAGCCTCTCCTTGAGGAGAGGTGGCACGGCGAAGCCGTGACGGAGAGGTGTGCCGCCCGCAGGGCGGCGGCGCGCAAGCGCCCTCTGCACAGGCTGAAGCCCTGCGGGAAGCTTTCGGTGCGGTAACACCTCTCCAGCGGAGCTGGATGGAGAATTCTACGGGGCTTCGCCCCTAGGAATCTCGGCTTACGCCGACATTCCAAGAATTCTTCAATCAGTCAGCCTACGGCTGCCAGCTCCCCTCAAGGCAATGTCATCAACTTAAGCAAAATCAAACACGCTTTCTATTGT
>DVFN01000116.1 GCA_018713205.1 Candidatus Avoscillospira stercorigallinarum | reverse complement strand
GATTGAACGCGAAGGGGGGTTTTTGCCCCCTTCACACTTCCCCCGCTGCTCTGTCACAGACATCTTCAGCGAGGTTTTTTGACAGTCTGAGGGGCGGATATGCAATCCGCCCCTACAGACAGGGGATGGCTCCGGCGGCTGTTACACCTTGATCTGCTCCATGACGAAGCACTCGAAGATGTCGCCTTCCTTGATGTCGTTGAACTTCTCGATGGACATGCCGCACTCGTAGTTGGCGGCCACTTCCTTGACCGAGTCCTTGAACCGCTGGAGGCTGCCCAGCTGGCCCTCGTGGATGACGATGTTGTCGCGGAGCACGCGGACCTGGGCGTCGCGGGTGATCTTGCCGTCCTTGACGTAGCAGCCGGCAATGGTGCCGATGGCGCTGACCTTGTAGGTCTGGCGGACCTCGGCGTGGCCGATGATGACTTCCTTGTACTTGGGAGCCAGCATGCCCTTCATGGCGTCCTGGATCTCGTTGATGGCGTCGTAGATCACGCGGTACATCCGCATATCCACCTTGGCCCGGGCGGCCGAGGCGGCGGCCACGGGATCGGGCCGGACGTTGAAGCCGACGATGATGGCGTTGGAGGTGGAGGCCAGCAGCACGTCGTTCTCGGAAATCGCGCCGACGCCGGCGTGGATGACCTTGACCCGGACCTCCTCGTTGGAGATCTTCTCCAGCGAGGCCTTGACGGCCTCGGCGGAGCCCTGGACGTCGGCCTTGACGATGATGTTGAGCTCCTTCATCTCGCCCTCCTGGATCTGGGCGAAGAGGTCCTCCAGGGTCACCTTGCCCTTGGTCTTGTTGGCGGCGGCCTTCAGATCCTCCTTGCGCTGCTCCACCAGCTGGCGGGCCATGCGCTCGTCCTCGACGGCGTTGAAGATATCGCCCGCGCCGGGGACCTCGGCCAGGCCGGTGATCTCCACGGGCTTGGAGGGGCCGGCGGTCTTGACCGTGCGGCCCTTGTCGTCGGTCATCACGCGGACGCGGCCCACGGCCGTACCGGCGATAATCACGTCGCCCTGCTTCAGGGTGCCGTTCTGGACCAGCAGCGTCGCCACCGGGCCCCGGGCCTTGTCCAGCCGGGCCTCGATGACCACGCCCTTGGCCAGACGGTTGGGGTTGGCCTTGAGCTCCTGGACCTCGGCGGTCAGAATGACCATCTCCAGCAGCTCGTCGATGCCCTGGCCGGTCTTGGCGGAAATGGGGCAGATGACGGTCTCGCCGCCCCACTCCTCGGGCACCAGGTCGTACTCGGTCAGCTGCTGCTTGATGCGGTCGGGGTTGGCTCCGTGCTTATCCATCTTATTGATGGCCACGATGATCGGGATATTGGCGGCCTTGGCATGGTTGATGGCCTCGACGGTCTGGGGCATGATGCCGTCGTCGGCGGCCACCACCAGAATGGCAATGTCGGTGCACATGGCGCCGCGGGCCCGCATGGAGGTAAAGGCCGCGTGGCCGGGGGTGTCCAGGAAGGTGATGGGGCTGCCGTTGATCTGGACGGTATACGCGCCGATGTGCTGGGTAATGCCGCCGGCCTCGCCGGAGGCCACGTTGGTATTCCGGATGGCGTCCAGCAGGCTGGTCTTGCCGTGGTCGACGTGGCCCATGACCACGACGACGGGGCTCCGGGGCTGGAGCTCGTCGGCGGTGTCCTCCCGGTCGTCGATGAGCCGCTCCTCGATGGTGACGATGACTTCCTTCTCCACCTTGCAGCCCAGCTCCATGGCCACCAGGGCGGCGGTGTCGTAGTCCACGGTCTGGTTGACGCTGGCCATGACGCCCAGCTTGATAAGCTGCTTGATGACCTCGGCGGCGGTCTTCTTCATCCGGGCGGCCAGCTCGCCCACGGTGATCTCGTCGGGGATCTTCACCACCAGCGGGGCCTTCTTGGCCACCTCCAGCTGCAGGCGGCGCATCTTCTCCTGCTCCTCGTTGCGGCGCTTGTTGCCGGCGAACTTGTTGCGGCTGGGCTGCTTGTTCTTGTTGCCGATCTTCTGCTTGCCGCCGGAGAAGTTCTGCTGCCGCTCGGTGACCAGCACATCCACCCGGTCGTCAAAGCGGTTGGCGTTGACGGTGACGGCGCTGGTGTCGATGACGCGGCGCTCCCGGCGGCGCTCGGGCTCCTTGGGCTTGTCGGCCTTGGGCTGCTGCTGGGCCGGAGCCTGAGGCTGCTGGGCCTTGGGCTGCTGGCTCTGCTGGGCCTGGGGCTTAGCCTCGGCCTTGGCGGCGGGCTTGGGTTCCTCGGGCTTCTTCTCCTGGGGCTTTTCCTCTGCCTTGGCCGTCTTCTGGGCGGCCAGGGTCTCCTCCAGGGAGTTGACCTGGTGCCGCTGGGTCAGCACATCAAAGAGCACGTTCAGCTGGGCCTCGGTGAGCACCTGCTGGCCGCTCTTGGGTTTTTCAAAGAGCTCACCCACCAGCGCCGTGATGGTCTTGGTGGGGACGCCGAAATCTTTGGCCATTTCGCCAATTCGATATTTGATAAAGCTCAATATAGCCACCTCCATGAAATCCTCAGCCGGAAGGGTCCCGGCTGCGGCAGCGTGCCGAAGGTTCGTTCCGCCCTGCTGCCTCTATCACTGCCGGATAAACCGGCTTGCTTTCTCTATTTCCCGGCCGGACCGGGCTTTTTCCCACCGTGGCGGATGTTAGCCTGGTGGGCCTTTTCCTCTTTGCGGCGCTTTTCGATGCGCGCGGTCTGGGTGCGCAGTGTCTCCAGGAGTTCGGCGGGCCGCTCCGCCTCCGGCAGGCACTGGACGAAGGCCAGAGCCAGCGGCGCGTCGGTCAGGGCCGCCAGGGCGCAGGCCCGCTGGCCCACGGCGCCGCCCAGCTCCTCCTTGGTGAAGGACACCGGCAGCACCGGCGGCTTGCCGCTGCGGGCGAAGGACCGGGCCCGGCGGAAGGTGTGATCCCCGGCGTCGGCGGCCACCAGCAGCAGCCGGGCATGGCCGCTCCGGCACACCGCGCCGCAGGGCTCCTCGCCCAGGGCGATGCGGCCGGCCCGGCGGGCCAGACCCAGATAGTTCAGGGCGCGCTGGCGGTCATCCATGGTCTCCCTCCTCCATCTTCTGCAGGAGCGAGTCGTAAATCTCCTGGGGAATGGCCAGGTCGAAGGCCCGCTCCAGCGCCTTGGCCTTGATGGCCCGCTTGAGGCAGGCGGCGTCGGGGCAGAGATACGCGCCCCGGCCCGGAGCCTTGCCGCGGAAATCCAGGGAAATCGCGCCATCCGGCGACTTGACCACCCGGATGAGCTCCTTTTTGGGCTTCATCTCCCGGCAGCCGACGCACTGGCGCATGGGAATTTTTCTCTGCATGGGTTCCCTCCTGTCTCGGGTCAGGCCTCCTCGACGTCCTGGGGAGCCGGAGCCTCAGCGGTCTCCAGCGGCGGCAGGGAATCGGCCTGGGAGGCGGGCTTGATGTCGATTTTGTAGCCGGTGAGCCGGGCGGCCAGCCGGGCGTTCTGGCCCTCCTTGCCGATGGCCAGGGAGAGCTGGTCGTCGGGGACGATGACGCGGCAGGCCTTGACCATGCCGGGGGCCGTGGTCACCGAGACCACCGTGGCCGGGGACAGAGCCGAGGCCACGAACTGGGCCGGGTCCTCGCTCCAGATGACGATGTCCATTTTCTCGCCCCGGAGCTCATCCACCACCGCGCCGACGCGGCCGCCCCGGGGACCGACGCAGGCGCCGACGGGATCGATGCCCTGCTCGGTGGCGTGGACGGCGATCTTGGTGCGGGAGCCGGCCTCGCGGGCCACGGACTTGACCTCCACCAGGCCGTTCTCGATCTCGGGGACGTTGAGCTCGAAGAGCCGCTTGACCAGGCCGGGATGGGTCCGGGACACCAGCACCTGGGGGCCGCGGTTGCTCCGGCGGACCTCCACCACATAGACGCGGATGGTGTCGCCCTCCTTGAAGACCTCGCCGTGGACCTGCTCGGAGCCGGCCAGCAGGGCGTCGGTCTTGTCGGAGCCGGAGCCGATGCGGATAATCATGTCGTTGGTAGCGGGCTCGATGCGCAGCACCGTACCGGTGAGGATTTCGTGCTCCTTGGAGGAGAAGCTCTCGAAGATCATGCCCCGCTCGGCCTCGCGGATGCCCTGGATGATGACCTGCTTGGCGGTCTGGGCGGCGATCCGGCCGAAGGCCTTGGTCTCCACATCCACATTGACCAGGTCGCCCAGCTGGGCATGGGGATCGATGCGCCGGGCGGCGGTGATATCGATTTCCGTGGCGGGGGTGATGACGCCGTCCACGACTTCCTTCTGGACATACATATGCATGCCGTGCTCGTCGCTTTCGACGAAGACGTTGTCGGTGTAGCCGTCCTTGTCCTTCTTATAGGCGGCCACCAGGGCCTGGGTGATCTTATCGACCATATAAGCCTGGGGAATGCCCCGCTCCTTCTCCAGCTGCGCCAGGGCAGCGAAAATCTCTTCGTTCATTTTGTCACGATTCCTCCTTAAAATTCCACGTACAGCCGCACCAGGGCGACTTCCTGTTTTTCAAAGGTGAGCGTCTCTCCGGCGGCTTCGAGGGTGACGCGGCCGTCGTCGTAGCCGGTCAGCGTGCCGTGGAGCTCCTTGCGGCCCTTTTTGGGCTGGTAGAGCTTCACCAGGACCTGGTGGCCCATAAACTGTTCAAAATCCGAGGGCCGCTTCAGGGGCCGCTCCAGCCCGGCGGAGCAGACCTCGAAGTGGTAGCTCTCCGGGATCGGGTCCTTCTCGTCCAGCACCGGGTCTACGGCCCGGGAGACGGCCTCGCAGTCGTTGATATCCACGCCGCCGTCCTTGTCCAGGTAGAGGCGCAGATACCACTCGCCGCCCTCGCGGACGTACTCCACATCCCAGAGCCTGCAGCCCAGGGACTTGACGATGGGCTGGGAGAACTGCCAGACCTGTTCGGTGATTTTCATAAAAATCCCCCTTTCCAACAAGAAAGACTGGGGAACATTCCCCAGTCTCCAGTCAAGCATACGTTAGTTTAAATACATTATAACGCCGTAAAGGCCGAAATGCAAGGGGTTTTTGGAAAAAAGTTGTGTGTTTTTCGGCCTTTTTCCCCAAGGACCCCCTTGCAGGGCGGCTTTGGTCAGACGAGGCGGGCGCCGGCGGGGACGGAATCGTCCAGCATCACCAGCTTGAGGGTCTCGCCGCGCTCGGCGGAGAGGATCATGCCGCAGCTCTCCTGCCCCATCATCTTCCGGGGCGGCAGGTTGGTCACGGCCACCAGGGTCTTGCCCAGGAGCGCTTCGGGCTGGTAGTACTTGGCGATGCCGGAGAGGATCTGCCGGGGGGTGCCGGTGCCGTCGTCCAGCTGGAATTTCAGGAGCTTGTCGGACTTCTTGACCTTTTCACAGCCGAGGACCTTGACCACGGTCATCTCCACCTTGCAGAAGGTGTCGAAATCCACCGGGGGCAGCGGCTCGGGCAGGGGCTCCTCCTTGGGACCGGCGGCGGCAGCCAGGGCCTTCTGGTGAATCTCCTCCAGGGCCTCCAGCTCCTTGGCCATGTCGATCCGGGGGAAGAGGGCCTCGCCGCCGGTGACGGTGACGTCGGCGGGCAGGACGCCGAAGGTGGCCAGAGTATCCCAGTCGTGGGCGGGATTGCCCAGCCGGGCCATGATCTTGGCGGTGGTCTCGGGCATCACGGGCTCCAGGAGCGCGCCGCAGATGCGCACGGTCTCCAGCAGGTTGTAGAGCACCCGGGCCAGCCGGGGCTTTTTGGCCTCGTCCTTGGCCAGCACCCAGGGGGCGTTCTCGTCGATATACTTGTTGGCCCGGGAGATGACCTTGAAGACCTCGGAGAGGGCGTTCTGGAACTGATAGGCCTCCATCTGTGCCTCGTAGCGGTCCCGCAGGCCGGACGCCAGCTCCACCAGGGGCGCGTCCAGGGCCTCGTCGGCCTCCTGGGCGGCGGGCAGGGCGCCGCCGAAGTATTTCTGCGCCATGGCCACGGTCCGGGAGACCAGGTTGCCCAGGTCGTTGGCAAGATCCGTGTTGATGCAGGAGATCAGGAGTTCATTGGAGAAGTTGCCGTCGGAGCCGAAGGGGAAGGTCCGCATCAGGAAGAACCGCAGGGCGTCCACGCCGTAGCGCTCGGCCAGCAGATAGGGGTCCACCACATTGCCCTTGGACTTGGACATCTTGCCGCCGTCCAGCAGGAGCCAGCCGTGGCCGTAGACCTTCTTGGGCAGGGGCATACCCATGCTCATCAGCATGGCGGGCCAGATGATGGAGTGGAACCGGACGATCTCCTTGCCGACGAAGTGGACGTCCGCGGGCCAGAACTTGTCGTAGTCGTGGTAGGTGTCGTTCATAAAGCCCAGGGCGGTGGTGTAGTTGAAGAGGGCGTCCACCCAGACGTAGACCACGTGGCCGGGGTCGAAGTCCACCGGCACGCCCCAGGTGAAGCTGGTGCGGGAGACGCAGAGGTCCTCCAGGCCCGGGTCGATGAAGTTGTTGACCATCTCATGGACGCGGCTCTTGGGCTCCAGGAAGTCGGTGTTGGTGAGGAGATCCCGGACGGGCTGGGCATACTTGGAGAGGCGGAAGAAGTAGGCCTCCTCCTCGGCGTCGGTGACCTCCCGGCCGCAGTCGGGGCACTTGCCGTCCTTGAGCTGGCTCTCGGTCCAGAAGCTCTCGCAGGGGGTGCAGTACTTGCCCTTGTAGCTGCCCTTGTAGATGTCGCCGTTGTCGTACATTTTCTTGAAGATTTTCTGGACGGCGGCCACGTGATAGGGGTCGGTGGTGCGGATAAAGCGGTCGTTGGAGATATTCATCAGCTTCCACAGGTCCAGCACGCCGCCCTGGCCGGTGACGATATTGTCCACAAACTGCTGGGGGGTGACGCCGGCCTCCTTGGCCTTGTCCTCGATTTTCTGGCCGTGCTCGTCGGTGCCGGTGAGGAACATCACGTCATAGCCCCGCATGCGCTTATAGCGGGCCATGGTGTCGGCGGCCACGGTGCAGTAGGTGTGGCCGATATGGAGCTTATCGGACGGGTAGTAAATGGGGGTGGTGATATAAAAGGGTTTCTTGCACTTGTCGCACATGGGTGTGTCCTCCTCGGCGCATTTTCACAATTTAGAGTATTTTACCACCAAACGGGAGAAAATACAAGCCTGAGGGGCGTCTCAAACCGCAGCAGGCGCCCTAAAGCCTCTCCTTGAGGAGAGGTGGCACGGCGAAGCCGTGACGGAGAGGTGTGCCGCCGCGCAGCGGCGGCGGCGCGCAAGCGCCCTCTGCACACGCCGAAACTCTGCGGGAAGCCTTCGGTGCGGTAACACCTCTCAGTCAGCCTACGGCTGACAGCTCCCCTCAAGGGGAGCCTTCCCTCTCAGGCGATGCACCCCAAAGCCTCCCCTTGAGGGGAGGTGGCACGCGAAGCGTGACGGAGAGGTGTGCCGCCAGCGGCGGCGGCGCGCAAGCGCCCTCTGCACAGGCCGTAACCCTGCTGAAAACTTTCGGCGCGGCAACATCTCTCAGTCATGGCCGCCCGCGCACCCCTTGACTTCCATGATATGATACTATTAGAAAAATATCTCCGGCAGACGACGGCTGCCGACGAAACGGACTGAAATTGCACCATGAATGAATGCAGAAAACCGACCCTGGCGGACCGGCCCTGGATTCAGAAGCTCTATGAGGCCTCGGGCTACCGGGGCGCGGAGTACACCTTTGCCAATCTGTATCTCTGGTCCTTCTACTACGGCGAGGTGGCTGAGGTG
Organism: Candidatus Avoscillospira stercorigallinarum; assembly: GCA_018713205.1. Classification (GTDB taxonomy): domain Bacteria; phylum Bacillota; class Clostridia; order Oscillospirales; family Oscillospiraceae; genus Avoscillospira; species Avoscillospira stercorigallinarum. The sequence continues at coordinate 1,783 of DVFN01000116.1, read as the reverse complement.
GAGGGGTATCTCTGCCAGCGGCTGACCTACCGGGGGGTCCACCAGTATCTCTACCCGGCGGGCAGCGGCGACATCCGGCCGGTGCTGGAGCGCATCATCGCCGACAGCCGCCGGGAGGGCAAGCCCCTGGTGATCCGCAGCCTGACCAATGAGACCAAGGCCCAGCTGGAGTCCCTCTACCCCGGGCGCTTCGAGTTCACCCCGGACCGGGACGCCTATGACTATCTCTATGAGATCGACACTCTGGCCGACCTGCCGGGCCGGAAGCTCCAGTCCAAGCGGAACCATATCAACCGCTTTGTGGAGGCGTGGCCCAGCTGGTATACCCGGCCCGTCACGGTCCACAATCTCCATGTCTGCGCGAAGCTGGCCGAGAAGTGGTACGAGAGTCACCACGAGTCCGCCGCCGACCGCCGGGCTCTGACCAAGGCCCTGGAGCACTTCGAGGCCCTGAAATTCGAGGGCATCATCCTCTACGCCGAGGAGGGCCGCCCCGTGGGCTTCGACCTGGGCAACCGCATCAGCAAAGACACCTTCGACGTCAATTTTGAAAAGGCCTTTGCCGAGATCCAGGGGGCCTATCCCCTGGTGAACCGGGAGTTCGCCCGGTATATCCGGGAGAAGCACCCCGACATCCGCTACCTGAACCGGGAGGACGACATGGGCATCGAGGGCCTGCGCAAGGCCAAGGAGAGCTATTATCCCATCTTCCTGGAGAAGTATATCGCCACCGAGAAGGAGGCCCAGCCGTGACCGGCCCGGTGCGGCTGCGGCCCTGCTACGCGGCGGACATTCCGGCGCTGACGGCGCTGTGGCAGCAGGTCTTCGGCGACAGCGCCGAGACCATCGCCGCCTTCTACCATGCCTTTCCCCGGTGCCGGGCGCTGGCCGCCGAGGACGAGTCCGGCGCGCTGGTGAGTATGCTCCACGTGCTGCCCCAGACGCTGACCATGGAGGGGCGGACCTATCCGGCGGCCTATCTCTACGCCGTGGCCACCCGGGAGGACTGCCGGGGCCGGGGCCTGGCCGGAACCCTGCTGCAATTCACCGAGGCCTTGCTGGAGCGGCTGGGCTACCGCTGCGCCGTGCTGGTCCCGGCGGAGCAGCCGCTCTTCGGATTCTATGCCCGGCTGGGCTATGAGCCGGTCTTTCTCCGGAGCCGGACCCCGTTTTCCGGCGGCCGGGAGATCTCCCAGGCCGAGTACCACCGGCGGCGGGAGGCGCTGCTGACCGGCCCCCATATGACCTACGGCCCGGAGCTCTACGCCTACCTCCAGAGCGCCTACGGCGTCCGCTTCTACGAGACCGACACCGGCATCGCTGCCGCCGGCGACGGCTATACCGCCGAGGTCCTGCCCGAGGATCTGGGCGGCCAGCCCTTCGCCATGGCCAAATGGCTGGGCAAGCCCCGGGCCCTGGACCCGGGCTACCTGGGCTTCGCCCTGGAGTAACCCCCTCTCATGCAACGCACCCCCAAAGCCTCTCCTTGAGGAGAGGTGGCACGCGAAGCGTGACGGAGAGGTGTGCCGCCGCGCAGCGGCGGCGGCGCGTCAGCGCCCTTTGCACACGCCGAAACCCTGCGGGAAGCCTTCGGTGCGGTAACACCTCTCAGGCGCTCCGCGCCAGCTCCCCTCGAGGGGAGCCTTCCCTCTCAGGCGACCGGCCCAAAGCCTCCCCTTGAGGGGAGGTGGCACGCGAAGCGTGACGGAGAGGTGTGCCGCCGCGCAGCGGCGGCGGCGCGTCAGCGCCCTTTGCACACGCCGAAACCCTGCGGGAAGCCTTC
>DVFN01000115.1 GCA_018713205.1 Candidatus Avoscillospira stercorigallinarum | reverse complement strand
AAAGATTTTGCCTCATACGAAAGTTATAAAAGGGCGGGAATACTGTATGTATTTCCCCCTTTTATAACTGCACGGATGGGGCAAAAGATTGGGCGAAGGCCGCAGACACAATTGTGCGGTGATGCCTTAGTGCTTATTCGGCAGAGATCAGGTAATAGTAGACGGGCTGGCCGCCGGAGAGGAGGTTGATCTCCGCGCCGGGGCAGGCCTCGGTGAAGAGCCGCAGCGCCTCCTGGGCTTGGTCCTCGGCGATGTCCGCGCCGTAGAAGATATTGATAAACTCACAGCCGGACGCGGCGGTCCGGGCGGCCATATCGGCCAGCAGCTGCTGGAGGTCGGGCGTTGTGTCCAGCAGACCGCCGTTGTAGAGGCCCAGGTAGTCGCCCTGGTGAATCTCCCGGCCGTCAAAGTCCGAATCCCGGGCGGCGTAAGTGATCTGCATGGTGGTAACGGCGGCCATAGACTCGGTCATGGCGGCGGTGTTGGCCTCGGCGTCCTGTTCGGGGTCAAAGTTCAAGAGGGCGGTGATGCCCTGGGGCACGGTCTTGCTGGGGATGACGATGACCTGCTTGTCGGTCAGGGGCACGGTTTGCTCGGCGGCCATGATGATATTCTTGTTGTTGGGCAGCACGTAGACGATTTCCGCAGGGGTGCGGTTGATGGCCTTGAGAATATCATCGGTGGAGGGGTTCATGGTCTGACCGCCCTGGATGATCTGGTCGGCGCCCAGGTCCTTGAAGACCGAGGAAAGCCCCTCGCCGGCGCAGACGGAGACAACGCCATAGTACTTTTCGGGGGCGGCCACGGCGGGCTCCTCCACCGGATCTTCCAGATCGTCGGTGCTCTGGGGCTTGCGTCCGGCGGCCATATCCTCGTACTGGGTGCGCATATTTTCAATCTTGGCCAGCTCCAGCGTGCCGTACTTCTGGGCCTCGTTCAGGGCCGTGCCTGGGATATCGGTGTGGACGTGGACCTTGAAGGCGTCGTCGTCCTCGCCGATGACCAGGCTGTCGCCGATGGAGCCCAGGAAGGCCCGGAAGGGCTCGATGGAGGCGTCGGAGGTCTTGCGGACAATAAACACCGTGTCAAAGGTGAAGGTGATGTCCTCGTCGGTGAGGGCGGCGAAGTCGGCGGCCTGCCGGGTCTCTCCCTCGGCGGGGGGCTCGATATCCTGGCCCCGGAGGCTGGAGAGCATACCCTCGAGAATCACCACAAAGCCCTTGCCGCCTGCATCCACAACGCCGGCCTTTTTCAGCACCGGGTTCTGGTTGACGGTGTCGGCCAGCGCCTCCTTGGCGGCCTCGATGGCCCGAACCAGAGTGGTCTCGGGGTCGGGGTTCTCGGCGGCGGCTTCGGCGGCAGCCACACCGGAGAGCCGGGAGACCGTCAGAATCGTGCCCTCGGCGGGCTTCATCACGGCCTTGTAGGCGGCGTCCACACCGGCGTTGATGGCGGCGGCGAGACCCGCGCCGTCGGTCTCCTCCATGCCCTTGAGGGCCTTGGAGAAGCCCCGGAACAGCAGGGAGAGGATGACGCCGGAATTGCCCCGGGCGCCCCGGAGCATGGCCGAGGCAGCCATATCGGCGGCCTTGGTCAGGGTGGGGTTGTCAGCCCGGCGGAGATCCTGGGCTGCTGTGTTGAAGGTCATGCTCATATTGGTGCCGGTATCGCCGTCGGGCACCGGGAAGACGTTGAGCTCGTTGAGCGCCTCCTGATTGCGCTCGATGGAAGCGGCAGCGGAGAGGAGCATTCTCCGGTATACTGCGCCGTCAATGGTCATATTCACTGTTTGCACCTCCATGTGTCGTTCCGTTAGTCGGTTGTGATGGAATCCACATAGACGTTCACGGCTCTGACGGGCGTACCGGTGGATTTTTGGACATTGTATTTGACTTCGCTGATGATAGCCGCGCCGATGGCGGCAAGATTGACGCCGCGGTTGACCATGATATGCAGGTCAATGACGATGGAACCGTCCTCGCAGAAGGCGACCTTGACGCCCTTGCTCATGGCCTCCCGGCGCAGCAGATGTACCAGGCCGTCGGTCATAGAGCGGACGGCCATTCCCTTGACACCGAAGCAGTTGGTAGCGGCATGGCCGGCGATGTTGGTATACACGGCGCTGTCCACCGCGATCAGTCCCCGGTCCGTGGATAGACGAATCATAGAGGAACCTCCTTATTCTGAACCGGGCCCCCGGAGAGGCCCCAAAGATCTGCCGCCCCGGCGGAGAAGCCCGGGCGCATAAAAACGCTTATAGATAAAAATATTGTACCGTATTTCCAGGAAAAGCACAAGTGGGTAAATGCGGATTCTGGCCGTCTGGGCGGTCAGGCAAAACCCTGCCGGTGGGCCGCCGCAGCATGCAGCACGCCCACCGGCAGGGGGAAGGGGAACGGGACAGACCGGTCTAGTCGTACAGGTGATACCAGCTGGAGGCCAGCTGGTCATCGACAAAGGTGATGCCGCCGGATTGCTCGAATAAGGTCTGGGCGTGGAGAACGCCGTCTTCCAGGCCGATCAGGACCAGGCCGGGGGTGTCCCAGCGGGGGGCGGCGTAGCCCACACAGGCCTCGGCCATCAGAGGGGAGAAATACGCCGGATTGTCCCCAATGGTCTGTAGAAACAGAGGCAGCAGCCGCTCCGTCAGGTCGGCCCAGCCCTCGCCGGTCAGGCAGACGGAGCGGACCAGTCCGGCGGCAAAGTCCGCCTGGGTCTGGCTGAGGGAGCAGGGCTGCGGCGTCCGGGCCTCCAGCTCCGCCCCCTGGTCCGTCTCCGGGTCATAGGAGAAGCGGCGCAGTGAGATGGTCGCGCCGTCCGCGGCGCTGAAGGCGGTCAGATAGTACGTCCCCGCGCCGTCCCGCTCCAGGAACCAGAAGCTGTTCCACAGCAGCGGCTCCGGGTTCTCCAGCCCCAGCAGGAGGGCGGCGAAGCCCGCCTCCACCCGGTCCAGGTCCTGGTCCCCGTCATACCACTGCACACAGCCGCAACGGAAGGCCTCGCGGAGCTTGCAGGCGACCCGCGTCGGCTGGTCCGGCGTCAGCTCCGCCCGCAGGTCCGGGTCCTGGAGCCGCGCCAGCAGCTCCGCCCATTCCGCTGCCGGAATGGGGGCATTCCAGTCTGCGGGCTCGTCCCGATAGAGAATGCCCCGGCGATACAAAAACAGGACGGCACGCTGGGCTTCATCGCCGTCGGACAGGCCCTCGGCCCTTCGGTCCAGCGCCACGACCTCCAGCCGGAAGTCATGGGGTGCACGGGTCAGGGCATTGTAGAGAACCAAAACGGCTTCCCGGTAGGTCATGGGCGCGTTCAGGTCATAGGATTCCAGGGGGAGGAGCAGACCGTAGGTCTCGGCAAAGGCCATGGGGTCTTTCTCGGCCTCGGCCCCGCCCACCAGCGCGGCAATCTCCGCCGTCCCCTGGCCCAGGGTGAGACCATCCGCCGGTACCGGCGTGCCGTCCGGCTCTTCTGACGGCGTATCCGTCTTTTCCACCGGCGCGGGCTCCGCGACCGAGGGCGTATCCTGGAACGGTTCCGCCGTCGATTCCGCCGCCGTGCAGCCCGCGAGCAGCAGGCAGCCCGCCAGCAGCAGACACAGCCCACAAAGATAGGCCGTGCGGAATGCATTGTTTCGCATCATAGATTCCTCCCCTACCATATTCGGCTTCCGCCCATCGCCCCGCAGGGCCCATGCTTCCAAAGCGCGCAATTACACTATCAGACTTTCTACCAGAGGCAGGAGTTCCTCCAAGGCAACATTGCTGCCTTCTACTGCGATCCAATATTGCTGTTCCTTGCAAATCCATACAATTTGATACATTGTATCCGGCTGCGCAGAACCCGGCGCGTAGTCTTTATAGACAATCATTACCTCCTGCCCTGAAATCGTTTGACGAATGACTTCTGCGTTTTCAGTATCGATTATAATTTTACCGCTGATATCTTCCAAATTGACATATTTCACGGTGATTTGTTCGTCTTCTGCATTTTCAAAACAGAACATGGAAATGAGCGGATTATCTTCACTGGATACATGGCGAAAACCCTCTGGGACGGTTTCCTCTGCAATCGAAAGTATATGAGAGGCGAATTCTTCACTCTCTTCCGCGCTTTCATCACCGGGGAAGAGGAACTGCGTCCCGACGTCGTATTCCCGGATCAGGAAGTTCAGCGTATGGACGCGCACCGTTTCCGAAGCGGCGAACGCGATGGCGTAGAGTACAAGCAGGCTGACCAGGGCTGCCGCGATTCTGGCCGCGATCCGCAGAGAACGGCGGGCGGTTCTCTGCCGCCGCGTCTTGCGGGATTGCCGCCGGAGGACGTCCAGACAGCGCTTTTCTGTTTCCGCCGGGACGGCAGCGGCGGGGTCTGCCTGCAGCGAACGGTTCTGCTGGAGCAGTTCTTCCCCTTCCGCGTCGGCGACCTGCTCCATCAGCAGGGCGAGAACCGCCTCTTCGTATTGCTCATACAGCGTATCTCGATCAACCACGGTCTGGGTCCTCCTTTTGCAGCAGTGCCAGGAATCGCTTGCGAACCCGGAAGAGCTTCGTGCGAATGCTGTCCGGCTTACAGTTTAGCTGCTCCGCCAGCGCTTCGTTGGAGCAGTGCAGGATGTACTTTCCCTCCAGAAGAAACTGGTCTTCCGGCGGCAGGCTCCGGTACGCACGCAGCACCGCCGCCCGATTTTCATGGGCCAGCAATCGGGCGTCGGCCGGAAGGACCTGGAGCTCGGGCAGGGCCTCCATGGCGGTGTCCAGCGGAACCTGCCGCCCCGCTTCCTTGCGGTGCTTCCGCCGGTAGTTGATGGCCGTGTTCCGGATCGTCACGGCAATGTAGCTGGCGACGGCATGGGGGCTGACCTGCCGCAGGGTGTCTATCTTTTCCCAGAGCCGGACCAATGCAATCTGTACAATCTCCTCCTGCTCAAAGGGATCGGCGGCATACCGTCCCGCGATGACAAACATCAAGCGCTCGTACTCCATGTACAGCTCTGTCATATAGGCCTGTTCCTTCATTGCTCCTTTTGGGAAGCGAGTCTCCATAGAATTGCCTCTCCTTCCGAGCCCTTCTCAAAGGCATCGACCGGGCGGGTTACACCATCTTCCACCCGGTTTTTGCGCAGCCCCATTTCCAAGCTGTTGCCCCGATGCGCGGGTATGGCAAAAGATTGGACAAAAGCCGCAGACGCAGCGGCGTGGTTTCTCTCTACTTATCATGACACGAAAAACAGGGGGATGCAACAGGTCCCAGAACCTTTTTTTGCCGGACCTGTTGCAAAATGCCGCCGCCGTTGTCTATGATAGTAAATAGAAGGGGACACGTTTGCCTGTCTGCGAGCTCCGGCATGGCGATGGACCGTGTTCTGGAGCTGCACCGGAAATCCGGGAGGAGGAAGCCTATGAAACGCATTGTAATTCTGATCCTGGCCCTGCTCCTGCTGGCTGCCTGTGCCGCGGAGCCCCAGGAAGCCGTTGCCCCCTCGGCGCCCGCAGCCGCCGTGACGCCGGAGGCGGACGCCCCGTCCACTCCGCCGGAACCGGAGGAACCGCCCGCACCGCCGGAGGAGGAGACGCCTGCCGAACCGGAGGAGGAGACGCCTGCCGCGCCGGTGGAGGACCTGCCGCCGGAGCCTTGGCCGGCATTTTTGGCCGGGCCTGCCGAAGGCGGCTACGAATTTCAAAGCAAGACCCTGGGCTGCTCCTTCACGGTGCCGGAAGAGATTTCCCAGAAGGTGGCCGTGGCCGGGGGCGTCCGGTATCACGACCCGGAGGGGACTTGCCTCACCTTCTACTACGTCCCCGAAAACGGGCGATATCCCCTGACCATGTTCTATCTGGTGGCCGCGACGCCCCGGGCGGCGTTCTTCCGCCCCGGCAGCTGGTATTATAGCACCCAGACCGGCCACCCCATGGTGGCCATCCGCGAAGACAGCCTATTATTCACCATGGGGCCGCTGGGCGGCTCGGAGATCGGGCGGGAGGACCCCCTGTGGGAGGACTACACCGCAACCTACTCCGCCGCCGGCGCTGCCCTCCGGGAGACCATCACCGTCGATTCGCCCTCGTCGCTTCCGACCCTGGACCCCGCCGCCCTTTCGGATGCGGCTCAGACGCTGGCGGCCCAGGGAGACGGCACCATGACCCGGGAGGCGGCGGCGCAGCTGGTCTTTGACCTGCTGGCGGCGGAGAATAAGGCACAGGCCTATCCGCTTTCCTATACCGATGTGACTTCCGGAACCGAGGCCGCCCACGCCATCGCGTATCTGGACAGCTACGGTCTCCTGACGCGGTACGCCCGGGACGGGTCGGCGCTGGACGGCACAAAGTTCCGCCCCGGCGAGGCCATCACCCGGGGGGAATTTGCCATGCTGCTGCACCGGCTGTCCTTCCAGCCCTCTCCCGAATTCTATTATGCCGTTCCGGCGGACATGGACCTGGAGCACTGGGCGTCAAGCTACGTGATCTATGGCTGGATCTGCGGCTGGCTGGAGGCCGACGGCAGCGACCTCCGACCCGATGACCCCATCACCTGTACCGAAGCCGCCCAGGCGCTCCGGTGCGTCGCTGAACAGGGCTACCCCATCCCGGGCGTGACGAATTGAAAGGAGAGACGCGAGATGAGACAAGGCTTCCGGGCTTCCGTGGCAGGGCTGGTTCTCTGCGTGCTGCCTGTCTTCCTCGCAGCGTGTTCCGAACCGTCGGCGCAGATCCCCGTGCAGGAAATGGCGGAAGAGGCGTCCGTGCCGCGGTTAACGGCTGGGACCGAGGGAACGGATGTGGAGGTCGCGGGTACGTGGAGCACGGATGGGCTGGATGTGACCTACCTGGTCTTTCCCGGCGTGTATCAGCAGCTGGGCGGCGGCGCGTTCTACTGCTATCCGGATGCGGCCCACTACGGGGACGGCGTATATTATCAATACGATTGGACGGCGGATCGGATCACGGAGTTCGAAGTGGAGACCGTGGAAGAAACGACCGCTGCGGGACAGGTGCGCTTTCGGTGGTGGAGGACTGCCGGCGGCCTGGGCATTCACAATCTTTCCGACCAGCAGCTTCGGAATGATTACACGCTGGACACGTCTCTGGCATACGCTTCCGCCATCGCGGGAGATACGGAGCGGGTCCTGCTGGAGCAGGGCGGAGGAACCGAGCACCAGGCCTTCTATCTCCTGGACCTGCATACCAAGGCGGTCGAACCCCTTCCCACCGGGACGGACGCGCCTTTGCGGGATGCCGTCTGGAACGGCACGGCCACCCGCGTTCTGCTCCGTCTGCGGGACGGAGGCTTCTATCTGGGGGATGGGAGTACCGCCGCGCCCTTGCAGGAGCGGATGGAGTTGGACGCGCCCGTCCTGCGGGCCCAATGGCTGGGCGCGGACCGGCCGGACCGGTTGCTCTGTATCACCCAGGCGGGTTCGGCGCGCTGCAACGCCTGGGTGTATGATTGCGCCGCGGAGACCACGACGCTGCTGCTGGAAGATTATGCGGAATACATGGGCAACAACGGCGAAACGACCCAATATGAGCTGCTGAGCGACGCATACGCGCTGCGGCGGGACCCAGACGGCGCTGTCTGGCTGGTGGATCTGGCGCAAAAGACCGAGCGGCGGTTGTCGGACTTCTTCTGGGACGCCGGGGTATTTTCCGGCATGACCCGGGACACGGCGAGATACGTCGCCCGCGGCGCGTCGGACATGACGGCCCTTGGCTGCCTGGACTGCAAAGGCGGCGTGTTCCAGTGGTTCCGACGGAGCCCCAATCCCGCACAGGCCGAGGAATTCGACCTCCTGTTCCTCCATGACCGCGTCTTCGGAATCGCGGCGCGGCCGGCCGGTTCGGAAGGTCCGCCCTGCTTCCTCTACGTGTATCGCTTCTCCGGGCAGGCTGCCTCCTAGGCAGCGCCGGAAATGATGCGCCCCGGCATGGGATGAGATTCCCCTTGACATCCCTCCGGGGCTGCTGTATAATTTTTCATGCAATCGGCCTGACCGGTTGCTGTTTTGCATGCATCATTAATCCGTAAATGCTATTATATAATCCCGTTTTCGACTTACAGGAGGTACCATGGAATTTTATCAGCAGTTTGTCAAGGAGGCCTATGACGCCGACGGCGTTTTGACCGAATTCTCCATTCAGTGCCCCGCGCACTTCAACTTCGGCTATGACGTGGTGGACGCGCTGGCCGCCAAGGACCCGAACAAGGTCTGCATGGTCTGGTGCGACCAGGAGGATCGGGAGCGGACCTTCACCTTTGGAGAGATGTCCAAGCTCAGCAACCAGGCGGCCAATGCCCTCAAGGCCCACGGCATCGGCAAGGGCGACCACGTGATGCTGATGCTCAAGCGCAACTATGAATACTGGTACCTGATCGTGGCGCTGCACAAGCTGGGCGCCGTGGCCATTCCGGCCACCCATACCCTGATGGCCGCCGATATTGCCTACCGGATCAAGGCCGTGGATGTCAAGGCCGTGGTGGTCACCGCCGACAACAGCGACGGCCCCCGGGAGCTGGAGAAATGCGGCTGTGACAGTGTGGAGAAGCTGCTGATCCGCGGCCAGATGCCCGGCTTTACCGATCTCAACGCCGAGATTGAGGCCGCTTCCGATACGCTGGAGCGGGTGGAGACCTGGGCCAAGGAGCCCATGCTGCTCTATTTTACCTCCGGCACCACCGGCGAGCCCAAGGCCGTTATGCACGACCATTCCTATGCCCTCTGCCATATCCTCACGGCCAAGCACTGGCAGAACGTCCGCAAGGACGGCCTGCATCTGAGCGTCTCCGATACCGGCTGGGGCAAGGCCGCCTGGGGCAAGCTCTACGGCCAGTGGCTCTGCGAGGCCCCGATCATGGTCTACGACTACGACCAGTTCGACCCCCGGGCGCTGATGGATGTGATTATGAAGTACAAGGTCACCACCTTCTGCGCGCCGCCGACCATTTACCGCTTCTTCGTCAAGCGGGGCATCACCCCCGGCGCCTTTGACTCGGTCCAGGACGTGGTCACCGCCGGCGAGGCCATGAACCCCGAGATTGCCCGCCGCTTCGAGGCCGAGACCGGCCTGAAGCTCCGGGAGGGCTTCGGCCAGACCGAATCCACGCTGATGATCGCGGATCTGGTGGGCCAGCCCCACCGCCTGGGCACCATGGGCCGCCCGACGCCCCTCTATCACATCGAGCTCCGCAAGGAGAACGGCCAAGTGGCCGCCCCCGGCGAGACCGGCGAGATCGTGGTGGTGCCCCCGGCCGACGGCGCCCACTTCGGTATCTTCATGGGCTATTGCGGCGACGATGCCGCCTACGACGAGGTCTGGGAGGGCGGCGTCTACCACACCCGGGATCTGGCCACCATGGACGAAAACGGCTACATCACCTATGTCAGCCGGACCGACGACGTCATCAAGTCCTGCGGCTTCCGGGTCAGCCCCTTCGAGGTGGAGAGCGTCCTGATGCAGCACCCGGCGGTGCTGGAGTGCGCCGTCACCGGCGTGCCGGACCTGGGCCGCGGCTTCCGGATCAAGGCGACCATCGTCCTCACCGACGGCTACGAGGGCAACGGCAGCCTCTCCCGGGACCTCCAGCAGTTCGTCCTCCAGAACACGGCCTCCTACAAGTGCCCGAAGATCTTCGAGTACGTGGCCGAAATGCCCAAGACCATCAGCGGCAAAATCCGCCGGGTGGCCATCCGGGAGAAGGACAGCAAGCAGTAAAAAAACGGGCCCGTTGCAAAAACAAAAAATACCAAATTGCAAAAAAACAGACTGGGTAGCCCCAAAAGGGTTGCCCAGTCTGCCTTTTTGCGTTAAGGTTAATTTGTGAGCAAAAACCATACGCAAGACCAGTGTAC
>DVFN01000016.1 GCA_018713205.1 Candidatus Avoscillospira stercorigallinarum | reverse complement strand
GCGCTCCCTTGCGGGCCTCCCCTCAAGGAGAGGCTTTGGGCTGCGTCGCATGAGGGAAGGCTCCCCTCAAGGGGAGGCTTTGGAGCCCGGTGCGATTTGCCGACGTTTATCACAAAAAGGAGGCTTCCCGTGGCAAATACCAAATCTTCTTCCCTGGGGCCGGGGCTTTCCACCGCGGAACGGGTGGCGGGGTTCTGCTACCTGCCCTTTTACGCGGTGCTGCTGGCCGTTCTGCTGCCCTACGGCGCGGCGCTGCTGGGACTCCGGCTGACGGAGCTGCAGCTCAATCTCTGCTTCTTCGTCATCAATGTGCTGATGGTCTGGCTGATCTTCCACAATTTCCTGCTGCGGAGCCTGCGCATGACCCGGTTCTGGGAGCTGATCCAGGCGGTGATTCTGGGCTTCGCCCTCTACTACGCCGGGAATTACCTGCTCAACCTGATCCTGCACCTGCTGCGCATCGAAGTGGCCAGCTATAACGACGACACCGTTCTGGCCCTGGCCACCGACAATTTCTGGATCATGGCATTCTGCTCGGTCATCCTCGCCCCCATCGTCGAGGAGACCTTGGTCCGGGGGCTGGTCTTCGGCGTCATCCGCCGCGGCAGCCGCATCGCCGCCTACGTGGTGACCATTCTCTTCTTCGCCTTTCTCCACGTCTGGCAGTATTTTCTGCTCTATGACGCCCAGTCCGTGCTGCTGGCGGCCATCCCCTATCTCCCCGCCGGAATCGCCCTGGGCTGGACCTACGAAAAGGCCAATACCATCTGGGCCCCCATCTGCCTGCACATGATTATCAACGCCCTGGCCTTCGGCGTCATGCAGCTGGTGTAGCGCCGCCATCGGAAAGGAGCTTCCCATGCCGAAAATTCTGGAGCTGGACCGCCATGTGGCGGATTTGATTGCCGCCGGCGAGGTGGTGGAGCGGCCCGCCTCGGCGGCCAAGGAGCTGATGGAAAACGCCCTGGACGCCGGGGCCAAGCAGATCACCGTGGAGATTCAGCACGGCGGCATGACCTATCTCCGGGTCACCGACAACGGCTGCGGCATCGACCCGGCCGATGTGGAGACCGCTTTTCTCCGCCACGCCACCAGCAAGCTCCGCACCAAGGAGGATCTGGCCGCCATCGGCACCCTGGGCTTCCGAGGCGAGGCCCTGGCCGCCATCGCGTCGGTGTCCAAGATCGATCTGCTGACCAAGACCGCCCAGGCCGAGGGCGTCAGCCTCCATCTGGAGGCGGGACGGGTCCTGGACAAACGGCCCGCCGGCTGCCCCGACGGCACCACCATCGTGGTCCGGGACCTCTTCTACAACACCCCGGCCCGGCTGAAATTTATGAAGCGGGATTCCGTCGAGGCCTCCCAGGTGGCAGGGGCCGTCCAGCGCCAGGCGCTGGCCCATCCGGACGTGGCCTTCCGCCTGATTAGGGACGGCGAAATGCTCCTCAAAACCGCCGGCAACGGCGACCTGCTGGGCACGGTCTACCAGGTCTATGGCCGCCAGCTGGCCGTGGATATGGTCCCGGTGGAGAGCAAATGGGATACCCTCGCCCTCTCGGGCTTCGTCACCAAGCCCACGGCCACCCGGGGCAACCGGAGCTATCAGCAGTTTTTCGTCAACGGCCGTCCCGTCCGGTCCAAGCTGATGACCGCCGCCCTGGAGGAGGCCTACGCCAATCAGATGATGACGGGCCGATACCCCAGCTGCGTTCTCATTCTCACCCTGCCCATCGGCGCGGTGGACGTCAACGTCCATCCGGCCAAAACCGAGGTCAAATTCGCCAATGAGCGGGCCGTCTTCGACTGCGTGCGCTACGGCGTCCTGTCCGCCCTGAACCGGAATACGGCCCGGCCCGAGATGAAGCTCTCCGAGCAGCCCCGGGTCCGGGAAGCCGCGCCCAGCCCTCAGACCGTTCGCGCGGCCCTGGAGACGCTCCGCCCCCAGGCAGCCCCCGCGCCTCAGGTGAGCCGGGCCATGGCCCAGGTGCGTCAGTCCCCGGCGGTCCCGACGCCGGGAAAGGCCGCGGCCCCCATTCAGGCCATGCTGCCCCGGACGCCGGTCCAGACTCCGGTCCGGCCCGCGGCCCGGCCCCTGACCCGGCCCGCCGCCCAGCCTGCGGCTCCGGAGCCGGTACGCGAGCCGGTCCCGGAGCCGGTCCAGGAGGTTCTGGAGATGGCGCCCGTCGCCCCCTACCGGGTGGTGGGCGAGGTGCTGGACACCTACATCGTCATTGAGCAGGAGGGCGCTGTGCTGTTTCTCGACAAGCACGCGGCCCACGAACGGATTCTCTTTGAAAAGCTCCGCAGCAGCCAGGAGCCGGTGATGGCCCAGGTGCTGCTCTCGCCGCTGGCGGCCAATCTCTCGCCGGAGGAGGCGGGGGTGGTGCTGGCCCGGCGGGAGCTGCTGGAGGACTACGGCTACCAGGTGGAGGACTTCGGCGACGGCACGGTGCTGCTGCGGCAGATCCCGGCCGACCTGCCCGAGTCCGAGGCCGCGCCCGCTCTCCAGGCCCTGGCCCAGCAGCTGCTGGAGGGCCACAGTCAGGACCCCCGGAGCCTGCGGGACAGCCTGCTCCACACCATCGCCTGCAAGGCCGCCATCAAGGGCGGCTGGAAAACCGCCCCCGAGGAGCGGGACTATCTGGTCCGGGAGGTCCTGACCCGGGACGACATCCGCTGCTGCCCCCACGGCCGCCCGGTGCTGCTGAAGCTGACCAAGCAGCAGCTGGAGCGCCAATTCGGACGGGCATAGTGGGACAGTGAAATCCCTGCGGGGTGAAATGGGCCTGCGGCCCGTGAAATATGGCAGAGCCATGTGAAATCGCCTGCGGCGGTATGTTGGAAAGGAGACCCTATGCAGCAACCCCCTATTATCGTAGTCGCGGGGCCGACGGCCTCGGGGAAGACGCGGCTGGCCGTGGAGCTGGCCCTCACCCTGGACGGCGAGGTCCTCTCCTGTGACTCCATGCAGCTCTACCGCCATATGGACATCGGCACGGCCAAGCCCACCGCCGAGGAGATGGGCGGCGTGCCCCACCATATGATCGACGTCATCGACCCGGCGGAGTCCTTTTCCGTGGGGCGGTATGTGGAGATGGCCGCGCCGATTCTCGAGGACATCCGCCGCCGGGGCAAGGCGGTGATTCTCTGCGGCGGTACGGGCCTCTATGCCGACAGTCTGCTGCTGGGCCGGGACTTCGCGCCCATGCCCCGGACGGGCCGCCGGGAGGAGCTGGAGGCCCTGGCCGACCGGGCGGGCATCGAAGCCGTGATCGAGCGGCTCCGGGCCGTGGACCCCGAGGCCGCCGCCCGCCTCCATCCATCGGACCGCAAGCGGATCATCCGGGCTCTGGAGGTCTATCTGGAGACCGGCCAGACCATCACCGACCACGACCGGGCGTCCAAGGCCCAGCCGCCGAAATACCGGGCCCTTTGGCTGGGCCTGACCTTTGCCGACCGGGCGGCGCTCTACGACCGCATCAACCGCCGGGTGGATCAGATGGTGGAGCAGGGTCTGACGGAGGAGCTGGCATCGCTGCTGCAATTGGGGCTCCCTCCGGGGGCCACCAGCCTCCAGGCCATCGGCTACAAGGAGCCGCTGCGGGCCCTCCGGGGGGAAATTTCCTGGGACGAGGCCTGGAACCTGGTCAAGCAGGAATCCCGCCGCTACGCCAAGCGCCAGCTGACGTGGCTGCGCCGCAACGAGCAGATCCACTGGATCGTCCAGGACGCCCCCCTGGACTGGACCAAAACCTGGTCCGAGGCCCAGACCATTTTGCGGGAAGCAGGGCTTCTGTAGGGGCGACTATCAGTCGCCCGCCAGGCCCTGTGTGCAAGGCACCCTGCCGAGCGCACCGGCTACCGACCCCGCGCTGTAGGGGCGGATTGCATATCCGCCCGGAACCTGGTGCGTTGTTGTCCGGGCCCCGGTGGTTGCGGGAGCTGGGTAAGGGCGCATATAAAATGCGCCCCTACGGCGGGAATGCTGCCGGGTGCGTTCGCCGGGGAGCGGTGCACACGGTGGGTTGCGGGCCGATGTGGGCATCGGCCCCTACGAGGCAAGGCCTTCTCGGTGTGTAGGGGTCGATGCCCACATCGACCCGCGCCGCGCCAGCGGCCTCCGCCGCCGGGTGCATTGCGCCTTGGAATCCAACACGCCCCCACGGCTTCGACAGCATTCGATCTCCGGTTTTCGGTACTATAATGGGACTACATAGAAAAGGAGTCATGTTCCATGATGAAACCCGAAAACCTCCAGGATCGCTTTTTAAACCAGGCCCGCCGGGATAAAATGCCGCTGACGCTCTTTCTTATCAACGGCTTTCAGATCCGCGGCACCATTGTGAGCTTCGATCAGTTCGCGGTGCTGCTCCTCTCCGAGGGGAAGCAGAACCTTATCTACAAGCACGCCATTTCCACCATTCAGCCGTCGGAAGCCCTGCGCTTCACGGCCCAGTCATAGCTCCGAGGAGGCCGCTATGAAACAAGGACGATTTTACACAACCTTGATCCTTTGGATCTTTCTGGCGGCCGTCGTATGCTATTTCGGCTATGCCGTGTTCAACACCATCTACGCGCCCCTGACCACCGCCACCGCCATCGAATACGAGGCCGGGACCGGCAGCTATACCACGGGCTATGTGGTCCGGGATGAGTCGGTGATCCGCTCCAGCTACGGCATTACGTCGCTGCTGGTCTCCGAGGGCGAGCGGGTCGCCCGGGGGCAGGCTGTGGCCACCGGCTACCGCGACGAGAGCGCCCAGGACCGGCAGGCGGAGCTGGAGCAGCTGGAGCAGCAGCTCCAACAGCTGACCTACGCCAGCTCCTACTCCGCCGACGCCGCCGACCAGGCCGTGCTGGACAGCGAGATCTCCACCCGCCTCACCGAAATGAGCCGCTATCTCGCCCGGGGCGACCTCAACTCCCTCAGCGACGGCTCCGCCGCCCTCAAGGGCCTGATCCTGCGCCGGATGTCCTCCGAGGCGGAAAATCAGGCCCTGGATCAGCAAATCGAGGCGCTCCGGGCCCAGATCGAGGCCCTCCAGGCCGACGCCAGCTATGATACCACCGTCGTGGCCGCCGGGAAAAGCGGCTACTTCTCCGGCGCGGTGGACGGCTATGAGTCCGTTCTCACCGCGGACCGCCTGTCCACCATCACCGCCGCCGAGCTGGAGGCCATCCAGCCCGCCGATCCCCCCGAGGACGCCGTCGGCCGCCTGATCGCCGGCAACACCTGGTACTATGTCACCACCGTCCCCGTCAGCCAGCTGGAGGGCGTCGAAACCGGCGACACCGTCCCCGTCACCTTCGCCTCCCAGTTCTACGACAGTATCCCCATGACCGTCGAACGGCTGGGCCAGGAGCAGTCCGGGAACCGAATCCTGGTCCTCTCCTGTGACCGGTATCTCCAAAGCGTCACCCTGCTGCGCCAGCAGTCGGCGGACGTCGTCTTCTCCTCCTATGCCGGGCTCCGCGTGCCCAAGGAGGCCATTCGCGTCAACGAGGCCGGCGAAGCCGGCGTCTATATCCTCGAGGGCAGCAACGCCGTTTGGAAAACGGTAAACATCCTCCACGACAACGGCGAGTCCTATGTGGTGGAGCTGGACAAGTCCTCAGTCAATCATCTCTGGCCCGGCGACGATATCATTGTGACCGGCCGAGACCTATACGATGGAAAGGTCGTGCGATAATGCAGGAAATTGTCAACAATGTCGCGGCCATTCGCGCCAGAATGGCCGAAGCCGCCCGGGAGGCCGGCCGGGACCCCGCCGAGATCACCCTCTGCGCCGCCAGTAAGATGAACGACGCCCAGCGCGTCCGGGCCGCCGTGGAGGCCGGCGTCGATTGCTGCGGCGAAAACCGCGTCCAGGAGCTGGTGGAAAAGCTGCCCCAGGGCGCCTATGGCCAGAAGCCCGTCCACTTTATCGGCCACCTCCAGACCAATAAGGTGAACAAGGTCGTGGGCCATGTGGACCTGATCCAATCCGTGGACCGGCTGGAGCTCCTGGCCGCCATTGAGAAGCAGGCCGCCAAGCTGGGCCTGGTGCAGAAGATCCTCTTCGAGGTCAATATCGGCGCCGAGGCCAGCAAATCCGGCTTCACCCCCGCCGGGGCTATGGACGCCGCGTCCCACATGGCCGAATACCCCCACTGCCATTTGGAGGGTCTCATGGCGATTCCACCAATTTCCGAGGAACCTGGCGGAAATTCAAAGTATTTTGCACAAATGCATCAGCTTCTTGTTGACATAAGGGCAAAAAAATACGATAATGTCAGTATGGCGTGCCTATCGATGGGCATGACCGACGATTTCCCCGATGCCATCCGCGCCGGCAGCACCATGATCCGCGTGGGAACCGCCATCTTCGGCGCCCGGCATTACGGAACAAATACATAAAATTGCGCAGAAATCACTGCTTTTTTGGAGGACAGACACATGGGATTTATGGATGAACTGAAAAAACTCGCACGGCCCTACGCCGAGGACGAAGATGATTTCGAGGATGATTTCGACCTGGAGGAACGTCCCCGGGCTTCCCGCGCCAGTACCGCGGCCCGTCCCGCCCCCCGCGTCAGCAGCTCCTATGACGAGGTGCTGGACGATCTGGGCCGCAGCGCCTCTTCCACCCAGACCACCCGCACCGCCTCCCGCCGCACCACCGACAGCAAGGTCGTCAATATCCACACCACCACCCAAATGCAGGTCGTCCTGGTCAAGCCCGACCGCTTCGACAATGTCTCGGAAATCGCCGAGCACCTGCGCAGCAAGCACGCCGTGGTCCTCAACCTGGAGGCCACCAACAAGGATATCGCCCGCCGCCTGGTGGACTTCCTCTCCGGCTGCGCCTACGCCCTGGACGGGAAAATCAAAAAAATCGCCATCTCCACCTATATCATCACCCCTTATAACGTGGATATCGTCGGCGACCTCATTGACGAGCTGGAAAACAACGGCCTGTATCTCTAAGCCGCGGGAGGAGGGAATCCTATGTTTACACCCCAGGAAATTCAGGAAAAAACATTTACCAAGGCTGTCTTCGGCGGCTATGATATGCAGACCGTCGATGACTTCCTGGAGCCTCTCACCGAGGACTATATCACCCTCTACAAGGAAAACGCCGTACTGAAGAGCAAAATGAAGGTCCTGGTCGAAAAGCTCGAGGAGTACCGCAGCCAGGAGCAGAGCATGCGCAAGGCCATCCTCTCCGCCCAGCGTACCGCCGACGCCATGGTCGCCGAGGCCGAGAAAAAATGCGCCCGGCTGATGCATGAGGCCGCCGGCTCCGTCCAGGTCCGCTCCGGCGAGGCCGACGCCGCCATCGCCCAGGAGCAGGAGCGCGTCAATTGCGCCAAAAAAACCGCCCAGAGCTTTATCGAGGTCCTGGAGCGGGATATCCGCGGCCACCTGGAGCTGCTCGAATCCCTGAAAAGCCGCGATATGAGCCTGGAGCTCAATACCGCCGCCCGGAAGCCCTTCGACTATGACGCCGAAAATCAGCCCCTCGTAGTCCCCAAGGCCAAGCCCGCCCCGGTCCAGCCGGTGCAGCCTGTACAACCGGTGCAGCCCGCCCAGCCTGTGCAGCAGGTCCAGCCCGCTCAGCCGGTACAGCAGGCCCAGCCCGTGCAGCCCGCCCAGCCGGTCCAGCAGGCCCAGCCTGTGCAGCCCGTACAACCGGTTCAGCCGGTCCAACCCGTGCAGCCTGTGGTGCAGCAGCCTGCCCAGCCCGTCGAATCGGAATCTCCGGCGGAGATCGCCAATGAGATCGAGCAGAATCTCAGCCGGATGATGAACCTGGATATCGCCGACGATCCGACGCCGCCGCAGCCCGCCAAGTCTCCCCGCGCCGACAGCAGCACCATCAAGTTCACCAATCTCCAGTTCGGCCGGAATTACGACCCCACCAGCGGCACCTGATCCCACGTTTGATTGTTCCGCCCGGGATTCCGAACCCTCGGATCTCGGGCTTTTCTCTATGGCAGCACCGCACAATTTGGCAAGAGCATTCGGCCAAAGATTTTGCCTCATACGAAAGTTATAAAAGGGCGGTAATACTGTATGTATTTCCCCCTTTTATAACTGCACGGATGGGGCAAAAGATTGGGCGAAGGCCGCAGACACAATTGTGCGGTGATGCCCTATACAAGGAGGTCCTATGGCCATTGTCCATGCCGTACTCTACACCGCGTCCCTGGGCATCGTATCCCACTATGTAGGCCAGGCGCTGCCCCGGCGCTGGTTTCACCCCGATCGATTTCCCTACCGCAGCTTTTCCTGGGAGCAGGACGGTCAGATTTACCGCCGTCTGGGCGTCCACCACTGGAAGGATCTGGTCCCCGATATGAGCAAGGTCATGCCCGACATGCTCCCCAAACGGGTCAATCTCCGAGGCAGCGCCGCCGAGGCCATGTCCTTGGTGCTGGAGACCTGCGTGGCGGAAGCGGTTCACGCCGCGCTGATGGTGCTCTCGGTGGGCAACTACCTGCTCTGCCCCGACTTCTGGGGAGCGGCGCTGGCGGTGTTTGACGCCGCGGCGCTGAATCTCCCCTACTGGATCATTCAGCGCTATAACCGGCCCAAGCTGCTCCGGCTGGCAGCAAAACTGCAATCAAAGGAGGAAACCGGCCATGAAGGTTCTGATTCTCACCTGTAATACCGGCGGCGGCCACAATTCCACCGCCGCCGCTCTGGCGGAACAGTTCGCCGCCTGGGGCCACAGCTGCCAGATCCGCGACTGCCTGGAGCTGCTCTCCCCTGCCAAGGCCCGGCTCATCAGCGAGGGCCATGTGCTGCTCTACCGCAAGGCCCCCCGGCTCTTCGGCCTGGGCTATAAATTCGAGGAGAACCATGTGCCCCGCTACCTGCGGACCCAGTGCGCCGCCTGCGCGGGCGAGCTGGTCCAGGCCGTCCGGGACGCAGGCTGCGACGCCATTGTCTGCGTCCATGTGTTCCCGGCCATCATGGTCACCGAGGCCGCCCGGTCCTGCGGCCTCACAACCCCCGGCTACTTCGTGGCCACGGACTACACCTGCAGCCCCGGCGTCTCCAGCTCCGACATGGAGCTCTACTTCATCCCCCATCCGGCCCTGGTGGACGAATTCGTCCGCTGCGGCATCCCTCAGGACCGGCTGGTGCCATCGGGAATTCCGGTGCGCCGGAGCTTCCTGGAGGCCCGGCCCCAGGCCCAGGCCCGGCAGGCCCTGGGCCTGCCCCAGCAGGGCCGCGTCCTGGTCCTGGTCTGCGGGTCCATGGGCGCGGGCCCCATGGAGGAGCTGACCCAGGCCCTGACCCGCGTCCTCACCGAGGACGACCGGCTGGTGGTCATCTGCGGCACCAATAAGCGGCTCCGGGAGAAGATCATCCGCAGCTGCTACGCCCCCCATCTGCGGATTCTCGGCTTCACGGACAAGGTGGATCTCTATATGGACGCGGCGGATCTGCTGCTCACCAAGGGCGGCGGCCTGACCACCACCGAGATGCTCCACAAGCACCTGCCCACCCTGCTCGTCAACGTGATCCCCGGCCTGGAGGAGCGGAACATCGACTTCCTGGTCTCCCAGGGCTATGCCCGCACCGCCGACACCCCCGAGGCGCTGGCCGCCCTGGCGGGCCAGCTGCTGGCCCACCCCGAGACCCTGGCCGCCTGGCGGGAAACCCTGACCCAGGCCTTCTCCTTCTCCCCGGCGCAGATCATCTGTGAGGAGATCTGCCGGGACTTCGGCCTGGAACCCCCCGCCGCACCCTGACCCAGATTCAGTATATCCTCTTTTTTGGCGTCCCGGCCCCAGCTGGGACGTCAAAACATTTCTCAAGCCGCCGCTGCCGCGTTTTCCGGCTGCATCCGGAAAAATTCTCCTTGACAAGGCCGGGGATGCGTTGTATACTCCATCGCAGTTAGACATAGCTAACACGCGAAAGGAGCTGCGGCCCATGACCTTAACCCAAGCGGCGGAAGGAAAATCCTATCTGATTGCGGACATTGTCACCGAGGACCCGGAGATGGACGCCTTTCTCTTTACGCTGGGGTGCTACAGCGGCGAGGAGATCACCCTGGTAGCCCGCCGGCGTGGGGGCTGCGTCGTCTCCATCAAGGACGGCCGGTATAATATCGACACCCTGCTGGCCGACGCCATCCAGATCCAGGATGGCCCCCATACATGAGAATCGCGGGCTGCTGCGGCAGCCCTTTGGTTCGGCTATAGGTTAGGCAGAGCTAACCAAAGTCATTGATACAGGGAGGAATGAGACCATGCGAGTTGCGCTGATTTTCCTGGGGGCGCTGCTGGTCAACAAGATCGCCGGGCACAAGGCCCGCAAGTCCTTCTTTATCATCGAGCTGCCGGAATATAAGGTCCCCTCGCTGTGGTTCGCCTTCAAGGCCATGTGCGCCCGGGGCTGGGCCTATATTGTGAAGGCGGCCACGATCATTCTGCTGTGCAATACCGCGGTGCAGATCATGCAGACCTTCACCTGGAGCTTCCAGGTGGCGGAGACGGCCGACGCCTCGATTCTGGCCTCCATTGCCGGACCCTTCGCCTATCTGCTGGTGCCGATTGTGGGCGTGCTCAGCTGGCAGCTGGCCGCCGCCGCCGTCACCGGCTTTATCGCCAAGGAGAATGTGGTCGGCACCCTGGCGGTCTGCTTTGTGGGCCTGGAGAACTTCATCGACGTAGACGAGCTGGCTATGCTGGATGGCTCCGGCGCGGAGGTGGCGGGGATCATCGCCATTACGAAAGCGGCGGCGCTGGCCTATCTGATGTTCAATCTCTATACGCCGCCCTGCTTCGCGGCCATCGGAGCCATGCGCTCGGAGATGAAGAGCGCCAAATGGCTCTGGGGCGGCATCGCCCTTCAGCTGGGCACGGGCTATACCGTGGGCTTCCTGGTCTATCAGATCGGCACGCTGGTCACCACCGGCGCGGTGGGCGCGGGCTTTGTCCCGGGACTGATCGCGGTCCTGCTGATGGCCGCCTGCCTGGTGTATCTGATCCGCCGGGCCGACCGGAACCTGGACGCCGCCTACGCCCTGGGGGCAAAGGCATGAATCCGAACATCATTTTGATCGTAGTCCTGGTTCTGATCCTGGGCGGCGCGGCGCTGTATATTGTCCGGGCCAAACGGCGCGGCCAGCGCTGCATCAGCTGCCCCGACGCCAGCCGATGCAGCGGCGGCTGCCACGGCTGCCAACACGCAGAGGGCTGCTGTCATCCCAAGGAAGAACGCAAAGGCCCCGTCGTCTGAGAAAAAGGCTCCCCTTGAGGGGAGCTGGCGCGGAGCGCCTGAGAGGTGTTACCGCACCACTGGCTTCCCGCAAGGTTTCGGCGTGTGCAAGGGGCGCTTCCGCGCCGCCGCCCTCCGGGCGGCACACCTCTCCGTCACGCTTCGCGTGCCACCTCCCCTCAAGGGGAGGCTTGGGAGTGCGTCGCATAAGAGAAAGGCTCCCCTTGAGGGGAGCTGGCGCGGAGCGCCTGAGAGGTGTTACCGCACCAATGGCTTCCCGCAGGGTCCCGCCGTGTGCAGAGGGCGCTGACGCGCCGCCGCCCGTTGGGCGGCACACCTCTCCGTCACGCCCTTCGGGCGCGCCACCTCCCCTCAAGGGGAGGCTTTGGGGTGCGTCACCTGAGAAAAAAGCTCCCCTTGAGGGGAGCTGTCATGGCGTAGCCATGACTGAGAGGTGTTACCGCACCGAAGGTTTGCCGCAAGGTCTCGGCGTGTGCAGAGGGCGCTGACGCGCCGCCGCCCGTTGGGCGGCACACCTCTCCGTCACGCTTCGCGTGCCACCTCCCCTCAAGGGGAGGCTTTGGGCTGGTCGCCTGAGAAAAAAGCTCCCCTCAAGGGGAGGCTTTGGGCCACGGCGCCCGGTTTCGCGCACTTCTACTCTCTTCCAAACACAAAACACCGGCAGCTGACCAGGCTGCCGGTGCTCTGTAAAAAGAAAGAGAGGAGAAAATGAAAAAGTTCTTGCTTCTGATGGTTCTATCTTATCAGAGGGTTTTTAAAAATCTTAGTGGCCAATTATGAAATATGTATGAAATCGGAGGACTATCATGGACTTCAAGCTGCACGCCCCCTACCAGCCCACCGGCGACCAGCCTCAGGCCATCGAGGCCCTGACCCGGGGCGTCGAGCTGGGCTTTCATGAGCAGGTAATGCTGGGCGTCACCGGTTCCGGCAAAACCTTCACCATGGCCAACATCATCCAGCGGCTCAACCGCCCGACCCTGGTGCTGGCCCACAATAAGACCCTGGCTGCCCAGCTCTGCGCCGAGTTCCGGGAGTTTTTCCCCGAAAACGCCGTGGAATACTTCGTCAGCTACTACGACTACTACCAGCCTGAGGCCTACATTCCCCACACCGACACCTACATCGAAAAGGACGCCTCCACCAACGACGAGATCGACCGTCTGCGGCTCAGCGCCACCTGCTCCCTGCTGGAGCGGCGGGACGTCATCGTCGTGGCCTCGGTCAGCTGCATCTACGGTCTGGGCGAGCCCGACGACTTCGCCAAAATGATGATCTCCCTCCGGCCCGGCATGACCATGGAGATGGCCGAGCTTCAGCGGCGGCTGGTGGAGGACCACTACGCCCGCAACGATATGGCCTTCGAGCGCAACAACTTCCGGGTCCGGGGCGACACCATCGACATCTACCCGGCCTACTGGCGGGACAAGGCCATCCGGGTGGAGTTCTTCGGCGACGAGATCGACCGCATCTCCCAGATCAACGCCGTGACCGGTATGCCCGAAAAGGTCCTCTCCCACGTGCCCATCTATCCGGCCAGCCACTATATCACCCCCCGGGACAAAATGGCCCGGGCCATCACCGAGATCGAGGCCGAGCTCTGGGACCAGGTCAAGTATTTCGAGGAGCACGACAAGCTGCTGGAGGCCCAGCGAATCCGCCAGCGGACCCTCTACGACATCGAGATGATGCAGGAGCTGGGCTACTGCTCCGGCATCGAGAACTATTCCCGGATCATCTCGGGCCGCCCGGTGGGCTCCGCGCCCATGACGCTGCTGGACTACTTCCCCAAGGACTTCCTGCTGTTTGTGGACGAGAGCCACGTGACCCTGCCCCAGGTCCGGGCCATGTACAACGGCGACCGGGCCCGGAAGGAGAGTCTGGTGGGCTACGGCTTCCGGCTGCCCTGCGCCTTCGACAACCGGCCCCTGACCTTCCCGGAGTTCGAGGAGCGGATCAATCAGGCCATCTACGTCTCGGCCACGCCGGGCGAATACGAGCTCTCCCGCTCCGCCCAGACCGCCGAGCAGGTCATCCGGCCCACGGGCCTCTTAGACCCCGAGGTGGAGGTCCGCCCGGTCACCGGCCAGATCGACGACCTGATGGGCGAAATCCGCGTCCGGGCCGAGCGGAACGAGCGGGTGCTGGTGACCACTCTGACCAAGAAAATGGCCGAGGATCTGACCGAATATCTCCGCAAGCACGACATCCGGGTCCGGTATATGCACTCGGACATCTCGGCCATGGAGCGGATGGAGATTATCCGGGATCTGCGGCTGGCTAAATTCGACGTGCTGGTGGGCATCAACCTGCTCCGCGAGGGCCTGGACCTGCCGGAGGTGAGCCTGGTGGCGGTGCTGGACGCCGACAAAGAGGGCTTTCTCCGCAGCGAGACCAGCCTGATCCAGACCATGGGCCGGGCCGCCCGGAACGCCGAGGGCAAGGTCATCCTCTACGCTGATACGGTGACGCCCTCCATGCGGGCCGCCATGGACGAGACCGCCCGCCGCCGCTCCATCCAGGACGCCTATAACCAGGCCCACGGCATCGTCCCCAAGACCATCGTCAAGTCGGTCCGGGACCTGATCGAGATTTCCAAGCCCACCGAGGAGATCCGCGGCAAGTCGGGCGTCAGGATGACCAAGGTGGAGAAGGAGCGGGAAATCGCCCGGCTGGAAAAGGCCATGCGCGAGGCCGCCCGGATGATGGAATTCGAATACGCCGCCGTCCTCCGCGACCAGATCATCGAGCTGCGGAAATAAGCCCCGCCGCGCCCGGTCCGTCGAACGGGGGCGCGGCGCAAATCGGGGGCGTTTCCGGGCGGCCATAAAGGCCGCCCCTACGCCGTGTTTTCGGCCTGGTCCGTAGGGCGGGGTGCCCACACCCCGCCAGACCGCACCGCCGGGATCAACAGGCCCGCAATCAACGCCGCACCGCCGCCGATCCCCTCGTAGGGGCGGCCTTTATGGCCGCCCGTGCCGCACCGCCGCAACCACCATGGCCTGCAATCAATGCGGCATGGTCCAGGCGGCATGTGGGCATGCCGCCCTACGGCGTTCGGCGGTGGTACGGCGGGAATCGCGGGCCTGTTCGGGCGGCTGCTAGCCGCCCCTACGGCGCACCATCGAACTGGTCCGTAGGGCGGGGTGCCTACACCCCGCCAGACCTGGCCACCGGTCCTCTCGTAGGGGCGGCCTTTATGGCCGCCCGTGCCGCACCGCCGCAACCACCATGGCCTGCAATCCATGCGGCATGGTCCAGGCGGCATGTGGGCATGCCGCCCTGCGGCGTTCGGCGGTGATGCGGCGCGAATCGCGGGCCTGTTCGGGCGGATATAAAATCCGCCCCTACAGACGCATCCGCTGCAGGTCCGGCTTGTCCTTGCAAATCTTGGGATCTTCCTGTATAATGGCAGTGGAAATAGAAATATCACCCCTTCAAGGAGGAAGCATATGCGCGGTTACGAATCCTTTGTCACCAACGTCCGCAAGCAGGTCTTCACCGAGGTGGCCCGGCTGGCCTACGAGGGCGGGGACTATTCGCGGATGGAGGAGATTCCCTACAAAATCGTCCCCGGCGAAATTGCATCCCACCGGGAGTCCATCTTCCTGGAGCGGGCCATCGCCGGCGAGCGGGTCCGGCTGGCCATGGGTCTGCCCCTGCGGCCCATTACCGAGCTGCGGCCCCTGTCCGAGGGCGTCAATGACAGCGCCATCGCTGAAAAATACTACGATCCGCCGCTGATTAACATTATTCAATACGCCTGTCACGCCTGCCCCACCAAGCAGGTCCGCGTCAGCGACCTGTGCCAGGGCTGCCTGAGCCGGTCCTGCCAGCAGGTCTGCCCCAAGGGCGCTGTCTCCTTTGAACACGGCAAGAGCGTCATCGACCAGGAGAAGTGCATCAAGTGCGGCAAATGCGCCGACGCCTGCCCCTACCACGCCATCGTCAAGCTGGACCGGCCCTGCGCCGTGGCCTGCGGCATGGACGCCATCGGCTCCGACGAGTACGGCCGGGCCAAGATCAACTATGACAAGTGCGTCTCCTGCGGCATGTGCCTGGTCAGCTGCCCCTTCGGCGCCATCGTGGACAAGGGCCAGATTTTCCAGCTGATCCACGCCATGAAGAAGGGCTATAAGGTCATCGCCATCGTGGCCCCGGCCTTTGTGGGCCAGTTCGGCGACAAGCTGACCCCGGAAAAGCTCACCGCCGCCATGAAGATCCTGGGCTTCGACTCGGTGGTGGAGGTAGCCGTGGGCGCGGACCTGTGCACCCTGGACGAGGCCAAGGAATATCTCGAGCGGGTGGAGAAGGGCAAGAGCTACATGGGCACCTCCTGCTGCCCGGCCTGGATCTCCATGGTGGACATCTGCTACCCGGACCAGAGCGACCATATCTCCATGACCCTGACGCCCATGGTGCTGACGGCCCGGATGGTGAAGAAGCAGCATCCCGACGCCAAGGTCTGCTTTATCGGACCCTGCGCCGCCAAGAAGCTGGAGGCCAGCCGGGAGCACATCCGCAGCGACGTGGACTTTGTGCTGACCTTCGAGGAGCTCCAGGGCATGTTTGAGGCCAAGGAGGTCTGGTATGCCGACGTGGTGGGCAACGACCCGCTGGAGCAGGGCACTGCCGACGGCCGCGGCTTTGCCGTCAGCGGCGGCGTGGCCGCTGCTGTGCAGCACGTGGTAAAAGAGCTGGCGCCGGATGTGGACATGAAGATCATAAACGCCGAGGGTCTCCGGGACTGCCGGAAGATGATGGCCCTGGCCAAGGCCGGCAAGCTCAACGGCTACCTGCTGGAGGGCATGGCATGCCCCGGCGGCTGTGTGGCCGGCGCGGGGACCATCCGCCCCATCCAGAAGGCCGCGACCCTGGTCGCCAATTACAAAAAAGCCGCGCCCAAGCAGAGCGCCTCCCAGTCCGAATTCGCCGACCTGGCCGAAGCGCTGGACTGAGGAATGCACAAAGCCGCCCCGGTCCTGTGGTCCGGGGCGGTTTGGTGTCTCATGGCCCCTCGGATGCCGCCCAGCCAAAATCCAGGGCAGTTTTCCATGGGGCCTGAAAGACGGCGGACAGAGGAAATTGACGCCTTTCCATCATCCGAAAATTTTTTTAAAAAACTTGTTGACAAAACGGGGGTCTGTGTGTATAATCATTCTTGCTTGTTGAGCCGCTGGTATAGCTCAGTTGGTAGAGCAGCTGATTTGTAATCAGCAGGTCGGGGGTTCGAGTCCGTCTACCAGCTCCAACCTCTTCAACAAGGAACCGAATATGGGGGAATTCCCGAGTGGCCAAAGGGGGCAGACTGTAAATCTGTTAGCAGTGCTTTCGGTGGTTCGAATCCACCTTCCCCCACCAAACAACAGCATCGCAAGATGCTGTTGTTTTTGTTTTCCTATCGCCGCACCGCCGGGCCCAATGCACCCATCCGACCACCGCACACAGCGTAGGGGAATGCATTGCGCACCCGATCCGCACCGTTTTACTGCTGAGAAAATTTTCTTTTTTTGACGGAAACCTGCTGGCGGGTTGGACCGTCATTACAGTGAACCCGTCGAGAGAGAGGCCGGAACCCATGAGCTTCAGCAGTATTGAATTTTTGTTTGTCTTTTTGCCCTGTTTCTTCCTGTTATATTACCTGCTTCCCGGACAGGGAAAAATGCTTTGGCTCTTAGTGGGCAGCTTGGTCTTTTACGGCTGGGGCTGCCGGGAGACGTCCTGGCACCTGGGCCTGATGGCGGCGCTGACCGTGGTTCACTACCTGTTGGCCTGGTCCATCCGCGGGCGGCGGGGGCTGCTGGTGTTCGGCCTGGTACTGGATTTTCTGCTGCTGTTCTGCTTCAAATATGCGGCCTTCGCCGGAAACCAGCTGCTGATGCTGTTGGGACTGCCCGGCAATCTCACGGCCCCGCCCATGCCCCTGGGTCTGAGCTTCTTCCTCTTCCAGGCCACGGCCTATTTGATCGATTGCTACCGGGGCCAGCAGCCGGAGACCTCTCTGCTCCGGTGCGGCGTCTTCTTCTTCCTCTTTCCCCACACGGCCTCCGGGCCCATCCTCCGGCAGAGCGAGATGGCGTCCCAGCTCCAAAGCCCCCGGGTCACCGTCGCGGGCGTGGACGTGGGTCTGCGGGAGTTCTGTATCGGCCTGGGCCTCAAGGTCCTGCTGGCCGACCGCATCGGCAAGCTGTGGACCGACGTGGGCGCCATCGGCTTTGACAGCATCTCCACCCCCCTGGC
Organism: Candidatus Avoscillospira stercorigallinarum; assembly: GCA_018713205.1. Classification (GTDB taxonomy): domain Bacteria; phylum Bacillota; class Clostridia; order Oscillospirales; family Oscillospiraceae; genus Avoscillospira; species Avoscillospira stercorigallinarum. The sequence continues at coordinate 3,306 of DVFN01000016.1, read as the reverse complement.
CTGGATGGCCCTGATCGCCTACAGCCTCCAGCTCTATCTGGACTTCTACGGCTATTCCCGTATGGCCGTGGGCCTGGGCCTGATGCTGGGCCTGGAGCTGCCGCGCAACTTCCTCTACCCCTATACCGCCCGGTCCATGACCGACTTCTGGCGGCGCTGGCATATGACACTGAGCCGCTGGTTTCGGGACTATCTCTACATCCCCCTGGGCGGCAGCCGCGAGGGCTTTGGACGCACGGTGCGCAACCTTCTGGTGGTCTGGCTGGCCACGGGCCTGTGGCACGGCGCAGGCTGGAACTTCCTCCTCTGGGGCTTTCTACTCTTCCTGCTGCTGGTCCTGGAGAAAGCCGGCCTGCGGAAGGTGCTGGAGGGCGTGCCGCTGCTGGGGCATCTATATATGGTCCTGGCCATCCCCCTCAGCTGGGTGCCCTTCGCCATCTCCGAGCTGGGACAGATCCCGGTCTTCCTCTCCCGGCTCTTTCCGATGGGCGGCGAGGCCGCCGGCGTCTTCGCCCAGGACTACCTCAAGTATGGCAGCCAATACGGCTGGCTGCTGCTCCTGGGAATCCTCTTTTCCACCCCGGTTCCCCGGCGAATCTACCGGCAGTACGCACCCAAGCCCTGGATGCCGGTGGTGCTGGTGGCGATCTTCCTGGGCTGCGTCTACTGCATCGTGCGGCAGGGCAGCGACCCCTTTATGTATTTTCAGTTTTAGGTGATAGATTATGAAGCGTAGAAACCATGTAAGACGCCATCTGCGGTTCCCGATTTTGATGCTTTTGGCGCTGCTCTGCTCCATGCCCGCCGTTCTGGCCGCCTCCCGCCACAGCGCCCTGCCGCCGGAGACCGCCGTGGTGGAGCCGGAGATCCCGGAAACCGAGCACCAGGATACCGGAACCGGAGAGACCGCTGCTCCGCCGGAGCAGCCGGAGCCTTCGCAGCCCGAGACGCCCGACGAGCCGGAGACCGCTGAACCGGAGACGCCCCAGCAGCCCCTTTCGGCCGAGGCGCTGTTCTCCACCTGCCTGTTCATCGGCGACTCGCGGACCGTGGGCCTGATGGAGTACGGCGGCATGAACGGAGCGACCTTTTTCTCCAGCGTGGGCATGTCGGCCTTCTCGGTTTTCGACACCACGGTAAAGGTATCGGGCTACGGCGAGACGACCCTGGAGGCGCTGCTCCAGAGCCGGCAGTTTGAACGGATTCACCTGATGCTGGGCATCAACGAGCTGGGCTACGACCTGGATGCCGCAGCCAAGCAGTATGCCCAGGTGCTGGAGAAGATTCAGGCGCTCCGGCCGGAGGCGACCATCTATTTGGGGGCCAATCTCCACGTGGACGCCGACCGGTCGGCCCGGGACGCGATTTACAACAACGACCGGCTCAATAGGCTCAATGATAAAATCGCTGCCCTGGCGGACGGGGAGCATGTGATCTATCTGGACGTGAACCAGCTCTTTGACGACGCCACGGGGGCTCTGCGGTCGGATCTCACCGGCGACGGCACCCATGTCTACGGCAGCGTCTATCAGGACTGGAGCCGCTGGCTGGTGGACGCCATGCAGTAGGGAGGTGCGGAATATCAAACCGGAATATACCAAGGAGTGGTTCAGCCAGCAGGTTCACCTGTGTGAAAAGAGCCTCTACCGTGTGACGGTGAGTCTGCTGGCCAATCAGACCGACGCGGAGGACGCCATGCAGGAGGCATTGTGTACGGCCTATGAGAAGCTCCACACCCTGAAGGAGGCGGAGAAGTTCCGCCCCTGGCTTCTGAAAATCGCCACCAACGCCGCCTATGACATTCTGCGGCGGCGGAAGCGGACCGTACCCCTGGAGGATACGGAGCCGGTCTATCACGACGGTACGGCGGAAAAGCTGGGCCTGTGGATGGCCGTACAGCAGCTGCCGCCGGACTATCGGTCGGTGGTGGTGCTCTACTACTACGAGGATCTGGACCTACAGTCCATCAGCCGAATCACCGGCGTCCCTGAGGCCACGGTGAAAACGAGACTGTTTCGTGCCCGGCAGCGGCTCAAGGCCCTGCTGGCGGAATAGGAGGTACCATGGAACGATTTGACGATCAACTCAAGCGCCTGGCGCGGGAGGAGGATGCGCCCCTGCCGGACTGGGCCGCCGGCTGCATCCAGGACGCCTTGGACAGTCTGCCCGAGAAGCGGAAAAAGCACGGCATCGTATTGAAGTATTTCGGCACGGCACTGGCGGCCTGTCTGGCCGTATTCATCGCCCTGCCCAATCTGAGCGCCCAGGCGGCGGACTCCATGCGCGCCATCCCGGTGGTGGGGGAGCTGGTGGAGCTGGTGACCTTCCGCACCTATGTCAAGGAGGACGAGTACCACCAGTTGATGGTGGAGATTCCCACGGTGGAGACCAGCGGCGCGGGCGCCATTCAGGAGGCCGTCGAGACCATCAACCAGGACGTGGAGACGCTGACGCAGACCCTGATAGACCAGTTCGAGGCCGACGCCGCCGATCTGGGGGACCAGGCCCACACGGCGCTGGAGGTCCGCCACCGGGTGGTGACCAATACCGACCTCTGGTTCACCCTGGAGCTGGAGGTCTGGCAGGGAGCCGGCAGCAGCAACACGACCTATTACTATTATCACATTGACAAGTCCACCGGCGAAATTGTCACGCTCTCGGACCTGTTCACCGGCGATGGCTATATCGAGGCCATCAGCGCCGAGATTCAGCGTCAGATGCAGGCCGAGAACGAGGCCGGCACAGGAATGTACTGGGTGGATTCGGAGTACGAGGACATGAACTTCCGCGCCATCGATCCGGACCAGAACTTCTTCTTCGATGAAAACGGAGATTTAGTCATTGCCTTTGACAAATACGAGGTAGCCCCCGGCGCCGCGGGCTGTCCCCGCTTCACAATCCCCCGGGAGATCTACGAGCCCTATCTGGCCGTATGACGCCCATACCCTTGACATCCCCCATCGGATACGATACAATACTCACACTTCAAGCCCCCGTACCTCACCAGGATAGAGGGTCCGCCTCCTAAGCGGAATGTAGTGAGTTCGAGTCTCGCCGGGGGTGCCAAAAACCGCTGTAAGCCGTTTTTCAATGGTTTACAGCGGTTTTTTATTTTTCCCGGCCTCAAACGAGCGGCAGACCGGGAGAATTATATGCGCAGCAATGTATATCTTGCTAAGGCATCACCGCACAATTGTGTCTGCGGCCTTCGCCCAATCTTTTGCCCCATCCGTGCAGTTATAAAAGGGGGAAATACATCAGGCTGTCGAAAAACCCGCTGAAGACTTTTGAGATAGAGCAGCGGGG
>DVFN01000015.1 GCA_018713205.1 Candidatus Avoscillospira stercorigallinarum | reverse complement strand
CAGACTGTCAAAAACCCTCGCTGAAAGCTGATGTGACAGAGCAGTGTGGGAATGTGTGCAAGGGGTTAAGACCCCTGAAGGTGAATTGCCCGAAGGGCAAGAGAAGCTGGCCTGGGCCATGCGCGTTCAATTAACACGTATTTTTAAACTTTTTTAAAAGTTTAAAAATACGCACAGCGTGGCGAAAAGACTTTTTCGACACGCTGGTAGGGGCGCGCAAGCGCCCCTCTGCACACGCCGATGCCCTGCGGCAAGCCATTGGTGCGGCAACACCTCTCAGGCGCTTCGCGCCAGCTCCCCTCAAGGGGAGCCTTCCCTCTCAGGCAACGGGCCCTAAAGCCTCTCCTTGAGGAGAGGTGGCACGCGAAGCGTGACGGAGAGGTGTGCCGCCCGCAGGGCGGCGGCGCGTCAGCGCCCTCTGCACAGGCTGGGACTCTGCGGGAAACCTTCGGTGCGGCAACACCTCTCCAGCGGAGCTGGATGGAGAATTCTACGGGGCTTTGCGCCAGCCTGGATGCGGCGGGGTGTGGTCACCCCGCCCTACAGCGGGTTCGTCGGTTGCTGGCCCGGCATACGAAAAACCGGCTGCTCCAGGCGAAGCAGCCGGGTCTCGCGTTGGCTTACGGTTTTTTAGCGGGCCGGGGCAGGGTGATGCCGCTGATGTTGACGTTGACGTTCTTCACCTTGCGGCCGGTGGTGGATTCCACCGCGCTGGTGACGGTCTCCTGGACGGCCTTGGCCACGTCCACCACGCTGTGACCATAGAGGACCACGATATAGCAGTCCACCGAGATCTCATCGTCCTCCGAGATCACCAGCCGGATGCCCTTCCCCTGCTGGGCCCGTTTGGCCAGCTTGGAGAGCTCCGATGAGGAGAGCGTGGTGTTCAGGCCGTAGACCCCCTCCACGTCCTGGACCGCCAGGGCCGCGATGGTGGCAATGACCTCCTCGGAAATATGAATGGCGCCGTGTTCCAACGTCTGGGAGACATACTCTTTGCTTTCGCTCATAGGTGGGACCTCCGTATCCTTTGTCGTTGCGTATCTTACACTTTATTTTATCACAAAGCCGGAAAAACGCAACCACTTTCCTCTGCCAGCCCCGAGAATCTCCGCTACTTGACCTCGATGATCCGCAGCTGGTCCAGGGTATAGTCACTCTGGGAGAGGACCACGTCGGAAATCAGCGCCACGTCGGCGTCGCTGAGTCCCTCCGCCGGGGCCGAGACCGCCACGTCGATGGTCTCGTCGCCCATGTAGGCCACGCAGTCGGCATAGCCCTTGGCGATAATCAGACTCTCGATCTGGGATTCGGCCAGGGCGTCGCTGACGATGCCGTCCAGACTGCTGGCAGCGACGGCGGCGGTTTCGCTGCCGTCCTCAAAGGCGATGGTCTCCTGAAGCGTTTCTACGGCGCTGTCCCGGGTCTCCTGACGGCTCAGGCGGATCTTCGCGAAGTACTCCGTGGCGCTGACGCTCTCCTCCGCCGACACCGGCGTGGCGTCTTCCCCGGTCTCCGAGAGGGTCAGCGTGGCATCGTTGAGGACCTGCTCTTCGTTCAGCGTCTCGGTGAAGTCCACCGGCTCCAGCTGGTTGGCATTCCAGTTGAGATAGACGCCCGCGCAGATCAGCACCAGAATGGTCGCCGCAATGGCATTTCGTTTCCAGGTTTTCATGGTCATCCTCCTACTTGTCTTTCAATTTGATCACGGTGATCTTATCGCTGCCCAGGCCGGTCAGGCTGGCCACGGCCCGGACGATCTCCAGCCGCACCTGGGCGCTGTCGGCCCCCTGACAGGCCACCACGGCCCCCTGATAGACCGGATACGTGACCTCCCGGGTCAGCGGCCCCTCGCCGCCGGAGCCGGAGGCCAGCACCGTTTCTACGGTCTCCTCGCCGTCCCGGGTGGTTCGGTCGGTCTGATACGTATAGGCCGCGCCCTTGGCCAGGGTCAGGACCACCCGTACCGCCCCCGCGCCCTCCATCTCCCCCAGCAGCGTCTCCAGCTTCTGCTCCAGCGCCGCCGGGTCCATGAGGTCCGTCCCGTCGGCCGGCGCAGCCTCCGCCGGGGTCTCGCCGCCGCCCCAGGGGATCAGCAGCAGCGCCGCCCCCAGCAGCAGCACCAAGATAGGATACTTATAGCGCTCCAGCCGCCGCAGCTGCTCCCGGAGCCGTTCGCCCCACCCGTCCTTCTTCACATCGTCCTCCACTCCTGCTCCTCCCGGGCAATCCCCAGGTTCTCTTCCATCCAGCGGCTCAGCATCTCCCGCTGGGCCGCCGTCACAGCGCCGGTGAGGACAGCGCCGGTGGGATAGGGATAACCCGTGCCCTCGTCTACTGTCACCACCACCTCCAGCTCCAGGCCCATTTCCTGGGCTTTGTCCCATATATATGCCTCGCAGTCCTCCTTTATGATGGCCGCCAAGAGCTCCCGGCTGCCCACCTCCACGCCGGTGACGGCCTCCCGGCCCTCGGTGCGGATTCGGGCGATGGCTTCCGCCATATCCGACGGGTCCAGGGACCGCAAGGGCGAGAGCACCGCCAGAATCACCAGCAGGCTCCCCACAAAGTTCCCCACCCGGCGGGGCGAGCCCTCGGGCAGCAGCGGCAGCATCAAGCTCACCAGCATCCCCGCCGCCGCCACCGCCAGGAGATACCGCGTCACAGCCGCCGTCACGGCGTCACCACCTTCATAAAGCAGCAGCAGGCCAACAGGCTCATCACCGTGGCGCTGCCTACCATGGCCAAGAGATTGCCCGCCGCGCCGGTCAGGGCCTCCAGCAGCCGCCCCTGGCCGCTGCCCAGCACGGCGCTCAAGGCAGCCGTCACCTTGAAGGCCAGATAGGAGATGCCAATTTGCAGAAAGGGCATCACAAAGGCCCCCAGCACCGCCAGCATGCCGAAGGTCCCGGCGGCGCTGCGCAGCAGGCCCGCGCTGGAGAGCACCGTCTCCGCCGCGCTGGAAATAATGCCGCCCACCACCGGCACCACCGTGGAAATGGTCATCTGGGCCGCCTTCAGGGCCGCGGCGTCGGCGCTGCCGGAGAGGACCCCCGTCACCGCCATAAAGCCGGTGTAGGCGTACATCACGCCCTTGAGGCCGTTGCGGATGACCCAGGCCAGGCACTGCCGCAGTCCCTGCAGCCGCTCCTGCTGGAGGGCCGCGTCCACCATGGCCAAGGCCAGATCCGCGTAGATCATCGGCAGAAACAGCGTTGTGGAGAGGCGAATCAGCAGGTTGGAAAAGACCACCGTCACGGCGTAGAGGCCCCCGGCGCTGACGGTCCCGCCGGAGGCCGCGGCGGCTGCCGCCATCACCGGCATCAGCAGCGTGGAGAAGGAGGAGATTTCCTCCAGCGTCTCCCGCCCCAGGCCCACCAGGGCGCTGACGTCGGCGGCACAGCAGGCCGTAACGGCCAGGGCTCCGGCCAGGGCCACGGCCTGACTCCCCTGGACCTCGCCCAGGGCTTCCACCATCTGGCACAGCACCACAATCAGCAGCACCCGCAGCATCAGCCCGAAGGCCGAACGCCAGATGGGGCCGCTCTGGGCTACGGCGTCCTGGAAGATCTCGCCCACCGCCGCGCCGAAGTCCGTCTGCACCGCCGGGTCCAGCTCGTCCATCCACTGCCGCGCCCCCTCGGGCACGGCGTCCTCCAGGCCGTCCAGGCCGAACTGGTCGGCCTGGGCCTGGGCCACGTCCAGGGCCCCCGCCGGCAAGGCCAGCAGGACGGCCACCAGAAAACATACTATGATCCGTCGCACCTTACCCTCCCAGCATGTCCTCCAGCAGCGCCAGCACCGCCGACACCAGGGGCAGCGCCGCATACAGCGCCAGGATGGAGCCCGAGAGCTCCACGGCCTTTTGGAGTCCCTGTTCCCCGGCATCGCCGCAGACCCCGGCGGCAATCCGGCAGAGCATCCCGATGGCCGTCACCTTGAACAGAGGCGCCGTCACCGCCGTCCCCAGCCCCGAGAGCGCCTGGATCTCCCGGGCCACGGAGAGAATGGGCTCCACCATCCGCACCGTCAAGAAAAGGCCCAGGACGCAGGCCGCCGCCGACAGCAGCAGCGCCAGCGTCCGCTCCCGCTCCCGGAGCAGAACACAGAGAAAGGCCGCCAGAGCCGCCAGGGCGGCCACCCGCGCCATGGTCTCCATCAGAACTGAAAGAGCGTCTCCACCAGGGTGAAGAGCTCGGCAATCCGCTGGACTACGATCATCAGCACCACCACCAGGGCCGCCAAGGTGGTCATGGTGGCCTGCTCCTCCCGGCCGGAGCGGACCAGCACCTGGTTGAGGATGGAGACGATGATCCCCACCGCCGCAATTTTAAAGATCAGATCGATTTCCATAGGCCCACCTACAGCAGCAGAATGGCCAGAGCCAGTCCCGCGCAGATGCCCAGCGTCTGATACGTCTTGCTGCGGGTGCTCCGCTCTATCTCGGCCTGACGGAGCAGCTCCGTGAGCCGCAGCACAGCCATATCGATTCCCTGGAGCTGACTGTCGGTGTCGTACCGTCCCAGCCGGGCCGCCAAATCCACCAGGGTCTGGGCTGCCGGGTCGGACTCCGACAGCTCCGGCGTCTGGGCCAAGGCCTCCCGGACCGCCATCAGCGGCGTGGTCCAATGGCTCCGGTCCATGGCCCGGGCCGCGGCGGTAAAGAGCTGCTCCAGAGGTCCGTCCGCGGCCACGGCCATCAGCGCGAAGGCCTGGGGCAGCGGCGTGGCGCAGACCGCGATTTCGTTTTTCAAAAGCTGCAGCGCATCCATCAGCTGCCTTAAAAAGCGGCACCGCCGACGGAGCCCCCGGGCGTACCGAAAGCCCACGGTACCGGCGGAGGCGACGATCAGGATGATTCCGGCAAATCTCATAGGGTTCCCTCCTTGGTGTATGACGCGTCCAGCAGATGGACGGCGTAGGTCTTGTCCGGGCGCAGCACCGCCGCCCGGGTGAACACGCCGGTGTCCAGCAGGCGGCGGTAAAGCGGGCGGCGGTGCAGGTCCGCGATGCCGTCGCCGTGGGCCGTGGCCAGAAGCTTTACGCCGCAGTAGGCCGCCCGCTCCAGGGCCTCCAGGTCGGCGGGGGCGGTGATCTCGTCCAATGCGATCCACTGGGGGCCCATGGTGCGGAGCAGCATCATCACCGCCTCGGCCTTGGGAACCGCTACCAGCACGTCGGTCCGGCTGCCCACCGGCAGTCCCGGCCCCTCCCCCGTGGCCGCCGACAGCTCACCCCGCTCGTCGGCCAGTCCCACCCGGCAGCGCCGCCGGTCCGCGAGCAGCCGCACGGCGTCCCGCAGCAGCGTGGTCTTTCCCGCCCCGGGCGGGCCGAGAATCAGCGTGGAATCGGTCAGCTCCGGCAGCAGCGGCTCCGCGCACCCCGGCACGGCCCGCGCAATCCGGATCACCAAGGAGGTGGGCTGCCGCAGCGTCTGAACCGCTCCGTCCCGGACGACGCCGAAGCCGCAGACTCCGATGCGGTGGCCCCCGGCGATGGTCACATACCCCTGCCGCAGGGTGTCGGTATAGGCATAGGCAGAGTGACGGCAGGCCCGCTGGAGCATGTCCTCCAGATCCCGCTGGGTCAGCGCAGGCCAGAAGCTCTGCTCGGTCCCGGCCGCTCGGACCGTCACCGGCTGCCCCACCGCCAGACGGATCTCTTCCGCCCCGTCCACCACCGCCGCCCGGCAGCCGTCCGGCAGCAGCTGCGCCCATTCCATTCGTTCGTTCATGGCTTTCACTTCCCATACATCCTATTCCACCTCGGGGCGTTGTATGCCTGGACTACTTCTTCACTATTCACTCCCCCGCCCTGTCGGATGCACCACCGCCGACCGCACCAACCGCCAATCCCGCCGTAGGGGCGCATTGTAATATGCGCCCTGCCCATCCACCGCAACCACCGGGCCCGGAACAGAACGCACCCGGGTCCGGGCGGATATATAATCCGCCCCTACAATTGGATTGATAGCCGGTGCGGCCGGCGTACTGCCTCAGACCCGGAACCCAGCGGGCCGATGTGGGCATCGGCCCCTACGGCGTATCAGGGGGCCGAATCCATGCCTTTGCAGAATTTACTTGCAAAATCCCGGAATGCACCGTATGATAATACTATATTGCGCCCGCGGGCGCTGAAACGAGGGTTCACCATGTCAGACAAACTTCCCTATCTGCAAAACCGGGAGCTCAGCTGGCTCCGCTTCAATGACCGGGTGCTGGAGGAGGCCATGGACGCCACCGTGCCGCTGCTGGAGCGGCTGAAGTTCGTCGCCATCTTTACCAGCAATCTCGATGAATTCTTTATGATCCGCGTCGGCAGTCTCTACGACCTGTCCCTGGTCAATCCCGAGAACCTGGACAGCCGGTCTGCCATGACACCGCAGCAGCAGCTGGACGCCATCTACCGGGCCGTCCGCCCCCTCTACGCCAAGCGAGAGCGGTGCTTCTTCGATATCACCTCCCAGCTCCAGGTCCACGGCATCCACTATCTCCGGTTCAAGGATCTGACCCCCGACGAGACCAAGTACGTCAAGCAGTACTTCAAGCAGTCCATCGCGCCGGTGCTCTCGCCTCAGATTGTGGACACCCATCATCCCTTCCCCCATTTGCAGAACAAAGTCCCCCATGTGGTGGCCCGGCTCAAATATAAGGGCAACGAGACCTTCGGCTGCGTGCCCATCCCGGCCGTGCTGCCCGACGTGCTCTACCTGCCCGGCAACACCATCCGCTTCCTTACCGTGGCCGACATCGTCCAGGAGTATCTGGAGCACCTGTTCCCCGGCTACAACTGCGTCGAGCGGGTGCAGCTGTGCCTGACCCGCAACGCCGATATCACCACCGACGAGGAGAGCGTAGACTACTTCGGCGACTTCCGCGAGAAGATGCAGAAGGTCCTGGGCAAGCGCCGCCGTCTGGCCCCGGTGCGGCTGGAGCTGAGCAGCACCATCTCCGGCGAGCTGGAGGCCTATCTCTCGACGAAGATGTCCCTGGAGCACCATCAGATCTATATTTCCAAGGCCCCCTTCCGGCTGAGCTTTGCCTATGACATCCCCGGCAAGCTGCCCGAGGCCCGGCGGAGCCTCCTCTCCTATCCGGCCTTCACGCCCCAGACCCCCGGCTTTATTCCGGCGCAGGAGAAAATGCTCCGGCTGGTCCAGCGGGAGGACGTTTTGCTCTCCTATCCCTATGAGTCCATGAACCCCTTCCTGCAGCTTCTCAAGGAGGCGGCCAACGATCCTTCCGTGGTGGCCATCAAAATCACCATCTACCGGCTGGCCAGCAAGGCCAAGCTGGTGGACTACCTCTGTACCGCCGCCGAAAACGGCAAGGACGTCACCGTGCTCATCGAGCTCCGCGCCCGGTTCGATGAGCAGAACAACATCGACTGGTCCGAGCGGCTGGAAGAGGCGGGCTGTACCATTATTTACGGCTTCGAGGGCTATAAGGTCCACTCGAAGATCTGCCTCATCACCCGGCGGGAGCACGGCGCCATTCGCTATATCACCCAGATCGGCACCGGCAACTACAACGAGAAGACCGCCGCCATGTACACGGACCTCTCGCTGATGACCGCCGACCAGTCCATCGGCGAGGATGCCAACGAATTCTTTAAGAACATGATGATCGGCAACCTCCAGGGCGAATATCAGCACCTGCTGGTGGCCCCGGTGGGCCTCAAATCCACGCTGCTGCAGCTGATGGACGGCGAAATCGCCAAGGGCCCCAAGGGTCGGATGCTGTTCAAGCTCAACTCCGTCACCGATATGGATCTGATGGCCAAGCTCCGCGAAGCCTCCCAAGCCGGGGTGCAGATCACCATGATCGTCCGAGGCATCTGCTGCATTCTGCCCAACATCCCCGGCGAGACCGAAAACCTGCACATCCGCAGCATTGTCGGCCGGTATCTGGAGCACTCCCGGGTCTACTGCTTCGGCGAAGGCCCCAATCAGAAAATGTACATCGCCTCGGCGGACTTTATGACCCGGAATACCGAGCGCCGGGTGGAGGTCGCCTGTCCGATTTACGATCAACGGATCAAGGCCAGAATCCACCATATTCTGGAGCTGTGCCTCCAGGACAACGTCCGTGCCCGGGACCTCCAGCCCGACGGGTCCTACAGCCACGTCTCCGGCGGCAACGCCGCCATCGACTGCCAGAAGCAGCAAATGATCGACGCCGTCCGCGCCAGCGTCCCCGTGGAGCGCAAACGCACCCTCTGGGAAAAGGTCAAGGACAGCCTGCATAAGAAGAAATAAGCAAAACGCACACCCCATCATGCGATTGGGGTGTGCGTTTTCCGTTGCATCAAATGCCGCCATGGCTGGGGTGCGTGGATTGCGGGCCTGGCAGTTCCGGCACCCCGCCCTTCGGACCAGGTCGAAAGCACGGCGTAGGGGCGGCCTTTATGGCCGCCCGGGCAGGCCCGCAATCCCCACCGCACCTTCGCCGAACGGTGTAGCGTACGAAAAACAAAACACCCCCTGCCGGGGGTGTCAGATTTTGGAGGCGGAGCGGCCCACCAGGTAGTCCAGCGTGACATGGTAATAGTCGGCCAGACGGACTGCCAGCTCCAGCGGCAGCGGGCGTTCCCCGCGTTCGTATTTGGAATAGAGAGACTGGTCACAGAGCAGGTAGTCCGCCACGTCCTTCTGGGTCAGGTCGGCATCCTCCCGCAGGTCCCGAATACGAAGATTCATATCATCACCGCATCAACTATAGCAAAGTCGCTGGACTAACCTTGACATTTAGGACAATTTGTCCTATTATAGTTAAGGAGGGATCAATATGCCAGACTATCAAGCCCTGTATTTTTCCATGTTCCACGCCTGTGAGCAGGCCATTTCCCTGTTGATCGCAGCCCAACAGCAATGCGAAGAGCTGTATTTGGCGGAGACAAACGAGCCGCTTCCGTTCTCTCTGCTTATTCCGGATGATGCAGAAACCAAATCCCGGCCAGACCCCTGAATTCCAGGGCGGTCGGGATTTTTCTATCATCTCATGCTTCCGTCCCTAGGACAGGGAAAATCCGAAGGCCACGCCGGTGGCGGTGTTGCGGGCGGTGCAGGCGCCACCGTGGAGGGCGATGATTTGATGGGCGATGGCCAGACCCAGGCCGGTGCCGGGACCGCTGCGGGCCTCGTCGGCCCGGTAGAAGGCGTCCCACACGTGGGCCAGCGCTTCGTCGGACAGGGGCGGTGAGCAGAATAATCGGCACGTCGTTGGTCTTCCGCACGGCCCGGCACACCGACAGGCCGTCCAGATTGGGCATCATAATATCCAGCAGGACCGCGTCAAAGTCGCGCTCTTCCAGCAGGCCCAGGGCCTGGACTCCGTCGGCGGCCTCCGCCGGAATTTCCCCCTTGCTGCGGAGGAAATCGCACAGCACCTCCCGGAGCTTGGCCTCGTCCTCCACGATCAGAATATTCCAGTCCATGGTTTTCTCTCCCTTCCCCGCCATCCTACCGCCGCCGTGTGGATTCTCTGTGTCAGCGGCTGTTTTTTATGATACCACAAAATCAGCCGCCGTACCACCCGCAGGCCCGGTGGGTCCGGCGGTGCGGTTCGGGCGGCTGATAGCCGCCCCTACGAAGGGGTTGATGGCCGGGGTGCGTGAATTGCGGGCCTGGTGGTCCCGGCGATGCGGTTTGGCGGGGTGTGGGCACCCCGCCCTACGAGCCAGGTCGAAAACGCGGCGTAGGGGCGGGTTTGCTGGTGGGCATAGAAAATCCGCCCCGCGGCTGGGCCGGGGGCGGGGTCTCAGGGTTCGCTGGGGGCTTCGGCGGCTGCCGGAGCCGGTTCTTCTGTAGCTGGGGCCGGTTCCTCTGCGGCGGGGGCCGCCGGGGCGTGCTCCAGGTTCTGCTCGGTTTCGCGGCTGAACAGGTGGATTCGGTCGGCGTGGAACATAAATTGGACGGTCTCGCCATGCTGGAATTCCCGGACCGGCTCATCGCCGTCGGGGACCACGATGACGCACTCCTCGTCGCCGAAGCGGACGTGGAGATGGGTATTGGAGCCCATCATCTCAATGACGTCCACTTGACCAGAAAAGCCCTCGCCCTCGGTCAGGAGGACATGCTCGGGGCGGATTCCCGCTACCACCGGCTGGGCCGGGACATCGTACTGCCGCAGGTGCTGCTGCTTCTCCTCGGCAATCTCCAGCCGCGTGCCGCCCAGCTCCAGGAAGTACGTCTCGCCCTCCCGGTGGAGCTCCCCGTGGAAGAAGTTCATCTGCGGCGTACCGATAAAGCCCGCCACAAACAGATTATTGGGATCGTGGAAGACCTGCCGCGGCGTGCCGATCTGCTGGACATAGCCCTCCTTCATAATCACAATGCGGTCGCCCAGGGTCATGGCCTCGGTCTGGTCGTGGGTCACGTAGACAAAGGTGGTCTGAATCCGCTGGCGGAGCTTGATGATCTCCGTCCGCATCTGGTTGCGGAGCTTGGCGTCCAGGTTGGAGAGGGGCTCGTCCATCAGGAACGCCTTGGGGCTGCGGACAATGGCCCGGCCGATGGCGACGCGCTGGCGCTGGCCGCCGGAGAGGGCCTTGGGCTTGCGCTTCAAAAGATCCGTGATATCCAAAATCTCGGCGGCCTCGCGGACCTTCTGGTCGATGACCCGCCGGGGGAATTTGCGCAGCTTCAGGCCATAGGCAATATTGTCGTAAACCGTCATATGGGGATAGAGGGCGTAGTCCTGGAAGACCATGGCGATATCCCGGTCCTTTGGCGGAACCCGGTTGACCACCTTGCCGCCGATGGCGATTTCTCCGGCGGAGATTTCCTCCAGGCCGGCGATCATCCGCAGGGTGGTGGACTTGCCGCAGCCCGAGGGGCCAACCAGGACGATGAACTCCTTGTCCTGAATCTCCATGCAGAAGTCCTGGACTGCCACCACGGATTTATCATATATTTTTTTCACATGGGTGAGCGTGATCTCTGCCACGGGCTATTTCCCGCCCTTCTGATAGATTTTTTCGCGGTGGCGCTCCCGCGCCTGGTCCAGCCGGGCCGGGACCTGCTTTTTCAGCGTCCGCCAGGTCTTGATGACGGCCCGGATGGCCAGCACCGCCAGCGTCACCGCCGGGCACAGGCCGAAGAGCAGCATCAGCACCAGCAGCAGCGCCAGATAGTCCTCGGTGAGACGGACGGCATTCTCCCAATAGGGATATATCACGCCGTTGTTGCGCATGGAGCGCTTGCCGAAGTCGCCGATGACGCTGAACAGATTCTCCAGGGAATAGCGGCGGCTGTTTTCCACCACGTCGCCCAGCTTGGTATCGAAGTTCTCGGAGACGGTGCTCAGGCCGAAGCCGGTGATGGGGTCCGGCAGGACAATTTCATAGCAGGTGATTTTACTGTTCTCGTCCAGCGCCGCCATGGCGCTGTAGGAGAGGAAGAGGCTGGCGCCGTCGAGATACGCCTCTTTGGAGGCAAAGTCGCTCTCCCGGCGGACGACGCCGGCCACCTGGAAGGGCTGGCCGTTGATCTGGATGGTGAGCCCGGCCACGTCGAAGCCGCCGAAGAGCTGCCAGGCCAGGGTCTCGTCCAGGACCACCCGGTCCAGCATGAAGTCATCCTCGGCGATATAACTGCCGGACCGGAGGCGCAGGGGATGGAAGTGGAAGAAGTTCCCCCCTACGCCGATGGCCTTGACCTCGGCGGCGCCATGGTCGCCGGTGACTGAGAAGCGGGCGGAGCCGCTGTAGGCGTCTATGTAGAGCTTGCCGCCCTCGGGCGCTTCGATGGAGGCGTCCACGAATTTCTGCGACAGCGTTTCGCGGAACATCTGGATATCCGACTCGGTCTTTCCGATGTCCTCGGGCAGGAAGCAGGCAATTTGGGCAAAGCGCATATCGCTCTCCCCCCGGAACCGGTCGGCCGCGTGAATGGAGTCCAGGGTCCCGGCCACGGCGGCAAAGATTCCCAGGCAGATCAGCACCAGAATCACCAGTACCAGGTTGACAATGGCCAGATTCCAGCGGCGGCGGTCAACGTGTATCTTCATCCGTTGTCCACCAGCCTGACCTGGGTACCGGCCTCAATGGGCGCGGTGGAGGTGGTGATAACAAAGTCGCCGCTGCTCAGGCCGGTGACGGCGCTCTTGGTGTCGTCCTTGGCCAGGACCGTCACGCCGACGCGGGTGGCGGTGTAGCGGTTGCCCAGAGGCGTATTCTTGGCGGTGACCACCAGGACGAAGTCGCCGTTGGCGTCATTGCGAAGGGCGCTGTTGGGCACCAGCGTGTCATAGGTAGCGCTGCGCTGGCCGATGGAGAGGGTGATATTGGACCCGGCCTCCACGCCCTCGCCGGAGAGGCGGAACACCAGCAGCTTGCCCTTGCCGGGGTTCTGGGGATCGTTGGCGATGTTCTCCAGGGTGGCGGTGATGTCGCCGTTATAATAGTTGGTGATGGTGGCGGTGTCGCCGATGGTGACCTGCTTGGCCTGGTCGGCGGTGACGGCAATCTTGACGGTATAGCCCCGGTCCACCACGGTCAGCGTGGCCAGCGCGGTATCGGCTCCGGCGGAGTTGCCCGCGGTGACGTTGATGGCCGTGACCTTGCCGGAGACATTGGCCGTGACCTCCTGGCCGTCGGCCTGGGCCATCAGCTCGTCCACCACCTTCTGCTGCTCCTCAATGGCCTTCTTGGAGTTCTGCAGATCCAGGCTGGCGGAGTCCCCCAGGCTGGTCTCGAAGACCTTGTCCTCCAGCGCCGTCTGGGCCGTTTTGAGGGTTTCAGCGGCGGTGGAGGCGGCGGTCAGCTTATCGACCTCGGCCTGCTTGTCTTCGGCAGTGCGTTTTGCGGCGGTAGCGTCCTCCTGATAGCGCTCCACACGGCTCTTGACCTGCTCGACCTGAACAGCGGCAGCATCGGCTTCATACTGTTTTGTACGCAGCTCTCTCTCTTTTGATGTCTTTTCGTTTTCCAGGTCCTGAATTTGCTGTGCCATTGTCGCACCAGTGACCGGGTCATTGGCGTCTTGCTGGAGTTGACGCAGAGTCGTTTCCAGTTCGGCAATGGTCGCGTCGTCCTTGGAAATGGTATCGTAGGCGTCTGCAAGTGCTTTCAAATCATCTTCCGTAAATTCAATATCGGGCTTCGATCTTTGCAGGAAAGACGTATCCGCTGCATAGGCGGCCATAAGCGTATAATTCACCACTCCATTTTCCGTGGCATAGCCCTGCAATTCCTCATATCGCAGCTGGTGAATCGCCCAATCGCGATTTTTAGTTTCATATGCTTCATTCAGTTTCTTCTGTGCATCTTCAATTGCACGTGTTTTATCCCGACTGGCAACAATCAATGTTTCCAGCTGCGTATCCAGCGCGCTGATTTCCGTCTGCAACGTTGTCACGGCAGAGCTTGCGTCTGTGGCCGCCTGCTGTGCCTCCGTCAGTTCCGTGTTGACCTCCGCCAATGCGGATTCAGCATCTGCCGAAGCGCGCTGCAACGAAGTCAATTCAACCTTCGCCTGTTCCAATGCGGCAGTGATCTGGCTGGGGTCAGCGCTGCTATAGAGCCGCAAAGTTGCCAGCGCCTCGTTATAGGCGTCGCGGAGCTTTTGGACCTCCCGGTTTTCGGTGGAGCTGGCGTTGCCGGCCTCGATGAGGCTCTTCTGGTAGGCCAGCTCCAGGTCGCTGAGGGTCTTCTGGGCCGTCTTGAGCTCCTCGCTGTCGGCGGGCTCCAGCATAAAGAGGACGTCGCCGGCGTTGACCGTGTCGCCCACCTTCACCAGGACGCTGCGGATCTTCCGGGTCTGGCTGATGGTCACGTCATAGGTCTCGTCGGCGGACACCGCGCCGCTACCGCGGATCTTGGCGTTGATGGTGCCGGACTCCACGTACTGGGCCGCCACCTCCGGCAGAGAGCGGTTCATAATCGTCTGGGAGAAAAAGGTCAGGATCAGCAGAATGACCAGAAAGATAATGGCGAAGGTCTTGACCCATTCCCGCCGTTTTGTCTTTTGCATAGGGTATCATACCTCTCTCTGTGGATTGGCGCCCTGGGGCGCAGGGTGATTGGTGCGGCCCCATCGGGGGGACGCGGGGTAAATGGTTTGTCCGGGCAATGGAAGCTGCCCCGGCGGGGTGTGGGCACCCCGCCCTACGGTACGGATCAACGGCTGGTCGTAGGGGCGGCTAGCAGCCGCCCGAGTAAGGCTGTGAGTTCCACCGCACGTTCGCCGAACACCGTAGGGCGGCATGCCCACATGCCGCCGCTGCCGTGGTGCGCAAATCGCAGGCTTGGCGGTTTCGGCAACGCGGTCCGGGCGGCTGATAGCCGCCCCTACGAGGGTGGAACCAATGGGGCCTGGCGGGAATCGCGACCGGGTCCCGGGCAACACGCCGGAGGCATTTCACGTCCCGCAGGGACATTTCACTTGGCGCAGCCATATTTCACCGCCACCGGCGATTTCACTCGCATGGGCGCGGGCGCTTATCCCTTGACCGAGCCGGAGTGGGCGATGCCCTCGACCAGGTACTCCTCGCCGTGGAGGAACAGCAGCAGGCCGGGGATCATATAGATCACGGCGATGGCAAAGGCAATGCCGATCTCGCCGGAGTTGATCGTGGACAGGTACACCGACAGGGGCTGCTGGGAGGCGTCGGGCAGCAGGATCAGCGGCTGCTCGACCATGTTCCAGTAGTCGATGAAGACCAGAATGGCGATGGAATAGAGGGCGCTGCGGCACTGGGGCAGGCAGATATTCTTAAAAATCTGGAACTCGCTGGAGCCGTCCAGCTTAGCGGCCTCGATCAGGGAATTGGGGATGCGCCGCATAAACTTGGTGAGCAAAAACACCGAGAAGGGCGCAAAGGCGCCGGGCAGGATGATGGCCCAACGGGTATTGAGGATGCCCAGCCAATCGCTGACCAGGTAATTGGGCACCAGGGTCACCTGGTAGGGCATCAGCATCAGAATGACGTAGGAAAAGAAAATCACGTCGCTGACCTTGCCGCGCCAGCGGGTGAAGCCGTAGGCCGCCACCGAGGCAATAATCAGCTGCAAAATCACGATGGGCACCACCAGGATCACCGAATTCCAGAACTTCAAGAGATAGTCCGGGCTCCGGAACAGGACGGTAATATACTGGGAAAAGCTCACCTTGTCGGGGATAAATTTCAGGTTGATGGTATCGGCGATATAGCTGGTCCCCTGCTTGACCGTGGCGAAGACCTGGCCGTAGTTGGCCGTGATTTCGCTCTGGGTCATAAAGGAGTTGGTAATGGTCAGGACCGTGGGCAGCAGGAACAGCAGGGCGAACACCGCCGCCAGGATGGTCAGGGCCGTGCGGCCAAAGAGCCGGGGCTTTTTCATCCTTCCACATCCTTTCCGAACCAGTTCTCCACCGCGAAGAGAATGGCGATCAGCACCACCATGCCCAGGGCCAGAATCACCGCCGCGGCGGAAAGCCGCTGGTAATCCAGGTTTTTATTGAACATGTTGTTCATAAAATGCTGCATCATATACAGCCCCGTATAGGGGTAATCGCCGGTGAGCAGGTAGATCTCCCGGAATACCTTGAAGGAGTTGATAATGGCCAGAATGGTCACAAACAGCACCGTCGGCGACAGGTACCGCAGCTTGATCTTGAAGAACTTGTGGAGCGCCGAAGCGCCCTCCACGTCGGCCACCTCCAGGAGCGTCCGGGGGATATTGTTCAGGGCCGCCATAAAGAGGATCATAAAATAGCCCAGGTTTTTCCACTCGAAGAGGACTACGATGACCACCTTACAGAAGTCCGATTTGAGCCAGTCGATCTTCTCCACCCCGAAATTGGCGAGGAATTCATTGACCACGCCGTTGGAGTGGAACAGCACCTGCCAGACCAGGATGATGGAGGCAATCGGCACCACCATGGGGCTCAAAAAGAAGGTGCGGAACTGGGATTTCAGCGGAATCCGGCACTCCAGCATCAGCGCCAGCACCAGAGACAGCACCACGGCCAGGGGCACCGCGATTCCGGTGAACACCAGGGTGTTTTTCACCGCAGTGTGAAAGGCGCCGTTGGTGAGGACGCTTTCATAGTTGGCGAGGCCGGCAAAGCTGGCGTCCATGGGGCCCTTGATAAAGGAATAGTACACCACCACGCCGAAGGGCACAATAAAGAACACCAGCACGCCGAGAAAGCTGGGGCCCAGGAAGCAGGAGGCGTGCATCACATTGCGGATGGCATCGTTGCTCCGGTCAAAGGCCCGGCGCAGCGGCCGGATCCGGCGGGCAGGTTTGGATTTGGTTTTTTCCATAGGTTCAGCTCGATTCTATGCGGGGTGGGCGGCGGAGAGAAACGTTCAGCCCGTCGGGCGGCACGGCCGGGCGGGGGCGGCCACCATGGCCGTCCCCGCGGCACGCGATTATTTCTGCTCCTGGATGTACAGGGAGACGCGGTTCTGGATCAGGGAGGCGGTCTCCTCGGCGGTCTTCTGGCCGTCGAAGAAAGCGGCGGTCTCCTCGTTGACGATGTTGCTGATATTCTCGTTGTAAGATGTAACGCCGCCGCAGCTCTCATAGAGCTTCATAAACAGGTCCAGCTCCTCCTGGGTGATGGCATAGAGCTCGATCATCTCGCCGTCACCGAAGCCGATGCCGCCGGTGGAGACGGGCTTCGCCTCGCCGTTCTCGGGATCGGTATAGTATTCCTGCTTCATGGCCTGCTCGGCATAGGCGTCGAAGGAGTGCTTATTGGTGGGCAGCTCGTACATATATTCCTTCGTCTGGTAGTCCTCGGTGAGGAAGGTCCGGACGAACTTCCACGCCTCGTCGGGGTGCTGGCAGGCGGCGGAAATAGCCAGACCGGTACTGAAGGTGAAGGTGCTGCCGGTGCTGCCGGTGGTGGGATAGCCTACAAAGGCCACGTCGCCGTCAAAGTAGAGGCTCTGATACTGGATGTCGCTGAGAGAATAGATGTAGGCGCGGGTCAGCATCTGCTTGCCGTTGTGAATGCGCGCAAACTCGCTCTCACTGGTCTCCCAGTCGTAGTCCTCGTAGTTGAACTCCTTGGGGAACTGGTTGGCAAAGTTCAGCATATCGATAAACTCCTGGCTGTCGAAGGAGCAGGTTCTGGCTTCCCAGTCGATAAAGCTGTCAATGGCGTGGCTCAGGCAGGAGTAGAGGACGCCGGATTTGGTATCGTACTCGCCGAAAATGGAGACATTGTCGCCCATGGAGGCCTTGGCGTCCATCAGATCCTGGAGAGTCCAGCTGGTGCGGTCGCCCACCACGCTGGCCCGGCCGGCCACGGAGTCGATGGCAAAGGTGTCCACGATCTGATAGAGCTTGCCGTCCTCGGCAATGGTGTCAAAGAAGTGGGTCATCAGATCCTCGCGGCTGAGCTCCTCGTCGGCGTCGATCAGCGGATAGAGATCCAGCAGCAGGCCCTTGGCGGTAAACTGCTTGATGGGCAGGCTGTCGGTCACCAGAATATCCGGCACCTTGCCGGAGAGAATCTCGGTGTTGAGCTTCTGGATGCCGGCGGTGTAGTCGTCCTCGGTGTTATACTGGGAATAGTCCGCCACGTTGACGCGGATGCCGTTCTTCTGGCGGTTGAACTCCACGATCTCATTGCGCAGATCCCAGTCCAGATACATGCAGGCCAGCGTCAGCTCCACCTGCTCGGGCAAGGTGGAGGCGTCCACCTGCCGGATGGTGACCAGGTTATATTCCTGCTCGCTGGTAGTCTCGTTGTAGCGGCCCTCCATGGCCAGGACGCTGCCGTCGGCGCGGATGGAGAACTGCTGGATGTCATTCTCATTGAGGTCGCAGTCGATCCAGGCAAAGAGCCGCTCGCCATTCTCCACATCCTTCTTGTAGCCGTAGATGGTACCGTTGTAGTTATAGTAGAAGAAGTAGTTCTCGTCGCCGGGGTAGACCTGGTAGGCGTTGTTGGGGATACGGATCTCCTCCTCGCCCAGGGCCTTGGCCGCCGTATCCACAGGCACCAGCGCGTTGTAGTACTCCTCTTCCTTCTGGAGATACATATTGACATAGACCTTGCCGTCGCCCAGACGAATCAGGCTGTTGATGCCGTTCTCCACCGGAATGGTGGCGGCCACGGTGCCATCGTCATTGAAGAGATAGAGGTTCTGCCAGTCGGAGCCGTAGAAGTTGCCCTCGCCGTCGATGGCCATGCCGGACAGGCTGACGTTTTCCACCTGGAAGGGCTTGGTCTGGAGCACCTGGCCTTCGGCGTCCAGCTGGATGTACTTGGTGGAATTGCCGCCCTCGACGTAGTAATTCCACATGTCGTCGGTCTCTTCGTTGTAGTCCTCGGGCAGATCGTAGTAATAGGTGTACATATCCTCGCAGATCCAGATGGTGCCGTCGGCGCCGGGGGTGATGCCGGAGATATTGACGCTGCCCTCCATACCCTCCGGAATTTCCGAAGGCGTGTAGCCGTCCAGCTGCCGGACTTCCTGGGTGTCCAGATTCATGGCCAGAATCCGCGTTTCATAGACGTCGTACATCACAGGCTCCTGGTTATCATCCAGATAGGGCTCATTGGTCTCGGGGTCGATGGACTCCTCCTGGCCCACAACGCAGTTGGCCGCCAGATACATGGCGTCGCCGCTGAGGCACATGCTGTTGATGTACTGGACCTTCTGCTCCGTCAGATCCAGGGGCGTGAAGGTAGTCTGATAGGCGTACTGCGGACCCTCGGTCTCGCTGTCGGAGTCCGTCTCGGCCGGTTTGCTGCACCCGGCCAAAAGCCCGGCCATGGTCAGGCACGCCAAAAATAGGGCAAGAATTCGATACTTCATAAGGAACCTCCTGATGTACTATACTCACAAGTGTATTATAGCTGCTCATACAGTTGTGTCAATGAGAAAACGCAGATATTTATGAAATCCTAATACATTGGACGAAGAATGGACGGTTTAGGTTTCCACTGACGGAAAAATATTTCTGCCGCCGGCTCCATGCCTTTACAATGAACCGAAAATCGTATAAAATACTATCAAACGCGCCGTCTGAGTTCGGCCTATATCAATTGATAACGAGGTGTTTGACCATGAACCATCCTGTGAAACGCATTGGCGTCCTCACCAGCGGCGGTGACGCCCCGGGTATGAACGCCGCCATCCGCGCCGTAGTCCGCGACTGCCTGTACCGCGGCATCGAGTGCATCGGCATCCGCCGCGGCTACAACGGCCTTATCAACGGCGATATCGTCCGTATGGACGCCGGCACCGTCACCCATATCATCAATCGAGGCGGCACCATCCTCTACACCGCCCGCAGCGATGAGTTCCGCACCGAGTCCGGCCAGCAGCGGGCTGCCGCCACCTGCAAGCTTCTGGGTCTGGACGGTATTGTGGCCATCGGCGGCGACGGCACCTTCCGGGGCGCACAGGCGCTGGCCAAGACCGGCGTGTCCGTGGTCGGCATCCCCGCCACCATCGACAACGACATCGTCTGCACCGACTACACCATCGGCTTCGACACCGCCTCCAATACCGCCGTGGACGCCATCGACCGTCTGCGGGACACCATGCAGTCCCACGAGCGCTGCTCCGTCGTGGAGGTCATGGGCCGCAACGCCGGCCATCTGGCTCTCTACGTGGGCCTGGCCGTGGGCGCGACCGCCGTGCTGATGCCCGAGCTGCCCATGGACTTCGACCGGGACGTGGTGGAAAAGATCCGCCGGGCCCGCCTCTCCGGCAAGACCCACTACATGATCGTCGTCGCCGAGGGCGCCGGCAAGGCCATGGAGATCAGCAACCGCATCCATGAGGAGCTGGGCCTCGATCCCCGCGTGACCATCCTGGGCCACGTCCAGCGCGGCGGCACGCCCACCGCCCGGGACCGGGTCATGGCCACCCGTATGGGCTACGCCGCCGTGGAGGTCCTGCTGGCCGGCCGGACCAACCGGGTCATCTGCTCCAATCACGGCTCCATGGTCGATGTGGACATCGAAGAGGGCCTCTCCATGAAGAAGGGCCTCAACCAGGAGCAGTGCGACGCCCTGGCCGCTATGACTGGCTTATAATATTCTACGGTTCGGCTGTATCGAATTTGTATCAAAACCCCGGGGGAATTTTCCCTCGGGGCTTGTTTGTGCTTCTCCGATTCCAGAACCCCGCCGCCCTACGGGGTTTGGCGGGAATCGCGGGCGTTTTCGGGCGGATATACAATCCGCCCCTACAGGTGTATGCCGGTTTCCGTCGTAGGGGCGGCTAGCAGCCGCCCGTGCCGCACCACCGGGATCACCAGGCCTACGGTCTGCGGGGCCCTACGGCGTTCGGCGCGGGCGCAGCGGGAATCGCGGGCCTGGGCGGGCGGCTAATAGCCGCCCCTACGGCGTGCCATCAACCTGGTCCGTAGGGCGGGGTGCCCACACCCCGCCAAACCGAGCCAACGGGACCACCAGACTTGCAATCATCGCAGCTCAGCCATGGCGGCATGTGGGCATGCCGCCCTACGGCGTTCGGCGCGGGCGCGGCGGGAATCGCGGGCTTTACACCTGCTTCCCTGCCCGGTCGTTGGTATCGATGGATTTGCGGAAGACCACCAGGCGGTCGAAAAGGTACTCCAGGACAAAATTGGACACCATATTGAGGATGGTCACCAGGTACTCGTTCCACAGGAGGGTGTCGGCCAAATAGCTGCCCAGCACCGTGGAGGCCGGGGTGAAGACGCAGTAGAAGCCGAAGACCTGGGCCATGGCCTTGGGGACGTTATTGGCCGACTGGAAGGTATAGCGGCGGTTCAGGGTGAAGTTCCACACCACCGACAGCACCAGGGCAATCAGATAGCAGGGCCAGTAGGGCCACCGCACCAGCTCATTGAGCAGGGTGAAGGTCACAATCTGGATGACCCCCGCCGACAGGGAAAAGCACAGAAATTTCAGCGAGCGGATCAGTTCTTTCTTTCTCATCAATTCTCCTCCGCGCCGCCCAGCAGCCGGAAGCTCTTCCGGTTGTCCCGGTACAGGCGCTTGAATACGGTAAAATACGGCGCATAGGCCTTGGTTTTGGCCGGGTCCGGCTTATATGCCGCGGCCACGGGGATAAAATCCCGCACGGTGTCCAGGCTGGGGATCAGCCCCAGGCCCACGGCGATGACCGCCGCCGCGCCCACCGCGCCCACGTTCTGGGGATGGGCCACCACCTCGATCTTCCGGCCCGTGATATCGGCCAGCCGCTGGCAGGTCACCGGCGACAAGGCCCCGCCGCCCACAAAGCGAATGGGATCGGAGGTATGGAGCTTCCGGTCCTGACACTCCAGCATCCACCGCAGGTGATAGCAGGTTCCCTCGATCACCGCGTGGATCAGCTCGGTCTTGCCGGTCTCCAGCCGGATGTTGAAAAACATGCCCGCGGCATGGGGGTCCTCGAAGGGGCAGCGGTTGCCGTGGAGCCAGGGCGTGAAGATCACGCCGCCGGAGCCGGGCGGCACGTCCCGAATGGCGTCGCTGAGATAATCATACAGGCTGGTGTAAATTGCCTCCTGGCTCTCGGCCACATTTTGCTTCTGGAGATAGATGCCGATTTCGTCCAGGGCCAGATGGTCCTTGACCCACTCCAGGCATTTCCCCGCCGTCTCCATCTCGGCAAAATAGTTGTACCGGCCCGGCTGCGCGCCGACAATGGCGGCGATCATGGCCGTGACGTCCACCATCTGCCGGTCGGTGACCGTGGTGACCCAGCCGGAGGTGCCGCAGTAGATATGGGTGTCCCCCACCCGGGTGGCGCCGGCTCCCACGCCGATCAGCGCGGCGTCTCCGCCGCCGCCGAAAACCGGGATGCCCGGCGCCAGCCCCAGGTCCGCCGCCGCCTGCGCCGTCAGCCCGCCCACGGCCTCGGTGGCCGGGCAGATCTCCGGCAGATGGGCCGGATTGACGCCGAACATCCGGCAGAGCTTGGGGCTCCAGCCCTCATGGCCCTTCCGGGTGTCGTAGAGGAAGGTCGCATAGGCGCTGTCCGGCGTCATCACAGCTCTGCCCGTGCAGCGGAGAATCAGATACTCCTTCACGTCCAGCCACTTCCACACCCGGCGGAATACCTCGGGTTCATGGGCCTCCACCCACTTGTACTTCCAAAGGGGGTCCTTGACGCTGCTGGACACGGCCCCGGTCAGCCGGAGGCTGGTCAGCAGCTTGCCCACATTGGCCCCGGCGATCTGAACGCCGTGGGCAATCCCGGCCTTCAGCTCCGCCTTGGCCCGCTGGTCCATATAGCTCATGGCGGGCCGCACCGGCGCACCGGTCTGATCCACCAGGACCAGACCCTGCATCTGGCTGCAAAAGGAGAGGCCCGCCACCTGCGCCGGCGGCACGTCGGTCTTCTCAAAGATGGCCCGGGTCGTGGCCGCCATGGTGCTCCACCAATCTTCCGGGTCCTGCTCGGCCCCGCCGTCGGGCAGGATGGTCAGGCCGTAGCCCTGGCTGGCGCTCTCCACCAGGGACACGGCCTGCCCCAGGGCAAACAGGCAGGTCTTTACGCCGGTGGTGCCGATATCGTAGGCAAGTACGTAGGTCATTTTCTCTCCTCTTCCCTGTGGGAAATGGCCGCCTGCTCCAGGGTAAAGGCCGATTCCAGAAACTTTAAGAGCTCCTCCTCCACCGTCTCGTCCGACGGCGGCGGGTCGCGGTAAAAGGCCAGCCGCGCCCGGTAGTAGTCGCAGCAGCCGGTGAACTGAGTCATCATCAGCAGATTGTCAAAGAACAGCGCGAAGAGCCGGGGGTCCATGTCGCTCCGGACCGCGCCCTCGGCCTGGGCTCTGGCGATCCAATCGGTGTAGAGCCGGGCGGTGACGGACTCGATGGCCCCGGCCAGCCGGACCGCCGCCGCCCCCTGGGAGGCCGTGATCCGGTGGTAGAGCCGGACATGGTCCGGATGGGTCCGGGAAAAGGCCTGGAGGCCCCGGATCAGCTGCCGGGCGCTGTCCAGGAGCTTTCCCTCCTCCGCCGTCACCTGGTCCAGCAGCGCCTCCAGGGACCGGAGACTGTGGCGCAGACAGGCGTCGAAGAAGGCCTCCTTGTTCTCATAGTATTTATAGAGAACGCCGACGCTGGTTCCCGCCGCCCCGGCAATGGCCCCGATGGACGCGCCGCGGAAGCCCGCCCGAGCAAAGGCCGCGATCCCCGCCTCCAGCAGCGCCGCCTGCTTTTCGTCAGTGAGCTTTTTCATCGGGCTTCCCCCGGCGCTTGGCGTACTGCGTGACGTAGATCAGCCGCATCAGCCAGGCGTCCCGCCGGTCCAGCGGGCCGCAGCCCGGCGTCACGGTGCCGTAGCGCCAGGCTCGGGCCCCCTTCTCCAACAACGAAGCCACGACCCGGGCCTCCTCCAGAGTCGCGCCGGTACACAGGGCTCCCAGGCCCCGGACCATCACCGCGTCGCAGGCCACCAGGCCGCAGGCGATGGGGGTCGGCTTGGGCTCCGCTGTGACGATTTCCGCCCCGGCAATCTGGGCCAGATCGTCCAGCATGGGCCGGAACGGACCACGCCGCCAGCTGGCCGCCGCCGTCTCCGGCGCGGCGCTGTGAAACACGGCCTGGGCCGAGGTCATGCGGTAGATGGCGGCATGGATGGCCGCCGGGCCCCGGAGCCCCAGGTCGCTCACGCGGTAAATCCGGTCCTGACCATGGCGGGTCAGGGTGAACATGCGGCCGCTCCGGCGGCTGATCCCCAGGTCCGGCAGCGGCGGCGTGGCCAGGGGCGGCAGGGCGGCGGACACCCGGGCCTCGCAGACCTGCTCCAGGGCCTCGGACACGGCAAAGGCCTCGGCGGCATCCCGTCCCAGACAGAGGGCCCCGTGGCTCTTCAGCAGGAACCCCGGGCTGTCGGGATGGGCCAGCACCTGGGCCTTGACAGCCCGGCGCAAAGTCTGGGTGGAGGGCAAACCGTAGGCTGTGCAGGGGACAAAGCCGCCCAGGCTCGGATGCTCCACAGAAAAGCCCCGTCCGGCGGTGCTGCACAGGCTGGCCTGGGGCTGGTGGGTGTGGATCACGAAGCCCACCTCCGGCCGGAGCCGGTAGGCGTCGGCATGGATGCCGGTTTCACTGGAGGGCTTGCGGCTGCCCTGCCAGCTCCGATCCCGCAGATCCACCAGCACCAGATCCTCGGGCCGGAGGGTCTCATAGGCCATGCCGCTGGGGGTGATGACAAAGTGCGTCTCCGACACCCGGGCGCTGACGTTGCCCCAGGTGCGCTCCACCAGGCCCCGGCTGAGGAGGCGCTTTCCCGCCTCCACCACGGCCGCCCGGGCCTGGGCCTCGGCGGCGGTCATCGCCGGACCTCCAGCCGCCCGCAGTGGGAGAAGACCCGCTCAAACCGGGCCAGCACGTCGTCGATCATCTCCTCGGTATAGGCGGCGCTGGTGTAGAGCCGGGACCCCGCCAGCGTCACGATGCCCTCGGCCATATAGGCCGCGCCCATGTGCTCCATCTCCTTCTGACGGATGCCGGTCTCCTTGAGAATCTGGGGGATGGTCCAGGGCTTCTTCCAGTCGATGGCGAAGTGCATGGTGCCCACGCTGTCCAGATGGCAGATGGAGCCCTGGTTGAAGGCCACAAAGGGCAGCTTGTACTTGGCAATCAGCGCCTGGAGGCCCTTGGTCAGCCGGTCGCCCATGCGCCCCGCCGCCTCGCAGGCGTTGGTCCGCTCAATCTCGCAGAGGGCGTGGTAGCCCGCCACGCAGGAGATGGGCGTGGCCGCCATGGTGCCGCCGCACATGGCCTTGGCCACCTTCTTGCCCGAGGAATCCAGGCCCGCCCCCAAGTGGGCCATGCAGTCGGCGTGGCCGCCGATGCCGCCCGCGCCGGGGTAGCCGCCGGCGATGATCTTGCCGAAGATGGTCAGGTCCGGGTCCACGCCGAAGTAGCCCTGGGCGCCGCTGAGGCCGATGCGGAAGCCGGTGACCACCTCGTCAAAGATCAGCAGCGCGCCGTAATCCCGGGCCAGCTTGGCCGCGCCGCGAACGAATTCCTTGCTGACGGGCCGGGTGCCGCTCTCGGGGCCCACAGGCTCCAGGAACACCGCCGCCGTGCCGCCGGTCAGGCGGTTGGCCTTGAGCTTCCGCTCCAGATCCTCCAGGTCCCCCGGGAAGAACTCGTCGGTGTGCTTGAATACGAAGCCCGGCACGCCCTTGGACAGAAGCCCCTTGGTGCCCGGCACCCGGATGCCGTAGGCCAGCTGGTCCGACCAGCCGTGGTATGCGCCGCCCATCTTGAGAATGTTCTTATGGCCGGTCTTCAGCCGGGCAATGCGGACGGCGCACATACACGCCTCGGTGCCGGAGCCCAGCATCCGGAACATCTCCACCGAGGGCACCAGCTCGGAAATCTTCTTGGCCAGCTTGTACTCGTACTCGTGGAACAGGCCCGTGGAGGGGCCGCAGGTGTTGAGCAGCTCGATGACCGGCTCCCGCACGGCGGGCATATTGCTGCCCAGAATCGTGGGCCCGCCGGCCTGGAGCAGGTCATAGTACCAGTTGCCGTCCAGGTCGTAGAGCTTGGCCCCCTCGGCCTTGGTGATGACAATGGGGAAGGGATAGTTGAAGGCCAGATTGTGCTGCACGCCGCCGGGAATGACCCTCTTGGCCTGGGCAATCATGGCCTTGGACTGGGGGCATTTGGCCTCGAAATAGTCCTCCACATACCCCTTGAGCCGGTCCCGCCGGATGGAGTAAACCGGCTTTTGAATCAGCGCGTCCAGCTGCGCCGTCACAGCCGCCGCGTCCAGATATTCGTCGATTGCAAATCCGTTGTAAGCCATGGCTCTAACCTCCTGGAAATTGGTGTGAATGCTCGTTCACATTGTATAAAAAGAGCGTACCACAGCCGGAAGAGGTTGTCAATCGCTTCCCCCGTTTTCTGGAATAAATCGGCCCATTTTACCGATACGCCGGCATCAGCTCCAGATACCCGCGGTCATTCCGGATGATCCCCGCCCCGGGACGTTGGTTGCCGGGGAAAAGAAAATCTGATATAATACAAATAAATACAATAACAGACCGCCGGACCTCGCGGGCGGCTGATAGCCGCCCCTACGACGGGAAACGGCAGCGGGCACATGTAGGGGCGGATTATATATCCGCCCGAATGCGCCCCTGATTCCCGCCGAACACTGTAGGGCGGCATGCCCACATGCCGCCACGACCGGGTCTCGTTGACCGCTAGCCTGGTAGTTCCGGCGGCCTGGTTTGGCGGGGTGTGGGCACCCCGCCCTACGGACCAGGTCGAACATGCGCCGTAGGGGCGGCTATCAGCCGCCCGGTCAGGGCCGCGTTGACTGCTTGCCCGGTGGTTCCGGCGGTGCGGTCCGGGCGCATATAAAATGCGCCCCTACAGTGGGAAACGCCAGCGTGTGCATGTAGGGGCGGATTTGCCGCCTGTTTTCCATTCTCTATTTTTCCGCAAGGCGGTGGTAGCTTGAAAATTCTCATTATCGAGGACGAGGTGAGGCTGGCCGATTCCATGGCGGCGCTGCTCCGGCAGAAGGGGTTCGAGGCCGAGGCGGTATACGACGGCGAGGCTGGGGCGGACTATGCGCTGTCCGGCGTCTACGATCTTCTGATTCTGGACGTGATGCTGCCCAAAATCGACGGTTTTACCCTGGCCCGGTCGCTGCGGGCCCAGCATCTGGGGACGCCCATTCTGATGCTGACCGCCCGGTCGGGGCTGGAGGACCGGATTACCGGGCTCAACGCCGGGGCGGACTACTATCTGCCCAAGCCCTTCGATTCCCGGGAGCTGCTGGCCTGCATCAACGCCCTTCTGCGGCGGCAGGGCGCGCAGGTGGATGAACTGACCTTTGGCAACACGGTGCTGGACCTTCAGTCCGCCACGCTTCTCTGCGGCGACAGGTCCGTACGGCTCTCGGCCAAGGAGTTCGAGGTCATGCGGCTGCTGCTCAAAGCCGGCGCCAAAAATCTCTCCAAGGAGGCCATTCTCACCGCCGTCTGGGGCTTCGACTCCGAGGCCGTGGAAAACCATGTGGAGGTCTACATCGGCTTTCTCCGCAAAAAGCTCCTGAGCATCGGCTCCAATGTCCGCATCGAGTCCATCCGCCGTCTGGGCTATCATCTGGAGGCCACGCCATGATCCGAAAGCTGCGTCTGAAATTCATCCTCATCAATATGACCGTGGCTACGCTGCTGCTGGCGGTCATCTTCGGGCTGGTGTTTCACTTTACCCGCTCCGACCTGGAGCAGAAGAGCATCGCCATGATGGAGAATATCGCCGCCCACCCCTTCCAGGTGGGGCTGCCCGACGAGCCGGGCGAAGACGTACGGCTGCCCTTCTTCACCATCCAGGTGGCTCCGGGCGGCGTGATCGTCGCCGTAGGCGGCGGATATTATGATCTGTCTGACGAGGACTTCCTGCGGGACCTGCTGGACGCCGTGGAGGAGAGCGACCGTCCTCTGGGCGTCATCGAAGCATACCATCTTCGATTTCTCCGGGTGGAGACGCCCTACCGCCAGTGCCTGGTCTTCGCAGATATCTCCAGCGAGCTGTCCACCCTCCGAAGTCTGACGCAAACCTGTGTGATTCTCGGGCTAATCAGCTTTTTTGCCTTTCTCTGGGGCAGCGTCCTGCTCTCCAAGTGGGCGGTCCGGCCGCTGGAGAACGCCATGGCGCAGCAGCGGGATTTTGTGACCGCCGCCTCCCATGAGCTGAAAACGCCGCTGGCGGTCATCACCACCAGCGCCGAGCTGCTCCAGAGTCCCGCCACTGCCCCCGACGCCCGCCAGAGCAGCGCCGACAATATTCTGACCATGGCCCGGCAGATGCGCTCCCTGGTGGAGCAGCTTTTATCCCTGGCCCGGGCAGAGCAGGCGCCGGACCCGTCGGCCCTGGCGCCGGTAGACTGGAGCAACGCCGTAACCCAGGCGGCTTTGCCTCTGGAGGCGGTGCTCTTTGAAGCGGGGCTGACGCTGGAGCTGGATGTGGAACCGGGCATCTCGGTCCAGGGCGATCCGGCGCGGCTGCAGGAGCTGGTGTCCATATTCCTGGACAACGCCCGGAAATACAGCCGCCCCGGCGGCACGGTGACGGTAACGCTCCGGGCCTACGGCCGGACTCGCTGCCGCTTGACCGTGGCCAACGGGGGTGAGCCCCTGACTGAGGCCCAGCGGACCGAAATCTTCAAGCGCTTCTACCGGGGCGACCCGTCCCGCCGCCGCGACGGCAGCTACGGCTTGGGACTCTCCATCGCCCAGGCCATCGTCACCGCCCACCGGGGCAGACTCTGGGCCGAGAGTGAAAACGGCGTCAACCGCTTTTTTGTAGAGCTGAGCAGAGCCTAGAGGCCTTTCTCACGCCGCTTTCCCCCGTTTTGCCTCCCGCACGTCTCGACCGGCTCCCGCATAGGATGGCAAAAACCTTGGGGAGGCGCCTATGGAGGCTTTGTTGATCGACGGAGGAAGGCCCCTGAAGGGCTGCATTGCCATCAGCGGGTCCAAGAATGCCGCGCTGCCTATTCTGGCAGCCACCGTGGCCCACGGGGCGCAGTATACCATCAGCCGCTGCCCGGCCATTACCGACGTAGCCCTGGCCGGGGAGATCATCGAAGCCCTGGGCGGCAGCGTGAGCCGCCGGGGCGACACGCTGCGGGTGGACACTCGAAACGTCCGCCGTCACGCCATTCCCGGCTCCCTGATGGGTCGGATGCGGGCCTCGGTGCTGTTTCTCGGGGCGCTGCTGACCCGCTTCGGCGCGGCAGCCCTGACCATGCCCGGCGGCTGTCCGCTGGGACGGCGGCCCATCGACCTGCATCTGGACGCCGTGGCCCGGATGGGGACCTCGGTGGTGCTCCGGGAGGGTTCCATCCTCTGCGAGGCCCCGGCGCTCCATGGCGCAGCCATTGAGCTGCTGTTTCCCAGCGTCGGCGCGACGGAAAACGTACTTCTGACCGCCGTGGGCTGCGGCGGCACCGTGGTCCTCCAGAACGCCGCCCGGGAGCCGGAAATCGAGGATCTGGGCCGGTTCCTCCAGGCCATGGGCGCCGACATCGCGGGCCTGGGCACCGATACCATCACCATCCGCGGCGGCGCGCCCCTCCACGGGGCGTCCTATACCGTCATGGCTGACCGGATCGAGACGGCGACCTTTCTCTGCGCCTGTGCCGGCTGCGGCGGCGACGTGGCCCTGACCGGCACCGACGGCAAGTACATAGGCCCGGTGCTGGACGCGCTGACCGATGCCGGGTGCGAAATTTGCAGGGGCCGGGACACGGTAACACTCCGGTCCGAGGGGCGGCTCCGGGCCGTCTCCGAAATCGCCACAGCCCCCTACCCCGGCTTTCCCACCGACGTCCAGGCGCCGATGATGGCGGCCCTTCTGCGCGCCCGGGGCGAGAGCCGCTTCGCCGAGACCATCTTCGAGCGCCGCTTCGCCCATGTGGCCCAGCTGCGGAAGTTCGGCGCGGAAATCGAGGTGGTCGGTGCAGGAGCCACAGTCCGGGGCGTGGAGGCCCTGCGTCCGGCCCTGGTGGAGGGCACCGACCTCCGGGGCGCGGCGTCCCTGGTGCTGGCCGCCCTCCAGGCCCCCGGGGAAAGCGCCGTCACAGGGATAAAACATCTGCGCCGGGGGTATGATAAACTGGAGGAAAAACTCCGGGCTTTGGGCGCTTCTATCTGCACAGGAAAGAATCCGACTGGAAATTTTCCTTCCGATCGTGTATAATACTCTCTAAGTCGGAGCGAAGCTCTGATTTCGGGAGGTCATCATGGCTAATTCGCGCAATCGGGCGCGCCGTCGGGCCAAACGGTCCGGCCGCCGCCGGGAACTTCATACGGGCATCATCGGACGGCTGCTGATTATGGTGGCTGTGGTGGCGGCCATTGTACTGGGTGTCGCCCTCTTTTTCCGCGTCCGTACCATCGAGGTCCAGGGCAACAGCATCTACTCCTGGGACCAGGTGGCCAACGCCTCGGGCATCTCCCCGGGCGACAATCTCTTTATGCTCAACCGTGAAGCCGTCGGCGGCAGTATCCAAGCGCGGCTTCCCTATGTCCAGCGCGTCAGCGTGGGCCGCATTCTCCCCGACACCGTGGTGATTCAGGTGGAGGAGAGCCAGATTGCGGGCCTCGTCGAGGCCGACGTGGGCGGCAGCTGGTACATCAACACCGAGGGCCGTATCCTCGGCAGCTCCCTGGACAATTTCACCGGCCAGGTGGTGGAAATGACCGGCTTCACGCTGGTGAACCCCCAGGCCGGTGAGACTGCCCGCGCTACCGAGGGTCAGGAGGACGCCATGGCCGCGGCGCTGGAAATCGTCAGCGCCATGGAGGGTACCGGCCTGATGGAGAAAATCACCACCATCAATGTGGAGAAAACCTACGACATCGAGCTCTTGGCCTCGGATCAGTACCAGATCCTCCTGGGCGGTACCGATGAGCTCTCCTATAAAATCCAGTACCTCCAGGCGGTGCTGGAGGGCCTGGACCCGGCTCTGTCGGGCAGTATCGACCTGACCTTCGCCGAAAAACGGGTCGCCGTCTTCCATGAGTGGGAGCAGACCGAGTGATTTTTACCATAATTTCTCGAATTGTCTATTGACCTGAGGCGGGATACGCGATATTATAATGAAGTATAATTATGTGAACTGAAAACGCTTTGCAGCATTTCTACATAGGAGGAACAACCCATGCCTGATTTTGAAGAAAAAGTCGTTTCCATAAAAGTGATCGGTGTCGGCGGCGCCGGCAACAACGTCGTCAATCGAATGATCGCGGCCGGTGTGGGCGGCGTGGAATTTGTGGTGGTCAACACCGATAAGCAGGACCTCAACAAGTCCAACTGCCGCAACAAGATCCAGATCGGCGAAAAGCTTACCGGCGGCATGGGCGCTGGCTCCAAGCCCGACATTGGTCAGAAGTCCGCGGAGGAATCCAAGGCCGCCATCTCCAAGGTCCTCGAGGGCACCGATATGGTCTTTATCACCGCCGGTATGGGCGGCGGTACCGGCACCGGCGCGGCCCCCATCATCGCGGATCTGGCCCACGAGTCCGGTATCCTCACCGTGGGCGTCGTCACCAAGCCCTTCAAGTTCGAGGGCGCCAACCGTATGAAGCAGGCAGAGGCCGGTATCGCCAACCTGTCCGACAAGGTCGATAGCCTGATTATCATTCCCAACGACCGCCTCAAGTACGTCACCGATCAGAAGATCACCTTTGCCAACGCCTTCGGCATCGCCGACGACGTGCTCAAGCAGGCCGTCCAGTCCATCTCCGAGCTGGTGGGCTATTCGGAGCACGTCAATATCAACCTGGACTTCGCCGACGTGTCCGCCATTATGAAGGACGCCGGCCGGGCCCATATGGGCGTCGGCTCCGCCACCGGCCGCGACAAGGCCGAGCAGGCCGCCCAGGCCGCCGTGGCCAGCCCCCTGCTGGAGACCTCGATCAACGGCGCCATGGGCGTGCTCATCAACATCACCGGCTCCTCCGACCTGGGTCTGGACGACGTGGAGACCGCTGCCAGCATCGTCCAGGAGGCCGCCAATCCCGAGGCCAATATCATCTTCGGCTCGGCCTTCGACGACTCCCTGGAGGACGAAATGCGCGTCACCGTCATCGCCACGGGCTTCGACGAGAAGAAGCCCACCACCCGTCTGGGCGCTTTCTCCTCCGGCATGGAGCGCGGCAGCAGCCGTCCCGCCGCCCCCGTGGAGGACGACAACGACATCGACGCCATTTTCAAAATCTTCAACAAGAACTGATTCCGTATCTCCAGCGCCCCGCCTGTGCGGGGCGTTTTTTGCGCCTCCGCCCATGCCTGCGGCTATTGCGTCTGGCGAGGGTGCGGCGGGGATCGGGGGCCTGCTCGGGCGGCTGATAGCCGCCCCTACGGCGCCTTCGGACAGACTTGCGGTCGTCGAAGCCCGGTCATGGCGGCATGTGGGCATGCCGCCCTACGAGATTCGGCGGGAGTGCGGTAAAAATCGCCAGTCTCCTCGGGCGGCCATAAAGGCCGCCCCTACGCCGCGCTTTCGACCTGGTCCGTAGGGCGGGGTGCCCACACCCCGCCTAACCAGGCTGCCGGAATTGCCAGGCTTGCAATCGTCGAAACCCGGTCATGGCGGCATGTGGGCATGCCGCCCTACGAGATTCGGCGGGAGTGCGGTAAAAATCGCCTGTCTCCTCGGGCGGCCATAAAGGCCGCCCCTACGACGTACCATTGACCTGGTCCGTAGGGCGGGGTGCCCACACCCCGCCTAACCAGGCTGCCGGAATCGCCTGGCTCGCAATCGTCGAAACCCGGTCATGGCGGCATGTGGGCATGCCGCCCTACGAGATTCGGCGGGGGTACGGCGGGAATCGGGGGCCTGCTCGGGCGGCCATACAGGCCGCCCGGACCGCACCGCTGGGACCACCGGGGTTGCGCGATCGGGGAAAACTCCGTATAATAGGGCCATCTACCAACGAAAGCGGGGACGGATATGCTGACATTGTGTACGGGCGCGGATCGGACGGCGCTGTCGCGGCATTTGGCGGACAAGCTGGTGCGGCAGGCGGCCGCGGAGCCGGGGCAGATCCTTCTGGTGCCGGAGCAGTTCTCCCACGAGGCCGAGCGGACCCTCTGTCAGGTGGGCGGCGACGGCATCAGCCGCTATGCCGAGGTGCTGAGCTTCTCGCGGCTGTGGAACCGGGTGGCCGCCGCCTACGGCGGCGCGGCTCGGGCCTATCTCGACCAGGGCGGACGGCTGCTGGCCATGGCTTTGGCCGCGGAGCAGACGGCCTCCAACATCCATCTCTACGCGTCGGTGCTGCGGCGGCCGGAGTTCCTCGCGGATCTGGTGAAAATGACCGAGGAATTTCAAAGCTACTGTCTGACTCCCGCGGCTTTGCTGGAGGCGGCGGGCCGGTCGGAGGGGCAGTTTGCCCAGAAGCTGACGGAGCTGGCCCTGCTGTACGAGGGCTATCTGGCGGTGACGGCCCAGGGGGCGGCGGACCCGGCCGAAAAGCTGGCGGTTCTGGCCGACCGGCTGGTGGAAACGGACTGGGCCGCCTCCCACCGGATCTGGGTGGACGGCTTCTCCGACTTCACCGGGGCCGAGCTCCGGGTGCTGGAGGCGCTGCTGCGCCGGAGCCGGGGCCTGACCGTGGCCCTGACCACCGGCGATGCCGAGACGGCCATCACCCGTCCGGTGCGGGAGACCGCCCGGAGCCTGCGCCTGCTGGCGGCGCAGTGGAGCATTCCGGTGACCGTGGACCGGGTGACGGCCCGGCAGCCCCGGGACCCCGGCGTCCAGGCCCTGCTGGACTGCCTCTTCGCCGGAGCCGCCGGTCCCTTCCAGGCCGATTCCGTGGCCCTGACCGCCTATGAGGCCGTAGAGGACGAATGCCGGGGCGCGGCCCTGCGGGTCAAGGAGCTGCTGGCCCGGGGCAGCCGGTGCCGGGATATCTCCCTGGGCCTCTGCGACCCGGGGCTCTACGAGGGCCCGCTCCGGGCCGCCTTTGCCGAGGCCGGGCTCCCTCTGTACCTGGCCGGGGAGACGGATCTGCTGAGCAAGCCGGTCTACGGGGCGGTACTCTCGGCGCTGGCCGCGGCGGCCGGGCCTCTGGACTACGAGGACGCGGCGCTCTATCTCAAATCGGGCCTGCCTCTGGAGGACCGGGACTGGTGCGACCGGCTGGACGGCTACGCCTTCCGCTGGAATCTCCACGGCAGTCTCTGGGAGCAGGACTGGACCTTCCATCCCCGGGGCTACGGCGAGGACTGGACCGACGGCGACCGCGCCGCCTTGGCCGCCCTCAACACCCACCGGCAAACGGCCCTGGCGGAGCTCCTCACTCTGCGCCGCGCCATCCGCGCCGCCGGTACCACCGGCGAGATGACCCTGGCCCTGGCCGACTTCCTCGACGCCGTGCAGCTCCGGGAGCGGCTGGCCCGGGAGGCCGAGGCCCGTCTGGCCGCCGGAGAAAATCAGATGGCCCAGGAGCTCCGGCAGCTCTACGACATCCTCCG
Organism: Candidatus Avoscillospira stercorigallinarum; assembly: GCA_018713205.1. GTDB lineage: Bacteria > Bacillota > Clostridia > Oscillospirales > Oscillospiraceae > Avoscillospira > Avoscillospira stercorigallinarum. The sequence continues at coordinate 55,892 of DVFN01000015.1, read as the reverse complement.
GGACTGCCTGGAGCAGCTGTGGCTGGCCCTGGGGCCCACGCCCCGGACCCCCGACGGCTTTGTCCGTCTGGTGCGGACGCTGCTGAGTCAATACGCCGTCGGCACCATCCCCGCCGGGCTGGACCAGGTTCTGGCCGGTCCCCTGCCGGATCTGCGGCAGCGGCGGACGAAGCACCTGCTGGTGCTGGGAACCGCCGACGGGGCCTTCCCGGCCTATCGCGGGGCCGAGGGCTTACTGACCGAGGAGGAACGGCGGCGGCTGCTGGCCCAGGGCATCTCCCTGGCCCCCAGCCGGGCCGACCAGCTGGATCAGGAGATGGGCCGCATCGCCGCGGCTCTCGCCGCCGCCGAGGAAACCATCGCCCTGTCCTATACCGGGGAACAGCCGGCGTGGCTCTTCCGCCGGGCGGCCCGGGCCTTCCCGGCGTCCGTGCACGAAGGACCCGCCGAGGTCTTTCTCAGTCCGGAGGGGCTGGCGGCCTTCGACCTGCGCCACGGCTCCGGGCGCGACCTGCCGGGCCTCTCCCAGGTACGGGCGCGGCTGAAAGCCCGGCGGGACTACGACTTCACGCCCCTCGCCCCCGAGACTGTGGCCGGGCTCTACGGCAAGACCCTCTACCTCTCGGCCTCCCGAATCGACAAATACGCCGGATGCCGTCTCTCCTATTTCCTGGCCTACGGCCTCAAGGCCCAGCCCCGGAAGCAGGCCAAGATGGACCCCTCGGCCTTCGGCACCTTCGTCCACGCCGTGCTGGAGGCCACGGTGGGCCGGGTCAACGACGAGGGCGGCTTCCCCGCCGTCACCGCCCAGCGGCTCACCGCCATCGCCGTGGAGGAGATGGACCGCTACGCCGCCCAGCGCTTTCCCCAGCAGGCCCAGCGGGCGGCCCACCTGTTCCGCCGGGCCCGGCGGGAGGTGCTGGACGTGGTGCTGGATCTGGGCGAGGAGCTCCACGACAGCCGGTTTCAGCCCGCCGGCTGCGAGCTGGAGTTCTCGGCCCAGGGCGCGCTGCCGCCGGTGGAAATCGCGGGGCAAACCGCCGTCTGCCGCGTCTCCGGCTTTGTGGACCGGGTGGACCTCTGCGAGATGGACGGCAAGACCTACGTCCGGGTGGTGGACTACAAGACCGGCCAGAAGGACTTTGACTACACCGATATTCTCTACGGCGCGGGGCTCCAAATGCTCATCTACCTCTTCGCCCTCCAGGCGGCGGGCGGGGCCTATTTCGGCCGGGACGCCTTGATTCCCGCCGGGGTGCTCTATCTGCCGGCCCGGCAGACCTACACTCTGACCCAGCCCCAGCCCTCGGAGGAGGAGGTGCGGGACGCCCACCGGGAAGAACGCCGCCGCCGGGGTCTGATCCTGGGCTGGGACCAGATTCTCGCAGCCATGGAGGCCGACCCGGCCCATCCCCGGTTTATGCCCTATCAGATAAAAAAGGGCGAGGCCGTGGGCAATCTGGCCACGGCCGACCAGCTGGCCCTGCTGGAGCGCCACGTGACCAGGACCCTGGCCCAGATGGCCGACCAGATTGCCGCCGGGGCCGTGGGGCCCAACCCGGTCCAGCGGGGCAGCGACGGGGCCTGTAAATTCTGCGACTATCAAACCGTCTGCCACGGGGACCTCTGTCCCCGGGAGACCCGAAACTTCGCCGCCACCGACGCGGCCACATTCTGGCAGATCTTAGAGGAGGAGGACCGCCATGGCTGAGATCAAACTGACCGCCGCCCAGCAGGCGGTGGTGGACAACGAGGGCGGCGCGCTGCTGGTCTCGGCGGCGGCGGGGTCCGGCAAGACCAAGGTCCTGGTGGACCGGCTGCTGCGGAAGGTCCTGGACCCGGTCCGTCCCCGGAACATCGACGACTTCCTGGTCATCACCTACACCAAGGCCGCCGCCGCCGAGCTGCGGCTGAAAATCGCCCAGGCGCTGAGCCAGCGGCTGGCCCTGGAGCCGGAGAACCGCCACCTGCAGCGGCAGCTCCACCGGATCTATCTGGCGGAGATTTCCACGGTCCACGCCTTCTGCGGCAATCTGCTGCGGACCTACGCCCACCGGCTGGATCTGCCCGCCGACTTCCGCGTGGCCGAGGAGGCCGAAAGCCGGGCCATCCTCGCCCGGGTACTGGACCAGGCGCTGGAGGATGCCTATACCGCCGCCGATCCGGACTTCCTCGCCATGGCCGACGTCTTCGGCTATGGCCGGGACGACCGGCGGCTGCCCGAGGCCGTGACCATGGTCCTGGGCGAGCTGCGCTGCCGTCCGGACCCGGCGGCCTGGCAGGCGGAGATGGCGGAGATCCTGGACCTCTCCCGCTATGCCGACGCCGCCGAGACGCCCTGGGGGGCCTACCTCTTAGACGAGTTCCGGGCCTTTCTCCGGCGGCAGCAGGAGAAGCTGGCCGACGCCCTCCGGGAGATGGAGGCCTATCCCAAGATCCGGAAGGGTCTGGGGCCGGTCTTTGAGGAAAATCTCCGGCAGCTGGCAAAGCTGGCTGCATTCGAGACCTGGGACCAGCTGATCGAGAAGAAAATCACCAGCTTTGGCCGGGCCGGGACCATCCGCCAGCCCGAGGACCCGGCGGTCAAGGACCGGCTGGCCAAGGTCCGCACGACGGCCTGGTCGGAGCTGAAGGCCTGGCAGGACCGGTTCTTCGCCCCGTCCCGGGAGATGCTGGCCGACCTTACCGAGACAACCCCGGCGCTCCAGACCCTGCTGGCCTTCACCGTCCAGGTGGAACAGGCCTACGCCGCCGAAAAGCGCCGCCGCCGGGTGCTGGACTTCTCCGACCTGGAGCACCAGGCCATCCGCCTGCTGACCGACCGCTATACCCATCAGCCCACCGCCGTGGCCCGGGAGGTCAGCGCCCGGTTCGACGAAATTCTGGTGGACGAGTACCAGGATTCCAACGCCGTCCAGGAGGCCATTTTCGAGGCCATCTCCCGGGCGGGCCGCAACCGCTTTATGGTGGGCGACGTGAAGCAGTCCATCTACCGTTTCCGGCTGGCCGATCCGACGCTGTTTCTGGCGAAATACGAAACGTATCCCGACGCAGCCCAGGCTGAAGGGGGCGAGCCCCGGAAGATTCTGCTCTCGGAGAACTTCCGGTCCCGGCCCGAGATTTTGGCCGCCTGCAACCAGGTTTTCTCCCTGGTCATGCGCAAGGCCGTGGGCGACCTGGACTACACCGACCGGGAGGCCCTGCGGCCCGGCCGGTCCTTCCCCGCCCTGGAGCAGCCGGTGGAGCTCCACTGTCTGACCGACTCCGGCGAGGAGGCCCCCGACAAGGTCCGGGCCGAGGCCCGCTACGCGGCCCGCCGTCTGCGGGAGATGCTGGACCAGGGCGAGCCCGTTTCCGACGGAGACGGCCTCCGGCCCATGAAGCCCGGCGACGCGGCCATTCTGATGCGGTCCCTCTCGGGCACGGCCCAGATCTATCTGGAGGAGCTGAGCCGCCAGGGCATCCCGGCGGTCTGTGACCGGGGCGGCAGCCTGCTGGACACGCCGGAGGTGCAGCTGCTGGTATCGCTGCTCCAGGTGCTGGACGATCCCCACCAGGACGTGCCTCTGGCCGCGGTGCTCCTGAGTCCCCTCTTCGGCGTCAGCCCCGATCAGCTGGCCCAGCCCCGGACCCGGGACCGGACCTCGGACCTCTACGACGCCATCTGCCGGGAGCCCGAAGCCTTTGCCCCCTTCCTGGAAACCCTCTCCGCCCTGCGGGAGGACGCCAAGTGGATGAACCTCCGGGCGCTGCTGGAGAGCGTCTTCCGCCGGACCGGGATGCTCCACGTCTTCGCCGCCATGGCCGACGGTCTGAGCCGCACCCGGAATCTCCGGGCCTTCGCCCGCTTCGCCGCCTCCTTTGAAACCTCCGGCGCCAAGGCGCTGCCCCAGCTGCTGTGGCATCTGCGGGACCTCCAGGCCAGCGGCGGCCAGCTGCCCCGGCCCAAGGACGCCGCCGGTGACGCCGTCACCCTTATGACGGTCCACGCCTCCAAGGGGCTGGAGTTCCCGGTGGTGTTCCTCTGCGACCTCTCGCGGAAGTTCAACCTCCAGGATCTGCGGGAGGCCATTCTGGCCGACAGCGATTTGGCCCTGGGCTGCAACCGGGTGGACAACGAGCGCATGATCCGCTACCCCACCTTGGCGAAAACCGCCATCGCCCGCAAGAAAAACAAGGAGGCCGTTTCCGAGGAGCTGCGGGTCCTCTATGTGGCCATGACCCGGGCCCAGGACCGGCTGGTGATGACCTATTACAGCCGCTATCTGGACCGGGAGCTGAAAAACCTCTGCTCCCAGCTGACGCTGCCCCTGTCCGACGAGCTCTGCGCCGCCGCCTCTTCCCCGGGCTACTGGGTTCTGCTGGCCGCCCTGACTCGCACTGAAGCCGGGGCCCTCTTCGCCCGGTCGGGGCCCAGCCCCGTCTCCCGGGTCTGGCCGGACACCTGGCGCATCGAGGCCGTGGATCTGGCCGATTCCGATGAAGCAACCGGGACGGGCAGTCTCCGGGACCTGACGCCGCCCCAGCCGGACCCGGCGTCTCTGGCGCTGCTGGACTACGTCTATCCCCACGCGGCTGCCGCCGCCATCCCCGCCAAGCTCACGGCCACCCAGCTCAAGGGCCGGGTTCCCGACGAGGAGGCCGCCGCCGGGGCCGTCCAGCCTCTGCCGCCCAGCGCCTTCCGCCGCCCCAGCTTTCTGCCCCGGGCCATGACCGCCGCCGAGCGGGGCGTGGCAACCCATCTCTTTATGCAGTTCGCCCGGTACGAAGCCTGCACCACGGCCGAGGCAATCGAAGCGGAGCGGAACCGGCTGCTGCGGGAGGAATTTCTCACCGCCGGCCAGACCGCCGCCGTCCGCGCCGACCAGGTGCTGGCCTTCTTCACCTCGGCCCTGGGCCAATGGCTGCTGGGGCAAAATGAGGTCCGCCGGGAGTTCAAGTTCTCCCTCCTCACCGACGCCGCCCGGCTGGGCTGGGACGTGCCCGGGGAACAGGTGATGCTCCAGGGCGTGGTGGACTGCTTTGCCGTGGAGCCCGACGGCCTGACCATTCTGGACTTCAAAACCGACCGGGTGGACGCCGCTTCCGTCGCCGCCCGCGCCGCCCATTACGCCCCCCAGCTGAACGCCTACGCCGAGGCCCTGGGACGAATCTACCGGCTGCCGGTAAAACGAAAGATTCTCTACTTCTTCGCTATCAGCCAGGCCGTGGAATTGTGACGGCGCGCCATCAACGCCTTGAAATTTAGACCATTCGGGAGGGAATACCCATGCGGAATCTGTTGACCTTCAAAAATAGCTCCTACTATCCCACACGGCGCAAGCAGGAGCTGACCATCGCGGGCGAAGCCTTTCAGGCGCTGATGGACCTGTGCTTTGACCGGGCCGACTGCTTTTCCCTCCACCGCTGCGGCTGGGAAAAGGCCTGGGACGGGGCGCTGGAACAGGCTCTGCGGCCCTTCTGCCTGGGGGAATATCTGTCCTATGCGCGGATTCAGCGCTATGACGGAGAATTCCGGGAGAAATGCTACGTCTATCGCGCCAGCCGGAAGGCCAAGGCCATCTTTCTCCAGCACTGGACCCATCTCTTCGACCGGGAGATAAGCCGCGCCCCCGCGGGTCATGACGCCTATCTGCGGGAGAAATACGCCGCCTATGACAAGGCCGCCGAGGCAGCTTCGGAACGGGTGGGCGAATTTCTCGACCATGCGCCGCGCGATTTATCCGACGCAGCCTTCAACGCCTTTCTCCGGGAGGCCTACCGGGAGGCCGAGACGCTCCGCCAACAGGTCTTCTCCGAACGAGACTACTACGCCAACATGGAGGACCCCTGCTTCTTCGACAACGGGGTCCTGTTCCTGGAGACCGTCACCCACGAGACCCTCTGTTTTGCAGACGCAGATGATCCGGCATTCGCCGCCGCCCTCCGCCGCCTGGGCGACTGGGCAGAGGAAAGGACCAGCCGTCCGCCCGTCCGGCTGGAGGCCATGGAAGGCTACCGGCGGTACGGCCTCTAGTCCGTCCGCCCAGATCCCGCCACCCCAACCGGTTGCAAAATGGGCCGTGATCGGGTATACTACTGAAAACTCCCCCGAAAGAAGGAATGACTTTGCCTACAATGGATGAAATTCGCGGTCTCTTCTCCCAGGACCGCTTTGCCACGGAGGTGGTCGGCGTGGAGATCGTCTCCGCCCAGCCGGGCCACGCCCTTTGCAGCCTCAAGCTCCGGGGCGACCATATGAACGCCGCCGGTATCCCCCAGGGCGGGGCGATCTTCACCCTGGCCGATTTCACCTTCGCCGTGTCTGCCAACGCCTACTCCGACCGGATCAGCGTCTCCATGCAGCACGACATCACCTACCTCTCCCCCGCCCGGGGCCGGACCCTCTTCGCCGAGTCCCAGTGCATCCGATGTGGCCACAACACCTGCTTTTACAAGGTGGACATCACCGATGATCTGGGAACCCAAGTGGCTTTTATGACCGTCAACGGCTATGTAACCAGTCACCCGGTAAAATATGAAAAAACTTCTTGACTTTAATGGTTAAAAGTGATAAAGTAACAGCACGCCAATTGTCACAGCCGGATGTTGCTTTATGCGCCCACTGCCTTCCTTGGCAGTGGGCATTTTTTATGGCATATCCGGTTACGGAAATTATATTACATACAAAAGGGGATCTATCGATGGTCATTACGGAATTTCTGGAACGAAACGCACGGCTTTACGGCTCCGAGATAAGTCTGGTGGAGATCAACCCCTCGGAAGAACGGGACAAGGCCGTCACCTGGCGGGATTTCAGCCTGATTCAGAGCGCCCGGCCCGACGCCCCCTACCGGCGGGAGATGACCTGGCGGGACTTTGACCGCAAGGCCAACCGCTTCGCCAATCTGCTGCTGAGCCGGGGCCTCAAAAAGGGCACCAAGGTCGGCATTCTGCTGATGAACTGCCTGGAATGGCTGCCCCTCTACTTCGGCATTCTCAAGGCCGGCTGCATCGCCGTGCCGATGAACTTCCGCTACTCCAGCGACGAGATCGAGTACTGCCTCGGCCTGGCCGACGTGGAGGTCCTGGTCTTCGGGCCGGAGTTTATCTCCCGAATGGAGCCCATTGTGCCGCACCTCACCTTTATCAAGATGTTCTTCTTTGTGGGCCGGAACGTCCCCGCCTACGCCGAGGACTGCTGCGAGCTGGTGACCTACTGCTCCTCCAGCGCGCCGCCGGTGGCCCTGACTGAGGACGACTATGCGGCCATCTATTTCTCCTCCGGCACCACCGGCTTCCCCAAGGCCATTCTGCACAACCACCGGGCGCTCCTCAGCGCCTGCGAGACCGAGCAGAACCACCACGGCCAGACCCGGGACGACGTGTTCCTCTGCATCCCGCCCCTCTACCACACCGGCGCGAAAATGCACTGGTTCGGCAGCCTCTACTCCGCCAGCAAGGCGGTGCTGCTCCGGGGCGTCAAGCCCGAGTGGATTCTCCGGGCGGTCACCGAGGAGAAATGCACCATCGTCTGGCTGCTGGTGCCGTGGTGCCAGGACCTGCTGGACGCCATTGACTCCGGCCGGGTGGACCTGAACCACTACTACCTGGACCAGTGGCGACTGATGCACATCGGCGCGCAGCCGGTGCCGCCCAGCCTGATTGACCGCTGGATGCAGCACTTCCCCCACCACAAGTACGACACCAACTACGGTCTCTCCGAATCCATCGGCCCCGGCTGCGTCCATCTGGGCGTGGACAACATCTCCAAGGTCGGCGCCATCGGCAAGCCCGGCTACCGCTGGGAGGCCCGGATCGTGGACGAGCAGGGCCGCGACGTGCCCCAGGGCGAGGTGGGCGAGCTGATCGTCAAGGGCCGGGGCGTCATGCTCTGCTACTACAAGAACCCCGAGGCCACCGCCGAGGTCCTCAAGGACGGCTGGCTCTACACCGGCGACATGGCCCGTCAGGACGAGGACGGCTTCTACTATCTGGTAGACCGGAAAAAGGACGTGGTCATCTCCGGCGGTGAAAACCTCTACCCCGTGCAGATCGAGGACTTCCTCCGCCGCTGCGACAAGATCAAGGACGTGGCCGTCATCGGCATGCCCGACGAGCGCCTGGGCGAGATCGCCGCGGCCATCATCGAGGTCAAGGAGGGCCAGACCCTCACCGAGGCCGAGGTGGACGAGTTCTGCAAGGAGCTGCCCCGGTACAAGCGGCCCCGGAAGGTCATCTTCGACCAGATCCCCCGGAACCCCACCGGCAAAATCGAAAAGCCCGTCCTCCGCGAAAAATACTGCGGCGGAAGATTGGTCGAGGAGCAGACAACGCGGTAAGCGCCATACAATCACCTCCGCGCCGCAGCCAGGCGCGGCACGGGCGGCCATAAAGGCCGCCCCTACGACACGCATTCGACATGGCCGTAGGGGCGGGCTTCATGCCCGCCCGTGACCAGGTCCGTATTATTCTCAAGTCAGGAGTCTTCAACCATGGACATGTTTATCAAACTGGCATTTTTGGTCGTCTTTTTCGGCGTGATGGTCTTTATCGGCCTCTACTGCCGGAAGCACACCACCGACGTCAACGGCTTTGTGCTGGGCGGGCGGTCTGTGGGGCCGTGGCTGACGGCCTTCGCCTACGGCACCAGCTACTTCTCCGCCGTGGTCTTCGTGGGCTACGCCGGACAGTTCGGCTGGAAGTACGGCATCGCCGCCACCTGGGCGGGCATCGGCAACGCATTGCTGGGCTCGCTGCTGGCCTGGGTCGTGCTGGGCCGCCGGACCCGGGTTATGACCCAGCACCTGGACGCCGCCACCATGCCCCAGTTCTTTGAGCGGCGGTTCGGAAGCCGCAGCCTCAAGCTGGCCTCCTCGGCCATCATCTTTATCTTCCTGATCCCCTACACCGCCTCCCTCTACAACGGTCTCAGCCGCCTCTTCGGCATGGCCTTCCACATCGATTACGCCGTCTGCGTCATCGCCATGGCCGTGCTCACCGGCGTCTACGTCATCGCCGGCGGCTATATGGCCACGGCCATCAACGACTTTATCCAGGGTATTATCATGATTATCGGCATCATTGCCGTCATCGGCGCGGTGCTGAAAAATCAGGGCGGCTTTATGGCGGCGCTGGACGGTCTGGCCCAGGTGTCGGACCCCACGGTCTCCGACGCCCCCGGCGTCTTCGCCTCCTTCTTCGGCCCCGACCCCCTGGGCCTGCTGGGCGTGGTGCTGCTGACCTCCCTCGGCACCTGGGGTCTGCCCCAGATGGTGCAGAAGTTCTACGCCATCCGCAGCGAGAAGTCCATCGACAAGGGCACCATCATCTCCACGGCCTTCGCCTTTATCGTGGCCGGCGGCTGCTACTTCCTCGGCGGCTTCGGCCGGCTCTTCTCCGATCAGGTGGACGTGGCTGCCCAGGGCTATGACGCCATCGTCCCCACCATGCTGGAGGGTTTATCCACAGTGCTCATCGCCGTGGTGGTGATTCTGGTCCTCTCGGCCTCCATGTCCACCCTGTCCTCCCTGGTCCTGGCCTCCAGTTCCACCTTGACGTTGGACTTCCTGAAAGCTACAATAAAGAAGGATATGGACGAGAAACAGCAAATCCTCACCATGCGCCTCCTGATTGTGGTTTTCATCGCCATCTCGGTGGTATTGGCCATCATTCAGTATCGCTCCAACGTCACCTTTATCGCCCAGCTGATGGGCGTATCCTGGGGCGCGCTGGCCGGCGCTTTCCTGGCCCCGTTCCTCTACGGGCTCTACTGGAAGCGCACCACCAAGGCCGCCTGCTGGGTGAACTTCCTGTTCTCAACGGTGGTCATGCTGGCCAACATCTTCGTCGGGAAATATTTCCCGGCGGTGCTCCAGTCTCCCATCAATGCCGGCGCTTTCTGCATGCTCGCCGGACTCGTCATCGTCCCCCTGGTCAGCCTCTTGACCCCCGCCCTGCCCCAGGCGCAGATCGACCGCGTCTTCGCCTGTTATGACCGGAAGGTTCTGGTCTCGGTGAAGGACTCCATCGGCGACCAGAACAATACAAAGGAGGAAACGCCATGAAACAACTGATGCTCGGCAACGAAGCTGTGGCCCGGGGCCTCTACGAGGCCGGATGCGGCTTCGTCTCCAGCTACCCCGGTACCCCCAGCACCGAGATCACCGAGGCCGCCGCCAAATACCCGGAGATTTATGCCGAGTGGGCGCCCAATGAGAAGGTTGCCATGGAGGCCGCCTTCGGCGCGGCTCTGGCCGGTACCCGGAGCTTCTGCGGCATGAAGCACGTGGGCCTCAATGTGGCCGCCGACCCGCTCTTTACCATCGGCTATACCGGCGTCAACGCCGGCATGATTATCGGCGTGGCCGACGACGCCGGCATGCACAGCTCCCAGAACGAGCAGGATTCCCGCCACTACGCCAAGTCGTCCAAGATCCCCATGGTGGAGCCCGCCGACTCCGCCGAGGGTCTGGCCTTCGCGCAGATGGCCTACGAACTCTCCGAGCGGTTCGATACCCCGGTGCTGCTGAAAATGTGCACCCGCGTCTCCCACTCCCAGAGCGTGGTGGAGCCCGGTGAGCGCGTTCAGGCTCCGGCCAAGCCCTATGAGAAGAACGGCGCCAAGTACATCATGATGCCCGGCAACGCCAAGCGCCGCCATCCTGTGGTGGAAGACCGCACCAAGGCCCTGACCGAATACGCCGAGACCGCGCCCTTCAACCGCGTGGAGCCCGGCTCCGACCACAGCCTCGGCATTCTCACCGCCTCCACCAGCTACCAGTACGTCAAGGAAGTGGTGGGCGACCGCTACCCGGTGTTCAAGCTGGGCCTGGCCTGGCCCATGCCGGAGCAGGCCATCCGCGACTTCGCCGCCAGCGTGGACAAGCTGGTGGTGGTCGAGGAGCTGGACGGCTTTATCGAGGACCACTGCCGGAACCTGGGCCTCAACCCCGTGGGCAAGGACACCTTCTCCTGCATCGACGAGCTGAGCCAGAACATCGTGGCCGCCAAGCTGGGCTGCCCGGTCCACACCGGCCCCAAGCTGGACGTCAACATCCCCGCCCGGCCGCCGGTCATGTGCGCCGGCTGTCCCCACCGGGGCCTCTTCTACACCCTCAACAAGCTGAAGCTCACGGTCCTGGGCGACATCGGCTGCTACACCCTGGGCGCGGTGCCGCCTCTGGCCGCCATCGACACCACCATCTGCATGGGCGCTTCCGTGTCCGGCATCCACGGCTTCCTCAAGGCCAGCGACCCGGCCCAGAGCAAGAAGACTGTGGCCGTCATCGGCGACTCCACCTTTATGCACTCCGGCGTCACGGGCCTCATCAATATCGCCTACAACGAGTCCAACGCCACGGTGATTATCCTGGATAACTCCATCACCGGCATGACCGGCCACCAGCAGAACCCCACTACCGGCTTCAACCTCAAGGGCGATCCCTGCACCAAGATCGACCTGGAGAACCTCTGCCGGGCCGTGGGCATCCGCCGGGTCCGGGTGGTGGACCCCTACAACCTGGCCGAGTGCGAGACCGCCGTCAAGGAGGAGCTCCAGGCCGAGGAGCCCAGCGTCATCATCTCCCGCCGTCCCTGCGCCCTGCTGAAATACGTCAAGCACAAGGCGCCTCTGACTGTGGACCCGGAGAAGTGCAAGTCCTGCAAGATGTGCATGAAGATCGGCTGCCCCGCCATCAGCATCACCGGCGGCGTGGCCAAGGTGGACGCCACCCTCTGCACCGGCTGCGGCGTCTGCGAGCAGCTGTGTAAATTCGACGCGCTGTGCGCCCCCAAGGAGGTCTGAGCCATGGAAACCAAGAATATTATGATCGTCGGCGTCGGCGGCCAGGGCAGCCTGCTGGCCTCCAAGCTCCTGGGACGGCTGCTGCTGACCCGGGGCTATGACACCAAGGTCTCCGAGGTCCACGGCATGAGCCAGCGCGGCGGCAGCGTCGTGACCTACGTCCGCTTCGGCGACAAGGTCTACTCCCCCATCATCGACAAGGGCGAGGCCGACGTCATCGTCTCCTTCGAGCTGCTGGAGGCCGCCCGGTGGACCGAGTACCTGAAGCCCGACGGTGTCATCGTCACCAACACCCAGCAGATCAACCCCATGCCAGTCATCACCGGCGCGGCGGAATACCCCGAGCACCTGGTGGAGGCCATGACCGGCGCGGGCATCCGCGTGGATGCCATCGACGCATTGAAGCTGGCCGAGGAGGCCGGTTCCTCCAAGGCCGTCAACATCGTCCTGATGGGCCACCTGTCCCGCCACTTCGATTTTACCGAGCAGGAGTGGATGGACGCCATCGAGAAGAGCGTCCCGTCCAAATTCCTGGAGCTGAACCAGAAGGCCTTCACCCTGGGCCGCAACGCCTGACCCGCCTCCGGCGGGTTCGGGCCGATGTAGGCATCGGCCCCTACGGCGCGTGCAAAAATAGCACGCCGCCTCCAGCAATCTTTCTGTATCAACCTGCCCGATTGGGGCTTGAAAGGAAAACAAGAAGCGAATGGAACGTTACTACCAACCCGAGATCGAATGCGCCAGCCGGGAGCAGATTCTGGCCTGGCAGAACGAGCGCCTGGTCAAGCAGGTGCGCCACGTGTGGGACTCCGTGCCCTACTACCGCAAGAAGATGGAGGAGAAGGGCGTCACCCCCGATGACATCCAGAGCGTCGCCGACCTCCACAAGCTGCCCTTCCTCACCAAGGACGACCTGCGGGAAGCCTACCCCTACGGCCTGATGGGCAAGCCCCTGAAGGACTGCGTCCGCATCCAGTCCACCTCCGGCACCACCGGCCGCCGGGTCGTCGCCTTCTATACCCAGCACGACATCGACCTCTGGGAGGACTGCTGCGCCCGGGCCATCGTCGCCGCCGGCGGCACCAATGAGGATGTCTGCCACGTCTGCTATGGCTACGGCCTCTTCACCGGCGGCCCCGGCCTCAACGGCGGCAGCCACAAGGTCGGCTGCCTGACCCTGCCCATGTCCTCCGGCAACACCGACCGGCAGCTGCAGTTCATGGTCGATCTGGAGTCCACCATCCTCTGCTGCACCCCCTCCTACGCCGCCTACCTGGCCGAGTCCATCCACGAGCGGGGTCTGCGGGACAAAATCAAGCTCAAGGCCGGCATCTTCGGCGCCGAGGCCTGGAGCGAGGAAATGCGCCAGGACATCCAGAACAAGCTGGGCATCAAGGCCTATGACATCTACGGTCTCACCGAGACCTCCGGCCCCGGCGTGGCCTTCGAGTGCAGCGAGCAGACCGGTATGCATATCAATGAGGACCACTTTATCGCCGAGATCATCGACCCCAACACCGGCGAGGTGCTGCCCGAGGGCTCCAAGGGCGAGCTGGTGTTCACCTCCATCACCAAGGAGGCCTTCCCGCTGCTCCGGTATCGGACCCGCGACATCTGTGTTCTCACCCGGGAGAAGTGCTCCTGCGGCCGGACCCATGTGAAGATGAGCAAGCCCATGGGCCGCAGCGACGATATGCTGATCGTCAAGGGCGTCAACGTCTTCCCGTCCCAGATCGAGACCGTGCTGCTGGAGCAGGGCTATCCCGCCAACTATCAGATCATCGTGGACCGCGTCAACAACTCCGACACGCTGGAGGTCATGGTCGAGATGACCGCCGAGAACTTCTCCGACAACCTGGGCAAGATCACCGAGATGGAGAAGAGCCTGGTGGCCGCCCTCAAGGCCATGCTGGGCATCTACGCCAAGGTCAAGCTGGTGGCCCCCAAGTCCATCGCCCGCAGCGAGGGCAAGGCCGTCCGCGTCATCGACAAGCGCAAGATTTGAAAGGAGACGACAACATGACGGTACATCAGATCTCCGTATTCCTGGAAAACCGCGCCGGACAGCTGTCCGAAATCACCCAGGTGCTGGCCCAGAACGGCATCGATATGCGGGCCATCTCCATCGCCGAGACCGCCGACTACGGCGTCCTGCGGCTGATCGTGGACCGGCCCCAGCAGGCCACGACCCTGCTCTTAGAGCACGGCTTTATCCTCTCCATGACGCCCGTCACCGTGGTGGCCGTGCCGGATCATCCCGGCGGGTTGGCGCCGGTGCTGCAGCTCCTGGCCGAGGCCAACATCGACATCGAGTATATGTACTCCCTCTTCACCCACACCGACGGCCAGGCCTACATGGTCTTCCGCGTCAGCGACGATGAGAGCTTCACCGCAACCCTCAAGAGCCACGGCATCAACCCCGTCGGCACCGAGGACCTGGGCATTCAGGGCTGAGCCTCTCTCCTAAAACCACCCTTCGGGGTGGTTTTTTGATGGCCGGAATGATACGCGCCTTCTTGCAATGCCTGAACGCGGCTGTTATACTATTCCCAATGCAATCCAATTCGTTTTGCCTTCCCCCAGGGAGGCGGCGCTCCGAGGAGGTAATCCCTGTGAACGAAACGGTTCAAAGCGGTCCGGCGTCCCGACTGCTGACCCAAGAGCTGGAGACCATTCTGCAGCAGGCCGAGACACTGCAGCCCACGCTGAATATGATCCAGGATAATTTGAATGCCCCCGGCTTTTCCGACCTGCTGGCTCAGATGCTGGAGGCGCGGGGTCTGACGCCCCATCAGCTCAGCTCGCTGGCCATGCTCAGCCGTTCCTTTACCTACCAGCTTTGCAGCGGACTCCGCGCCCCCAGCCGCGATATCATCCTGCGGCTGTCCGTGGTGCTGGAGCTGACGCTGGAGGAAACGCAGCGGCTGCTGCGTGCGGCGCAGCGGGGCGCGCTCTATCCCCGAATCCGACGGGACGCCGTGATGATTTACTGTCTCAGCCACCGATTGCACCTCTACGATACCGATGAACTGCTGACCAGCTGCGGCGAGCTGGCCCTGCTGTGAGGCGCGCCATGGAACTGGCAAGCTATCTTCCGCCCCGGCTTCTCGACGAATATCAGCCTCTGGCGCTGCTGCAGGACAGGGGCTGGCGGCAGACGCTGCTGCTGCGTCACCGGAGAACGGGGCTTCAGATCATCTGCAAGCGTGCTTCCGACAAGCAAAGTCAACTGCAGGATGAGCACCAGCTGCTCCGGCAGCTGGCCGGACCCGGCATTCCCGAAAGCCTCCAGGTCTTTCAGGAAAATGGCTGGACCTATTTGCTGCGGGTCTATGTGCCCGGCGAGACGCTGCTGGACTATGCGCAGAAGCGCGGACCGCTGCCGGCCCGCGAGGTTCGGGACATCGGTCTGGAAATCTGCGCCATTCTCCGGCGGCTCCACCGGCAGGACCCGCCGGTCATCCACCGGGACATCAAGCTGGAAAACATCATCCGCACCCCCGAGGGGCAGCTGTACCTGATCGACTTCGGCATCTCCCGCCGGTTTGAGGCCGGGGCCTGCCGGGATACCCAGGTGCTGGGGACGCCGGCCTCGGCCCCGCCGGAGCAGTTCGGCTTCCGGCAGACCGACGCCCGGTCCGACGTCTACGCCCTGGGCGTGCTGCTCCACGAGCTGGCCGCCGGGACGCCCTTCCTGGACCAGGGCACGGTGCCGCCGGTGCTCCAGCCGGTGATTCAGCGCTGCACCCGCTTCGCGCCCGAGGACCGCTATCCGGACGCCGCCGCCGTGGGGCTGGCGCTGCGGCAAGCGCCGCTGGCCTACTGGGCCCATCGCTTCGGCCCTCTGACCGCCGTATTGACGGCGGCGGTACTGGCCGCCATCTTCCTCCCGCCTGTCATCGCCGACGCCGTGACGGCGCATCAGGTCCGGCAGGAAGCCGCTGCCGCCGCAATCCGCGACGCCGAGCCCTATGTCTTCGCCTCCTCCACCATCGAGGCCGAGGTCTGCCGGCAGCTGGGCCAGGAGCCCGACCAGGTGACCCGGGGCGACCTGGCGCAGGTTGAAACGCTGCTGCTCTGCGGCGGTCAGTCCTTCGACCGCTGGGAGCGGCTCACCGCCACCGGCTCCTATGTGGCGCTGGACGGCGTCCAGGTTATCGAAGCAGGCGCCGTGGACACGCTGGAGGATCTGGCCCAGATGCCCAATCTGCGGGTGCTGGCTCTGGCCTCTCAGAACATATCGGATCTCACGCCCCTGGCCCAGTGTACCGGCCTGGTGCAGCTGTGCCTGGCCAACAATGCCATCACCGACCTGTCCCCTCTGGCCGCCTGCGGAGAACTCCAGGAGCTGACGGTGTCCGGCAACCCCGTTTCCGATTTCTCCCCGCTGGCCCAGTGCGCCAAGCTCTCCGGTCTCAATGCCGGGGCCACGGCCCTGACCGATCTGCAGTCCTTATCCGGCCTGGACAATCTGACGCTGCTGCAGCTTCACGACATAGAGAAGCTGGAGGATATTTCTACGCTCTCTGCGCTTCCCAAGCTGCGGACGCTGTTCCTGCGGCCTGTGACCGCCCCGCAGCTGGAGACCATTCTGTCCCTGTCGGAAATCCGGGAGCTCTTCCTGTGGCACGTCCGGGGCATGGCCGATCTGACCCCTCTGGCGCAGCTGCCGCACCTGACGTACCTCTTCCTGCACCAGGATACCTTGGCATCTCTGGATGGGGCCGGCGATCTCGCCCAGGTGCAGACCCTGCAAATTCTGTGCGCCCCACCCTTGGATCTGTCGCCCCTGACTGAGATGCCGAAGCTCTCCACTCTGCTGGCCGCCGGTCTGACCGTCTCGGACTGGACGCCTCTGGACGACTGCGGCCAGCTGGTCCAGGTCCAGTGCACCGCCGACCAGGCTGACGCCATCCGACAGGCTCTGGGCGAGCCCCCATTCCAGCTGGTCGTGTAGCAGTTCCATTCCCGTGAACCGGGGCCGCGGCTCGGGCGGATAGATAATCCGCCCCTACGCCATGCCTCCGGTTTTCCTGTAGGGGCGGCCTTTATGGCCGCCCGTGCAGGCCCCCGATTCCCACCGCGCCTTTGTCGAATCTTGTAGGGCGGCATGCCCACATGCCGTCGGAACCTGGTGCGCTGTTGTCGCAGCCCTATTGGTTCCGGCAGCTGGGCAAGGGCGCATATACAATGCGCCCCTACGCCGCGTCAGCCATCTTGCCGTAGGGGCGGATTGCATATCCGCCCGAAACCGGGTGCCGGTTCCCACCACGGCCCGTTGGGTCCTCCTGCCGTAGGGGCGCGCATGGCGCGTCCGCCAGATCCCGTGTGCAAAACAGTGTGTCGCCTCGTGGAGCGCCCTCTGCGCTCGCCGATGCCCTGCGGCAAACTTTCGGTGCGGCAACACCTCTCAGTCAGCCTGCGGCTGACAGCTCCCCTCAAGGGGAGCCTTCCCTCTCAGGCATCCGGCCACGTCGCGCCGGTCCGCGATTGGCCGTAGGGCTGGCACAAATATGTTTTTTTGCAAAAGTATGCAGCCTGCATACCAATTATACCCTCTGTGCCGCTATAATGGTGCATAGGGTATTTTTATGCGCGGAATTGGGCGGCACGGTTTCGCCCATTCCAATACGAATGAGGAGGAAGCATATGAAACGAAGCATTCTGCTGGTCCTGACCCTGGTCCTGCTGCTGGTTCTGGCGCCCCTGGCGCTGGCGGCGGGAACTGCGGACGAGGTCCAGCCCCCGCAACAAGCAAGTTTTTTGTTCGATGATTTGATGTACTCTGTCGAACTGAACGAGCAGGGAGAGCAAGTCATTTTCTGTGAGGATGAATCAAAGACTGCACTTCCCGACGGCGTCAGCTATGACTTGGACTCCAATACGCTGACCTTCAACGGCGCGAATTTGGAAACCTTTCATACACTGTTTCAGTTGGGGCCTGACGACTACTGGCTGCCCACCTCGGATCTGAAGATCGTACTGGAGGGGCAAAACATCTTTACAGCATATCAAGATGCAGAAATTGATCCCAACGGCACCTACCACTGCATCAGCTTCGGCGGCGGTGTCAACGTCACCATGACCGGCAGCGGTTCTCTGACCGCTACGACCCAAGCCTCCAACGACGGCAACGCCATCCTGCTGTGCGAAGGCAGTTCGCTGACCATCCAGGACCAGGCCGTCGTCACGGCGCAAATCAACGGTACCTACATGGGCTGGGAGGATGAAAACGGCAATCCCATTCAAACTATGACCAGCGCCATCGGCTCGGACGGAAGCGGTGTGGGCCTCACGGTCACCGGCAACGCCCAATTATTTGCCGCTGGCGAAAAATCTCTGAGCATCTGTTCCGGCACTGTTGTCATTTCCGGTGATGCTGCTTTTACCGGCGATGGAAGCATTGAGTTTTGGCACAGCGAAGAATCCGTTTCACGCAACTCCATGACCATCCAAGACAACGCAGATGTCAACATCACCGCCTATTCCGAGGGCCTTGTCCTGATGGACGCCACACTCAATATCTCCGGCGGCAGCCTGGATATTGACTTGACCGCGCCTACTACCACCACAGAGAAAGTAGACGAGGCAGGCAATTCGTATGACGAAGCCGATGTCTGGACCCATGGCATTTATCTCCACGACGGCGTCGTAAACCTGACAGACGGCAATGTTAACATTCACTATGGCAACGGAAACGGCATTGAGCTCGGCAACAGCGACGAGCCGGTCACTGCGTCCTTTACGCAATCCGGCGGCAGCCTCAAGGTAACGCCCCGCGAAGGCGCCAAAATTACAAACGCCATCATCACAGATGGCCGTAATGCCCAGAACACCTTGACCTTCCGCGGCGGTACCACCCGCCTCACCGGACAGACGGGCATCTTGGCCAATCAGGGCTCCCAGGTGTCCATTGCCTCCAACGCCGATGTCCATATCACCGCCCATAATCATGCCGTATATTTGAACGACTCCAGCCTGACCATGACCGGCGGTACGCTGGATCTTGACATGGACGCCGACGAAACCACGGACCGCAGTCCGATCTGGGACGAGAACGGCGAGACAGAGGATACTTACGCCCGGGTCCGGACCGTTGCCCTGGACCGAAGCACGTTCTCGCTCCAGGGCGGCACGGTCACGCTGGACTATGAAGACGGCGCAGGCATCAGCATGAACAACTGGACAGACAATACCTCCGGTGCCTGCTCCTTCACCCAGTCCGGCGGTACGCTGACCGTCACCACCACCGGCGAGATTGAAAACGTCGGCCTCGAGACATATTCGGAAGACGGCTCCGCTGTCTCCGCCGTCTTCCGCGGCGGTTCCGCCACGATGAAGGCCATGACCGGTATGGCGGTCCGAAAGGACTGCCGCCTGGAGATCGCCGGTACAGCCGATGTCAGCCTGGAAAGCTACTGGCAGGGCATCAATCTGAATCAGAGCAGCATGGCCATTTCCGGCGGCGATCTGGAAATTGACGTGACCGCCCCTGTGGACTACAGCACAAGCTATGATGACGACGGGAATCCCTATTACAGCGACTATGCCTGGACCGACGGCATCATCTGCGGCGGCAGTTCGCTGACCATGTCCGGCGGCAATGTGACCATCGACTTCCCCAACGGCAACGGCATCGGTCTTGCCACCGAAATGGACGAAACCGGCGTCGTGCTCGGCACATCCGCCCTGACTCAGTCCGGCGGCACGCTGACGATTACTGCCAACGACAACTCTGTTGACAGCTACGCAATCTCTGTCAATGACGCGATGTCCTCCAACACGCCCAATACTGCCACCTTCACCGGCGGCACCACCGTGCTCCAAGCTGTTAAGGGTCTTAGCGTCAATATGAATAGTGAAGCCACGATCAGTAACAACGCCAAAATACAGGTGAAAAATGTTGCATCCCCGTACAATTGGTGGAGCCTCAACTCCATTTCCGGCGTTCTGAATATCTATGGCGGCAGTCTGACAGTCGAAGCTCACAAGGCCATTGCTCTGGAAATTGCGGATCAAGGCTCCATGAACCAGACCGGCGGCACTGTGAAGCTGGATGCCAGCGGTTCGGTCCTCGAACCCGGTAATTATATCGAGGCCATGGGCATCTTTGAAAGCAGTCAGGGTTCCATGTCCGTCAGCGGCGGTACGCTGGATGTCACCTCCGATTATGTCGGTATGTATTGCAGCGGCAGCTTTTCCATGCTGGACGGAACGATCAACACCTATGGCGACGCTCGCGGCATGATGGTCGTGGACGGCAGCGCGGTGCTCCGCGGCGGCAGCCTGAATGCCACAACCAATGGAGACGGTGCTGACTATCCATCTGTTGCAGTATTAGCCGCGTCCAATGACGGTGAGACCGGTTCTCTCACCATTACCGGCGGTACCCACAGTTTCCTGGGTTCCTCGAATTTCAACACCTATGGTCTCGTCTCCGACGGTGCGAGTGTGGACTTCAGGGGCGGCGTCATCCATATCACGGGCCAAAATGCCGTATTGTGGCAAGGTACGGACGGTTTTAACACGACAGACGGCGTCAATCGGATGACCCTTGCCGAAGGGCTCCACGCCGTGTCGAACGTCACTGGCAATGAGCTTCAATTTGTTTATGTCGTAGAGCGGGAGACTGTCAACGATACAGAATACACCTATCACTGGTACTACTATACCGAGGACAGCACCGAGGACGGCAAGCTCTGCACCGATGTCACCATCAGCTCCGAGGAGGGGCAGGAGCCCAGCGGCTATACCGGCGCCATGGAGATCACCAGCGGCCAGGCGACCGTGGGCGCGCCGGTGGTCATCAAGTATACCGTTGTGATCGACGGCACCGTATCCATCGAGCTTCCCGCTGGATTGGAGCTGATTGAGGGCAGTCTCTCCGTCAATGGCGTGAGCGTCTCTCAGCGGAATGACATCCCTGTGCGCGGCGCGGCGGTGATTCGGTTCAGCGTCAAGCCGCTGGAGGAAGGCGATTATACCATTACCGCCACCGCTGCCTCCAGCACCGGCACCTATCAGACCTCTCTGCCGGTCAACGCCTCCGGCTTCCAGGCCACCGCGCCTTCCGTCACCAAAGTGCCTCTGATCTATGTCAGCGGCTACGGCACCCCCGGCGACAAGACCACTCTGGATGTCAGCAGCGCCAACACGATTTCCAAGATCTATGAGGGCGTGGTCAGTTCTCAGGGTACCTTTAAGATCCCCGTGAACCTGCCGGTCGCCAGCCTGCTGCAAAAAGAAACCTTTACCATCAAGGTGTATTTCACCAAGGGCCGCAGCAGCGAGCCCGCCGCGACGCTGACCGTCACCTATGATCCCGATTCCGTCAGCGTGACTATTCTCTCCATCACCAACATCGTCCACAGCAGCCACGGCATCAAAGTGCCGGTGACCATCGACGTGGACTACGTCAACAACAAGGTCCTTCAGAGCTACTACACCTACTGGCCCGACGAGCCCTTGTTCGAATACGCCGTGGAATTTGACGTCCCCGACGGCTGGGAAATTCGGTGGGCCACGATCTATGTTACCCTGCTGGACGGCACGACAAAAGAAGTGCCGCTGGAGGAGCCTGGCCCCGGCGACCGCAACCAGTGGAAGGGCGAACTGGACCTCGCCGACCGTGATACCTCCAATCCCCCGGTGAGCTACCGGATCGGCTGGGCAGCTGGCCCCGTCGGAGGCGAATTCCCGGGCGAGACGCAGTACACCGGCGTCCAGACCTTCCTCCCCATCATGGACCCCTCCGGCACAGTCTACTCCGGCACGCTGGATAACCCCGTTCCCGGCGCGACCGTCACGCTGTACTACGGCGGCAACGGGGAGACCGCTGACGCGGCCAACGCCTATGTCTTTGATATGACCAACTACGGCCAGGTCAACCCCCAGGTTTCCGACGCCCTGGGCAATTACGCCTGGAACGTGCCGGAAGGCTGGTGGCAAATCGTGGCCACCTACGAGCAGGACGGCAAAACCTACACCGCCAAGAGCGAGTGGCTCCATGTGCTGCCCATCCAGGAGGGCGTGGGACTCAATCTGAACCTCCCCACCGTTGATCCCGACGAGCCCGACACGCCGCACAAGCCCTCCGGCGGCACGTCCGCGACCACCCCCAGCCAACCCACCCAGACTTTCCGCGACGTCTCCAAGCGCAGCTACTACTATGACGCCGTGACCTGGGCCGTGGAGAACGGCGTCACCGACGGCACCGGCAGCAATACCTTCAGCCCCGACAAGGCCTGCACCCGTGCCGAGATCGTCACCTTCCTCTGGCGCGCTGCCGGAAAGCCCGCCGCCAAGTCCAGGGCAAACCCCTTCACCGACGTGAGCTCCAGCGCCTACTACTATGACGCCGTGCTCTGGGCCGTGGAAGCGGGGATCACCCAGGGCACCAGCGCCACCACCTTCAACCCTGACAAGACCTGCTCCCGGGCTGAGGCCGTGACCTTCCTCTACCGCGCCGCCAGCGGCAAGGCTTCCTCCGGGACCGTGCCCTTCACCGATGTCCCCGCCAACGCCTACTACAAGGACGCCGTCCTCTGGGCCGTGGCCGAGAACGTCACCCAGGGCACCGGCAGCAGCACCTTCAGCCCTGACAAGACCTGCTCCCGAGCGGAAATCGTCACCTTCCTCTACCGCTCTCCCCTTTCCGAATAATACTTTCTCTTTTGCACGGGGACGCGCCACATCATACGGCGCGTCTCCACAGCGTGTCGAAAAAGTCTTTTCGCCACGCTGTGCGTATTTTCAAACTTTTGAAAAAGTTTGAAAATACGTGTTGATTGAACGCGAAGGGGCCCTTGGGCCCCTTCACACTTCCCCCGCTGCTCTGTTACAGGCATCTTCAGCGAGGTTTTTGACAGTCTGCAGGGACGCGTCGTATGAGACGGCGCGTCCCCAGACTTTCACTTCCCTCGCTGAGGCCTGATGCGACCGAGCAGTGGAAAATATCTGCAAGAAAATTTCCCGGCGGCTGTAAGACAGCCCCGGGTTTTTTTGATATAGTAAGTGAAAGGACCTTTCAGAGAGGAGGACGGACCGTGGAAGACGAGAAAATCGTGGCTCTCTATTGGGCACGCAATCCGGACGCCATCGCCCGGACCGACGAAAAATACGCGCCCTACTGCCGCGCCGTGGCCCGGAACATCCTTGGCAGCCCCGAGGACGCCGAGGAGTGCGTCAATGATACATGGCTGGGGGCCTGGAACGCCATCCCGCCCCAAAAACCGGTGGTGCTCAAGCCCTTCCTGGCCAAGCTGACCCGGCGGATCTCCTTCAACCGCTGGCGGCGTCAGTCGGCCCAGAAGCGGGGTGGCGGGGAAATCGACGCGGTACTGGACGAGCTCAAGGACTGCGTAGCCCGGGACGGCGACCCCGAGGGCGAGGCCATCGCCGCGGCGCTGGGGCAGACCATCCGGCAATTTGTCCGGCAGCTGCCGCCCCGGGAATGCGACCTCTTCGTCCGGCGCTACTTCTACACCGAATCCGTAGCCGCGGCGGCCAAGCACTGCGGCCTCACCGAAAATCACGCCGGGGTGATTCTGTCCCGGACCCGGCAGAGGCTCCGGGCACACTTATGTAAGGAGGGATTTCTCCATGAATGAACAGGATCTCTATGAAAGTATCGGCCAGGTGGACGACGACGTGCTGCTGCGCAGCGACAAAAAGCGCCGGTCCTCGCGGCCCTGGTGGGCGGCTGCCGCCGCGGCGGTCTTGGCCGCGGCCATTGCCGTGGGCACCTTCTTCCCCGGCGGTCCGGCCTCCACCACCGCCTACGCCGTCGCCGAGGCCAGCTACCCGGAAATGGCTCCCTATCCCAATGAAATGGACGCCGACTTTGAAGCCCAATACGACGCCTGGCGGACGGACAAGCGCGCCCAGGACCGGGACCCGGCCTATGCCGACGGCCTGGAGGGCTACTTCCGCGCCAGCATTCCCACCTTTCTCCGCGGCGCCGGTACGGAAAACCGGGCCTATTCGCCGCTGAACGTCTATATGGCTCTGGCCATGCTGGCCGAGCTCACCGGCGGCGAGAGCCGGGACCAGATTCTCACCCTGCTGGGCCATGGCTCCATCGAGACCCTGCGAGCCCAGGCCAATGATCTCTGGAACGACCACTACTCCAACGACGGCGCCACCAACAGCATTTTGGCCGGGTCCCTCTGGCTGGAGGACGGCGTGCCTTTCAATCAGAATACGCTGAACACCCTGGCGCAGAACTACTACGCCTCCAGCTTCCGGGGAGATCTGGATTCCCCGGCCATGACCGAGGCGCTGCAAAGCTGGATCAACGATCAGACCGGCGGTTTGCTGGCCGACCAGGTCCAGAACCTGAAGCTGTCCCCCGACGCCATTCTGGCCCTGGTGACCACGGTCTACTACCAGGCCAAGTGGAGCAGCCGGTTCTCCGAGGAAAACACCGCGCCCCAGACCTTCCACAGCCCGGTTGGCGACGTGACCAAGGACTTTATGCACACGAGCTTCGACGGCCACTACTACTGGGGTGACCAGTTCGGCGTTGCCGGTCTGTCTCTCGCCAACGGCGGCGGGACCATGTGGTTCCTCCTGCCCGACGAGGGCGTCAGCCCCGAGGATCTGCTGGCCGATCCTGAGGCCATGGACTTCCTGCTCTCCGGCGGGGGATGGGACCAGGAGAAATATCTGATCGTCAATCTGGCATTGCCGAAGTTCGATATTTCGTCCCAAATCGACCTGGGCGAGGGCTTGCAGGCATTGGGCGTCACCGACGTCTTTGACCCCGACCGGGCCGACTTCTCTCCGATGCTCTCCGGCAGTGCTGAGGACCTCTGGCTCTCCGAGGCCAAGCACGGCGTCCGGGTGGCCATCGACGAAGAGGGCGTCACCGCCGCGGCCTATACTGAAATGGCCATGTCCGGAGCCGGAGCCCCGCCGGAGGACGAGATCGACTTCACCCTGGACCGCCCCTTCCTCTTCGCCCTGACCGACACCCAGGGCCTGCCCCTCTTCGTCGGCGTGGTGAACCAGCCGTAGAAGACACACCTGCTTCCGGGCGGATATAAAATCCGCCCCTACGGCAGGGACGGTGGTCGGTGCGGTCTACTGCCTCGGACACCGGTACCTGGTTTCGGGCGGCCATACAGGCCGCCCCTACGGCGGATTTCCAGGCGGGTCCGTAGGGGCGGGCTTGATGCCCGCCCGTGCCCAGCCGCAGCAGCCACCCAGGCCGCAACCCATCCTCCCCGGTTCTGGCGGCATGTGGGCATGCCGCCCTACGGCAAAAACGGGGTCCCTGCGGCCGGCGGACTGCCTTGCGCGCGGAGGCTGGCGGGCCGATGTGGGCATCGGCCCCTGCTGCCTTCACGTTTCCTTTACCACCACCCGGCCGTCTTCTACGGCGGTGCGGAGACAAAGCCGCTCCTCGGCCCGGAGCAGGCGGTCGGCCACGGGGGCCTCGATGTCGGCGCGGATGGCCCGGCGGATGTCCCGGGCGCCGCCGGGGCCTTTGGCGCACTGGGCCGCCAGGCAGGCCGCCGTCTCCGGCGACAGCTGGAGATCCGCCCCGGCCCGGGCCGCCCGCTGTACCGTCTCCCGGAGCTCCAGGGCGGCAATCTGCGCCAGCGTCTCCTGGGACAGGGCGGAAAAGGTCACCACCGCGTCCAGACGGCCCAAGAACTCCGGTGAGAAATACTCCCGCAGGGCCTTCCCTGCCGGGTCCCCCAGCTTTCCGCCCAGGAAGCCCACCTGGTCCAGATTGTTCCGGCCGCTGCCCAGGTTGGAGGTCATGACCACAATGGTATTGCGGAAGTTCACGTGTCGGCCCATGGAATCGGTCAGAATGCCGTCCTCCAGCACCTGGAGGAGGATGGAGGTCACATCCCGGTGGGCCTTCTCCAGCTCGTCCAGCAGCACCACCGCATAGGGCCGCCGCCGGACCGGCTCGGTGAGCTCACCGCCCTCGCCGTGGCCCACGTAGCCGGGCGGCGCGCCCAGCAGCCGGGATACGGCGTGCTGCTCCATATATTCCGACATATCCAGCCGGACCAGAGCGTCCCGGCTGCCGTAGACGCAGTCGGCCAGGGCCTTGCACAGGGCCGTCTTGCCCACGCCGGTGGGGCCCAGAAACAGCAGCGACGCCACGGGCCGCTTCTCGTCGGCCAGCCCCATTCTGCCCCGGCATACCGCCTCGGCCACGGCCGCCACGGCCTTCTCCTGCCCCAGGACCTGCCCCGAAAGGGCCGCCCGGAGTCCCAGGAGCCGCGCCCGGTCCGACTGGGTCACCTTTCCCACCGGTATGCCGGTCCGCAGGGAGACGGCCTTGGCCACGTCCTCCCGGTCCACCACCCGCTGGGCCAGAATGCCCCGCTGCTGCCGCAGCAGCTGCTGGAGCTTATCGCGAATGGACGCCGCCTGCTCGAACCGGTTCTCCCGCACGGCTTGGCTCAGCTCCCGGTTCAGGGTCTGGCGGGCCGTCTCGGTCCGATCCGCCAAGAGCTCGCCGCCGGTCCGGGCCGCCGCCTCGTCCAGCACGTCCACGGCCTTGTCCGGCAGAAAGTGGGCCGGCAGATACCGGCGGCTCAGATCCACCGCCGCCTCCAACGCCTCGCGGCTGATTCGGATGCGATGGTGCCGCTCCAGCCCCGGCTGCAAGGCCTCCAGCATCCTGAGGGCCGTCTCCCGGTCCGGCTCCTCCACCTTCACCGGCCGGAACCGCCGCTCCAGGGCCGCGTCCTTTTCGATGTGCTGGCGGTACTCCTCCAGGGTCGTGGCTCCGAGGATCTGCACCTCGCCCCGGCCCAAGGCCGGCTTCAGCAGATTGGCCGCGTCAATGGCTCCCTCGGCCGCGCCCGCGCCCACCAGGGTGTGCATCTCGTCCACAAACAAGATCACATTGCCGGCGCGGTGAATCTCCGACAGGATATCCCGGACCCGCTCCTCGAACTCGCCGCGATACTTGGTCCCGGCCAGCACGGAAGCCATGTTCAGCGAAAACAGCCGCTTGTTCTTCAGCCGCTCCGGCACCAGGCCCTGGAGCATCCGCTGGGCCAGTCCCTCGGCGATGGCCGTCTTCCCCACCCCCGGCTCCCCGATCAGGGCCGGGTTGTTTTTATTCTTCCGGCAGAGAATGGCAATGACCGTGTCAATCTCCCGGTCCCGGCCCACCACCGGGTCGGCATCCGCCGCCTTCTCCACCATATCCACGCAGAATTGTTCCAACAGACGCATATTGACGCCCCTTTCCGCCTCGGGCCGGTGCTGTACCCCGGCCTGGAGGTCCTCATAGAGATCGGTGAACACACAGTCCAGACTGGTGCCGTGCCGCAAAAGCAGCTGGGCCGCCGTGGAATCCTCCAGCCGCGTGATGGCCAGCAGCAAGTGCTCCGGGCACACCTCCGCCGCCGCCAGCCGCCGGGCCTCCAGCGCCGCCCCGGCCAGCAGGCCCAGGGCGTGGTCCGAAAAGCCCTGGACCATGGGCAGCCCCGGCGTGCCCCGGCCCCGGGCCCGGAGAATTTGCCGCAGCGCCTCCGGGTCCCACCCGCTCTGCTCCAGCACCCAGGCCGCCTCGGTCCCCCGCCGCTGCATCAGCGCCAGCAGCAAATGCTCGCTGCCCACCATGCTGTGGCCCAGCAGCACCGCCTCCCGACGCGCCGTCGTCAGCAGCTTCGTCAGCTCTGCGCTCAAATCCATGACTTCACCGTCCTCTCCCTTCCTGGTAGTCTTCCCCTGCCCGAGAAAAATATACCAGCCCCCCGGCCTCCTCGCATATTTCCATTTGCATTTTCGGGAAAACATGATAGAATAAAGACGCAATCTATTCTGGAGGTGTTACTTCATGGCATATGTCATCTCTGACGAGTGCGTCAGCTGCGGTGCTTGCGCCGAGGCCTGCCCCGTGGGCGCCATCAGCGAGGGCGACGGCAAGTACGTCATCGACGCCGACACTTGCGTTGAGTGCGGTACCTGTGAGGGCGAGTGCCCCAACAGCGCCATTTCCCAGGGCTAATCTCGTACACAGCCAAAAGCCTGTGCGCCATGCACAGGCTTTTTGATTACTTGCCGCGGCGAGCGGACCCACCGGAGCCCGGAACAAAGCGCACCGGGGTCCGGGCGGGGATGAACCCCGCCCCTACGACAACCTTGCAGGTGTGTCTGTAGGGGAGGGCTTTATGCCCTCCCGTGCCCAGGTCCCGGAACCACCGGGGTCCGGAACACGACGCACCGGGTTTTGGCGGCATGTGGGCATGCCGCCCTACGGACCACCCGAGGCCACAGCGGTCGGCGGGGTTCCTTGCACGCGGGGCTGGCGGGCCGATGTGGGCATCGGCCCCTACGATAAGAGAGGAGGCGCTCTATGGCCCTGGAAACACTCTGGAACGGCGTCACGCTCCGGACTCCGGCGGGGCGCTTCCCTCTGGGGACGGATTCGGTGGCGCTGGCGGGGTTTGCCCGGATTGCCCGGGGGAGCCGCGTGGCAGACCTGGGCTGCGGCAGCGGCGCCGTGGCCCTGATGCTGCTGGCCTCGGAGCCCGGCTGCGCCGTCACGGGCATCGAGCTGGACCCGCTGGCCGCCCAGGCCGCCCGGGAAAACGCCCGGGAGAACCGGGTGAATTTCACCGTGGTCGAGGGGGATCTGCGGCAGATCGAGACGCTGCTGCCCGCCGGACAGATGGACGCCGCCGTGTCCAACCCGCCCTACTTCCCCGCCGGGAGCGGCCCCGGCGCGTCCATGGCCCGGAGCGAAGTCTGGCTGCCGCTGGCGGAGCTCTGCCGGGCCGCCGGATGGCTCCTGCGCTGGGGCGGGACCTTCTCTCTGGTCCACCGGCCCGAGCGGCTGGCCGAGCTGATCTGCTGCCTCCAGGCCCAGCGGCTGGAGCCCAAACGGCTCCAGCTGGTCCGCCATCGATCCGGCGGACCTGTGAGTCTCCTGCTGCTGGAGGCCAAAAAGGGCGCAAAGCCCGGCCTCCGCTGGGAGCCGGACTGCATACTCTACGATGCGCAGGGCCGCGAGACCGACGCCTGCCGGGCCCTCTACCACCGCGACGGAAAGGAATGTGATTGACATGGCCGGGACGCTCTATCTGGTCCCCACCCCCATCGGCAACCTGGGGGACATCTCCCAGCGCTGCCGGGATACGCTGGCCCAGGCGGACTTTATCGCCGCCGAGGACACCCGCGTGAGCCTCAAGCTGCTGAACCATCTGGAGCTCAAAAAGCCCCTGGTCAGCTACTACGAGCACAATCAGGCCGAGAGCGGCCCGAAAATCCTCCAGCGGCTGCTGGCCGGGGAGACCTGCGCGCTGGTCTCCGACGCCGGGTCCCCCGCCATCTCCGACCCCGGCGAGGGACTGGTGGCCCTCTGCGCCCAGGCCGGGGTGCCGGTCTGCGCCATTCCCGGTCCCTGCGCCGTGATTACCGCCCTGAGCGTCTCCGGCCTGCCCACGGGCCGGTTCACCTTCGAGGGCTTTCTCTCCACCAATCGCAAGAGCCGCACCGACCATCTGGACTCCCTCCGGGCCGAACAGCGGACCATGGTCTTCTATGAGGCCCCCCACAAGCTCCTCCACACCCTGGAGGATATGGCCGCGGTCTTCGGCGAAACGCGGCGCATCAGCCTCTGCCGGGAGCTGACCAAGCTCCACGAGGAGATCCTCCGCACCACCCTGGGCGAGGCCATCGCCCTGTACCGGGAGACGCCGCCCCGGGGCGAGTTCGTCCTGGTGGTGGAGGGCGCGGAAGCGCCCCCGGCCCAGCAGGCCACCCTGGAGGAGGCCGTAGCCCTGGTGGCAGCCCTGATGGAACAGGGGCGCAGCCGCAAGGACGCCGCCAAGGAGGCCGCCGCCCAAACCGGGTTCAGCAAGAACGCCCTCTACAGCGCGTCCATGGAGGGCTGACGCCCTGTCTTACCGAAAGGAGCGAACCAATGAAGCAGACGTTCTTCTGCGTCCACTGCGGCGCATCGCTGCCAGAAGGGGCAGAAGCCTGTCCCGTCTGCGGCAAACGCCAGCTGCCGCCGGTCCCCGCACCCACCGGCCGCAGCCGTCTGGCCATGCGGCTTCTGGCCGCCCTGTCCCTGCTGCTGATCGCCGCCGCCGTGATTCTCCGGATCTTATTCTGAGGGTACACACAAAGCCCCGCAGCCCAAACGGCTGCGGGGTTATTTTACGGTGTATAGATCATGTCGATGCCCTTTTGGAGCGTCTCGGCGTCGATGGCGCTCCGGGCATAGGCGATGGCGTGGCCGCCGGCGTCAATGAAATAGGTCGTCGGCAGGGAGTAGACGCCGTAGGTGATGGCGGCATTGCTCTCGGTATCGAAGAGCACCGGGAAGGTATAGCCCGCCTCCTCCAAAAAGGCCTGGGCCGCGTCCAGGGTCTCCCGGCTGCCGTCGGTCATATTGACCATCAGAAACTGGACGTCCTCGCCCAGGGCCTGGTAGGCGGCGTCAAAGTCGGGCATCTCGCTCTGGCAGGGGCCGCACCAGCTGGCCCAGAAGTTCAGGACGATGGGCTTGCCGAAGTAGTCCGAGAGGCTGACCGCGTTGCCCTCGGCGTCGAACACCGTGAAGTCCGGGGCTTGGACGGGCTGCGGCTCTTCCGTCTCCTCCGGCTCTTCCGCCTCCTCCGGCGTCTCGTCGGGGGCTTCCTCGGCCGCGGGCGGTTCCTCCTCCGGCCCCTGGGGCTCGGACACCAGCACGTCGGCCTCCACCTGGGCGCTGAGGCTTCGATAGAGGACCCCGGCTCCGGCCAGCAACACAACCAGGGCGACGGCCACAATCAAAAGCGTTTTCTTCTGGTTCATAGGGCCTCCTAACTCAGCAGGGCCAGCAGGCGGCCCAGGGTTCCGGTGGCCATCAGCAGGCCAATGGCGATAAGCAGGCCGCCGCTGATTCGGTTGATGACGGCGTAGTGGCGCTTCACCCAGTCAAAGGTGGATTTGAGCTTGTCGATCAGCAAGGCGCTGAGCAGGAACGGCACGCCCAGGCCCAGGGAATAGGCCAGCAGCATGCCCATGCCCTGGACCACATGGCCCTGCTGGGAGGCCAGCGCCAGCGCCGAGCCCAAAAACGCACCCACACAGGGGGTCCAGCCCAGGGAGAAGATCAGGCCGAAGATCAGGGCGGAGAAAAAGCCCATATGTTCGCCGTCCACCCGGAAGCGGCTGCCCTTTAAGAAGGACAGGCGGAACACGCCCAGGAAGCTCAGGCCGAAGAAGATGACCAGCAGGCCCGAGACGATGTTGACGGCGGTCTGGTGGGACTTCAAAAAGCTGCCCAGAGTCCCGGCCAGCGCGCCCATGGCCACAAACACCACGGTAAAGCCCAGGATAAAGCCCAGGGCGTTGGTCAGGGTCTTGCGGGTGGACCGTTCGCCGCCGCCGGCAAAATAAGAGACGTAAATGGGCAGCATCGGCAGCAGGCACGGGGAGAGGAAGGTGATGATCCCCTCCAGGAAGGAGATGAGATAGGTCATGGGAGTCCTTTCCGTGAGTGTTGATTCGCCGCGGCGGCTCACTCAGCCAGATACTCGGCGGCGTAGTGGGAGGCCACAGCGCCGTCGGCCACCGCGGTGACCACCTGCCGCAGCTCCTTGGTGCGGACGTCGCCCACGGCGAAGACGCCGGGGATATTGGTCCGGGTGGTCTCGTCGGCCGCAATGTACCCCGCCGGGTCCAGGGCCACCTGTCCCGCCACCAGCTCCGTATTGGGCTGACGGCCGATGCTGACGAAGACGCCGTCACAGGGCAGCTCGGTCAATGCCCCGGTGTTCTTGTCCCGGAGGGTCAGGCCGGTGAAGGTCTCGCCATGGTTCAGGGCGGCCACGGTGGCGTTCCAGTGGAAGATCACGTTTTCGGCCTCCTGGAGGGGCTGGTGGTAGACCTTCGTCGCCCGAAGGCTGTCCCGCCGGTGGATCAGATGGACCTCCTTGGCCACGCGGCTCAGCAGCAGGGCGTCGGCGGCAGCGGTATTGCCGCCGCCCACCACGGCCACGGTCTTGCCCCGGTAGAACATGCCGTCACAGGCCGCGCAGTAGTGGATGCCCCGGCCCAGCCAGGCCTCCTCGTCCGCCACGCCCAGGGGGCGGGGGTTGGCTCCGGTGGCCAAGAGGACCGTCCGGCCCCGGAAGTCGCCGTCGGTGGTATGGGCTACCTTAATCTTGCCGGTCAGGTCCAGGGACAGGACCTCGCAGAGCTGGGTCTCCGCGCCGAAGCGCTCGGCCTGGGCCTCCATCTTCTGGCCCAGGGTGAAGCCGTCGATGCCCTCGTCGAAGCCGGGGTAGTTGTCCACCTGCTCGGTCAGCGCAATCTGGCCGCCGGCGGAGAGCTTCTCCAGCACCACGGTGGAGAGACCCGCCCGGGCGCAGTAGAGGGCGGCGGCGTATCCGGCGGGGCCGCCGCCGACAATCAATACATCATAGAGCTTGTCCATGGAAGAAACCTCCTCAGGTCAGATAGGGCGCGAGGAACGCGTCAATGGCGGCTTTGGAGTCCGGGGCCACCATGGTATCCAGCAGGGTGCCGCCCCGGTAGAGCAGGAAGGTGGGCACCAGCTCCACGCCCTGGTCGTCGGCCAGCGCCGGATAGTCGTCCATGTTGATCTGGGCCACGGTGACGCGGCCGTCGTACTGCTCGGCCACCTTGGCCAGCGCCGGTCCGATCCGGCGGCAATAGACGCACCAGGGCGCCCAGAACTCCACCAGCAGCAGGCCCTGGGCCTGGTCCATCGCTTCGCGGAACTGCGTATCATTCATTGTAATCGTTGCCATGGGGATGTCCCCTTTCGTTTTTCTTTAGCATACCCCATCGGGGCCAAAAGTACCGTGACGAAATCACCTTTGATTTCCGGCGCAGTCTATATTATACTAAATAGAAAGAAAATGCGCAATGCGTTTGGAGGTACTGAGATGGAACTGGCGGCATTTTTCCCCATGTGGGACCAGCTGACCGAGACCCAGCGGCAAACCCTGACCCAAATCGCGGTGCGGCGGCAGGCCCAGGCCGGCGCCGTGCTCCACCGGGGCAGCGACGACTGTCTGGGCCTGCTGCTGGTGGAGTCCGGCCAGCTCCGGGCCAGCCTGCTCTCCCCCGAGGGCCGGGAAATCACCATCTACCGGCTGTTCCCCCGGGACATCTGTCTGCTCTCGGCCTCGTGCATGATGCGGAGCATCCAATTCGATATCACCATCGAGGCGGAAAAGGACACCCAATTTCTCCTGGTGCCGCCGGACCGGTTTCAGGCTCTGATGGCCCAGTCGGCCCCTCTGGCCAACTACACCAACGAGATCATGGCCAGCCGGTTTTCCGAGGTCATGTGGCTGATGGAGCAGGTCATGTGGAAGCGGTTCGACCAGCGGCTGGCCCAGTTCCTGCTGGAGGAGAGCGCCCTGGAGGGCAGCCAGACGCTGTATCTGACCCACGAGAAAATCGCCAACCACCTGGGCACGGCCCGGGAGGTGGTGACGCGGATGCTCCGGTACTTCCAGTCCGAGGGCATGGTCCAGCTCCGCCGGGGCGTCGTGGAGCTCACCGACCGGGCCAAGCTGGAGGCCATGTAGGCCCATCCTACCACACCGCCGGGATGAATACGCCCCGGGTATGAATCGGAACCCGGTCTCGGGCGGCCATATAGGCCGCCCCTACGGCGTTTCTCCCTTCATAAAAAGGCACCCGCCCGGGCAATGGGGGCGGGTGCTATGTCATTTACAGCATGGACAGGATCTGTGCCTTGGGACGGGCGCCGGCGGATTGGCGGACCACCTTGCCGTCCTTCATGACCACCAGGGTGGGGATGCTCATGACCCGGAAGGCAGAGGCCAGCTCCTGCTGCTCGTCCACATTGATCTTGCCGACCTTGATGTCGGGCCGCTCCCGGGCAATCTCCTCCAGGATGGGGCCCACCATCCGGCAGGGGCCGCACCAGCTGGCCCAGAAATCCAGCAGCACCGGCTTGTCGCTCCGCAGGACTTCTTCGTTGAAATTTTCTCGATTAATGGTAAGGGCTGCCATATCGATCACCTCTCGGTTCAAGTTTCTTTGTGGCTTTATCCTACCACATAGCATGCCCCGATTCCGTGACGATATCACACTCCCTTATTGCAGCTGCGCCAGGTCCCGCAAATCGGCGATCCGGTCCAGCAGGTATTCCGGGTGCGCTTCCTTTATCAGCGTCTCCCGGGAAAAGCTGGTGGGCACGGCGGCCACGTCCATGCCGGCGGCGTGCCCGGCGGCGATTCCGCTGAGGGCGTCCTCTACCACCAGGCAGGCCCCGGGTTCCACGCCCACCCGGCGCGCTCCCTCCAGGTAGATATCCGGGAAGGGTTTCTTCCGCTCCACGTCGGACCCGGTGACCAGGGCGGTGAACAGGGACTCCGGCGCGCCTACGGCGGCCAGATTGTACTTCACCTTCCGCAGATCCGCCGCCGAGCAGACCGCCAGCTTCAATCCCCGGGCATGGAGCGCTTGCAGCATCTCCCCCACCCCGGCGGGAATCTCCACCTCGGTCATCACCCGCTTGCCATAGTAGTCATAGGCCAGCTCCTTCATGGCCTTGTCATAGACCGCGCCGTGCTTCTCGGCCACGCCGCCGATAAACCGGTCCTCGCCGCAGCCGGTGAATTCCATAAAATCCTCGTCCTGGGCGCGGATGCCGTAGTCGGCCAGCGCCTGGATGGCCGTGGCCCGCATCAGCCACTCGGATTCGATCAAAACGCCGTCCATATCGAACAAAACTGCCTGATACCGCATAAGTTTTCCTCCTTGGTAAATCGGATCATCCGGGGCGCCCACACCCCGCCGCAGCAGGCCGCCGGAAGCACCGGGCCTGCGAAGGACGCAGCCCGGTTGCGGCGGCATGTGGGCATGCCGCCCTACGGCATACCCGGGTTCCTCTGCGTGAATATGAAAAAGAGGACGCGGGTGATCCGTGTCCTCTTATGTGCTTTCTTACAGGGCCTTCTTGGCGGTCTCCGCCAGCAGGGCGAAGGCGGCGGGGTCCTGAATGGCCATCTCGGAGAGGGTCTTGCGGTTCATCTCCACGCCGGCCTTCTTCAGGCCGTACATAAAGCGGGAGTAGTTGAGGCCCAGGGGGGCGACGGCGGCGGAAATACGGGCGATCCACAGCTGCCGGAACTCACGCTTCTTCTGCTTGCGGCCCACGTAGGCGTACACGCCGGACTTCATCACGGCCTGCTTGGCCATCTTGAAGTGGGTGGACTTGGAACCCCAGTAGCTCTTGGCCAGCTTCAGGGTCTTATTTCTTCTCTTGCGCGTCATCATAGCGCCTTTGACTCTTGCCATTTCGTTATCCTCCTATCTGAAAAACCGAATTATTTGTACGGAATCATCTCACGGATGGCGGCGCTGTTGGTGATATCGGCGTAGCCATTCTTCCGGAGATTTCTGGTGCGCTTGGTGGTCTTCTTGGTGAGGATATGGCTCTTGAAGGCGTGGGCTCTTTTCACCTTACCGGACTTGGTCAGGTTGAATCTCTTCTTAGCGCCGCTATGGGTCTTGAATTTCGGCATGATGGGTTCTCCTTCCGTATAAATGGGTTTATTTGGCCGCTGTCTTGGGGCTGAGGAACATGGTCATCAGCCGGCCGTCCAGCTTGGGATTTTTCTCAACGGTGGCGATCTCGGCGCACTGCTCGCCGAACTGCTTCAACAGAACCTCGCCAATGGAGGTATGGGCCATCTCCCGGCCCCGGAACCGCACGGTCACTTTGACGCGGTTGCCGTCCTTGAGGAACTTCTGCGCATTCTTCAGCTTGACGTTGAAGTCGTTGGTGTCGATATTGGGCGACATCCGAACTTCCTTGATCTCCACCACCCGCTGGTTCTTCTTGGCTTCCTTTTCCTTCTTCATCTGCTCGAAGCGGAACTTGCCGTAGTCCATGATCTTGCAGACCGGCGGCGTGGCGTTGGGCGCGATCTTCACCAGATCCAGATCCTTTTCGTAGGCAAGTCTCTGTGCATCGGCAGAGGACATGATCCCCAGCTGTGCGCCGTCTGCGCCGATGAGCCGAACTTCCTTGTCGCGGATCTCCTCATTGAGCTGATGTTCTAGTTTACCGATGTGAAACACCTCCAAAATAAAAACGCGGATGCACGATGGCACCCGCAAAAAACACCCGCCAGGTTTGGCGAAGAAATATGTGTTTTAAGAACCTTTTCGCTCTGCGCTGAAGGTGAGGTGCGGGGCCGCCGCTCCTTCTTTTCATAACCTTTGGTATGGTATCACATTCCCGGGCCGTTGTCAAGGGTTTTTTTCGTGCAGCAGACGCTCCACGGTGATTTTGCAGGCCACGGCCCGCAGGGCCGCCGCAGCCGCCGCCGGACAATCCGCGCCAGCCGGCGCTTCCGGATTTTCCACCAGCCGCTCCAGCTCCCCGGCGAAGCCGTCGTAACCGGCAGCCAGAGAATCGGCCTCCAGCAGCGCGAGTATCGCCGCGATCTCCTGCATGGACAGGACCTTTTTTAAGAGGCAGATCATCAGAAACTTGGCCAGATGGGCCCGGTCGTACTTCTTCTTCTCCGCCGGGGCCGTCAGCTTGAGCTTCACATAGTTGTTGACCATACTGGCCGTCACCGCCGGGCCCTCGCCCACGGTCACCGGCCCCAGGGCCGTATTCAGCACCAGCAGCACCTGGTCCATATACAGCGCCAGATCCGGCAGCGCCTCCCAGCGCGGCAATGTAAAATGCATCGTCAAACCTCCAAAATGGTTTTTACGACACCCCCGGGGGCGGGTCCGTAGGGGCGCCCGCACCGCCGCGTCGGATGCACCATCGCCGACCGCACCCGTAGGGGCGGATTATATATCCGCCCTGGCAGGCCTGCGATTTCCGACGCAGGCCCGGTGATCCCGGCGGTGCGGCAAGGGCGCATATACAATGCGCCCCTACGGCGGTGGAACCATCGTACCCCGGTAGGAATCGGAACCCGGTCCGGGCGGGCATAAAGCCCGCCCCTACGACACCCCCGGGGGCGGGTCCGTAGGGGCGGCCTGTATGGCCGCCCGCGCCGCACCGCCGTTTCCCAGGGGGCTGGATTTTGGATCGTAGGGCGGGGTGCCCACACCCCGCCAAACCAGGCCGCCGGGCCACGGAGCTCTGCAAGGGCGGCATGTGGGCATGCCGCCCTACGCCCGAAGCGGTCGGCGGACTGCCTTGCACGCAGAGGGCTGGCGGGCCGATGTGGGCACCGGCCCCTACGAGAGAGTCGCAAGCGGGTCTGTAGGGGCGGATTGTATATCCGCCCGGTCTGCACCTGCGGGTGTGGTTTTATGGCAATCGCATTATAGCACGGGAGACAGGATACTGTCAATTTCCCCTTGACGAATTTATGATAACGTGCTACTATCATAGTACCTAGTATACGATACCAGTTCTCGCAGGAGGATGATCTTATGAAGGTACAGATTTACGGCGACTCTCTGATGAAGGGCGTACTCGTCGATGAAAACTTCAAATACAAGCCCGTGGCCGGGAAGCTGCTCCAGGAGCTGACGGCCATCACCGGGGTGGAGACCGTCAACCGGGCCCATTTCGGCTATACTGTGGACAAGGGCCAGGCCGTGCTGCGGAAGGACCTTCAGAAGGGACTGGACTGCGACATCGCTGTCATCGAGTTCGGCGGCAACGACTGCGACTTCAACTGGAGCGAGGTGGCCCGGGCCCCCGAATCGGTCCATCACCCCCACACGCCCATCGGGCAGTTCCTCGATGCGGTGACGCAGATGGCCAAGTCTCTCAAGGATGCGGGGGTCAAGCCGGTGCTGATGTCCCTGCCGCCTTTGGACGCCCAGCGGTATCTCAACTTTATCGGGCGGCTGGGAAACAACACCGCCAACATTCTCCACTGGCTGGGAGACGTCAACCGGATCTACCGGTATCAGGAGATGTACTCCAACCAGATCAGCCGCCTGGCGGCCAAGCTCAATCTGCCGCTGATCGACGTTCGCAGCCGGTTCCTGGACCGGCGGGACTGCGGCCAGCTCATCGCCCGGGACGGCATCCACCTGACCGAGGCAGGCTACCGCCTGCTGCTGGACGAGGCCCGGCTGACGCTGGCAGGGATGTCCGCCTATTGACGCCCCACGAAAAACAGCAGGCCCGGCATCTCCCGCTTTGGGAGTGCCGGGCCTCAGACTGTCAAAAACCTCGCTGAAATCTGATGGGACAGAGTAGCGGGGAATGTGTGCAAGGGGTTAAGACCCCTTGCGCGTTCAATCAACACGTATTTTCAAACTTTTTCAAAAGTTTGAAAATACGCACAGCGTGGCGAAAAGACTTTTTCGCCACGCTGTGGCCCGGCGTCTCCCGCTTTGGGAGACGCCGGGCCTTTGCGTCTCTATGCCTGCGGCCGGAACACACGGCGAATCGCCGTTTCACCGGCCGTGAGGATTTCGTCGGTTTTCTCGCCCAACGCCTCTTGCAGCAGGGCGTACTCCTGGGCCACGGCTTCGCCGTGGCAGACCGTGTACGCACCGGCGTCGGTGCCCAGGGCGAGCTTTGCGCCCAGAGCGGCGGCCCGGGCCACGTGCTGCTGCTGGTAGGCCAGCAGCGGCTCCAGGACGCCGTCGGGAAACCGGCCCTCGTGGCGGAGATTGCCGATGGTCACCAGAGTCGGCACCCAAACCGCACCGGATTCGGCCAGCTGGTGCAGGGTCTCCTCGTGGAGATAGGCCCCGTGCTCGACGCTCTCGGCTCCGGCGGCCAACGAGGCCGAGACCGCTGCGTCGCCATTGGCATGGACCATCACCGCAAAGCCCGCGTCATGGGCCACGGCCACCAGGTCCCGCAGCAGCTCCGGCTCCGCCGGGGTGTCGGTCAGGACGCCGTAGTGGTCGAAGTCCATCAGGCCCGAGGCCATGATTTTGATAAAATCCCCGCCCAGGGCTTTGACCTCGGCCACCAGGGCCCGGTATTCGGCCAGATCCCCAAAGGTTCGGCCCAGAAAGGCCCCGTAATGACCGGCCCGGCAGATATTGAAGGCCGGACTCCGGTAGTCGATCCCATAGGCCCCGGCCAATGCCTTGGCCCGGAGTCCCACGCCCCAGCGGTCGCCGCCGTCCCGGAGAAAGGTCACGCCCCGGGCCGCGTAATCGGCCAGCCGGCGGCGGATCAGCGTCTCGTCGGGCGCAGTCCGGTGCCGGGCAAAGGCGGCGCGGTAATCCACGCCGTCGAGAAGCATATGAATATGGCAGTCTCCGAACAATCCGCTCGCCTCGATTCGCCGGTCACAGCAGCGGCGCATAGCCGAAAAACATCGTACACAGCAGCCACACCGCCGCCAGACTCGGCAGCATCAGGGCCAAAAAGGTCACCAGCGGGCCCACAGGTTTACGTCTCATGGTATTTCTTCCTTTCTCGATCACGGCGTCCCCTCCAGGGGCCGCCAGCTGAAATTGACGCCGTCGGCGTAGCGGTAGTAGGTCACAGTTTTCTGACCCCCACGAATGCGGAAGGTTGCTTCGGGAAAGCCGTCCTCCTGGTACTCCAGGCCCAGGTAACTCCCCCAGCGCCGCTCCCAGTCGCCGCTCTGGAGCAGCGTTGCCAAGGTGTGCAGCACGCCGGTTCCGTCCTGCGTCGCCAGGGAAAAGTCCAGCGCCGTGATCTTATAATCCTGCAAATCCAGTTCCAGGGACAGCTGGCCGTCGCTGCCGGAGAAAAGGCAGGAGGCAAAGGACGCCGTCCGCTGGTCGGTCGGATGATAATAATAGATGACCCGCAGGTCCGTGTATTGTCCTATGCTGTTGGCCGAAACGCCCATCAGCAGCGTCAGCTCCTGACGGAGCCGGGACATCAGGCCGTCCCAGTGGCCGTACCGGCTGCCCACCATCTCCTGGGCCAGCCAGGACTGGGCCGCATCGGGGTCCACCGAGAGGCAGATTCGGTCCAGCAGCGTGGTGGGCTCCTTCTCCGGATAAAAGCTGCTCTGGTCCACGGTCTGGGTGGTCACCCGGCGCAGCAGCCGGGCCTCCTGCTGGCGCATAATCAGATAGGGCGCGGCCAGAATCACCGCCAGAAGGACCAACAGCAGGGCCACTGCCGCTATGCTCCTCTTAGTCATAGGTCGCCTCCCAGCAGCACGGTGACCACAGTACCCTGGCCCTCGATGCTCTTAAAGTCCATCACGCCGCCGTGGACCTGGACGATGCGCTTGGCGATGGACAGCCCCAGACCCGCGCCGCCCTCGGCCCGGGACCGGGACTTGTCCACCATATAGAAAGGCTCGGTCAGCCGGGACAGGGCCTCGGCGGGAATGCCCCGGCCGTGGTCCCGGATTCGGAAGCAGTAGCCGCCCTCGGTGCGATAGCCCCGGAGCTCTACAGTCTGTCCCGGCTCCGACGCCTTGCGGGCGTTGTCCAGCAGATTATAAAGCAGGGTGTGCAGCAGCGTCGGCTCGCCGGAGAGCTCGGCGTCCTCCACATCCACCTGAAGCTTCAGGGATTTCTCCTCGTAGCGGAACCGGCTGCTCTCGGCCGCGGCGGCGGCAATGGCGCCGGTCCGCACCGGCCGCAGCTGGGGCGCCGACCGCTCCAGGGCGAAGAGGTCCAGCAGCGCCAGAGACATGGTCTCCATCCGCTTGCCCTCGGAAAAAATATAGTTGGCCGCCCGGAGCTGCTGCTCTCGGGAGAGCGTGCGGCTGCGCATGGTGTCGGCGTAGCCGATGACCGAGGTCAGCGGCGTCTTGATCTCATGGGCGAAGGAGGCCGTGAAGTCCCGCTCCCGCCGCGCCGCATCCTCCAGCTGGGAGATCTGCCGCTCCACGGTATCGGCCATGTGGTTGAAGTCCACAGCCAAGGCCCCCAGCTCGTCGTGGGTGGTGACCAGGGCCCGGCGGGAATACTGGCCCTGGGCCATCAGCCGGGTGGTGCGGGCCAGCCGGTCAATGGGGGCCACGAAAAACATGGACACCACCACGATCACCGCAGATCCCACGGCCAGCGCGCCCAGGATAGCCAGATAGCTCAGGCGCAGATTTTGGTCCCGGGTCTCGAAAATCGACGTGATATCCCGAAAAAGCCGCACCGTAAAAATCTGATCCGCCACCTGGAGCTGCTGGAGCGTCTCGAGAATGTAGCGGCCGTTCTGAACCGATACCTGGGTCGAGACGGTACCCAGGGTGTCCTCGTCCACCTTCAGGGCGGGGGTAAAGCCCTTGGCCTGAGCCAGCATGGTCCCCTCGCCGTCGGTGACCTGGTAGGCATAGCTCCGCAGCCGGACGCCGCTTTCGAGAAACTGCTCCACGGCCTCCCTGGCCCCGACCATCAGGGAAGCGGCCATGGTCTGGCTGGCCATGGAGCCCATGGCCGCGCAGAAGATACCGCTCTCCTGCATGGCGCTCTCATACTGGGCCCGGAGCTCCGACTGAAAGCTGCTGCTGAGGAATACCGTGGTGCAAAGGCTCACCGACATGGCCACGATCAGCACCGTGGTGAGAATCAGCTTGAATTTGAGCTTCACCGGGCTGCCTCCAGCCGGTAGCCCACCTTGTAGACGGCGCTGAGCCGGTCCTGCCAGCCCAGCTTTTTCCGCAGCCGCTGGACATGGAGGTCCACGGTGCGGCTGTCGCCCAGGAAGTCCGACTCCCAGAC
Organism: Candidatus Avoscillospira stercorigallinarum; assembly: GCA_018713205.1. Lineage (GTDB taxonomy): Bacteria > Bacillota > Clostridia > Oscillospirales > Oscillospiraceae > Avoscillospira > Avoscillospira stercorigallinarum. The sequence goes on along the minus strand of DVFN01000015.1, from coordinate 14,527 downwards.
CCGCTCGTAGATGGTATCGCGGAACAGGGCGATATTGGGATTGCGGACAAAGAGCAGCAGCAGCTCGTACTCCTTCCGGGTCAGCTGGACCGGCACGCCGCCCTTGGTCACCTGCATGGAGCGGACGTCAATATCCACATCGCCGACGGTGAAGTGCTCGTCGCCCTTCCCGGCCCGCCGGAGCACGGATTCCACCCGGGCAATCAGCTCCACCACCTCAAAGGGCTTGACCAGGTAGTCGTCCGCCCCGGCCCGCAGGCCCCGGACCCGGTCCGCCGTGGTCCCCAGGGCCGTCAGAAAGATCACGGGAATTCCCAGGGGCCGAATCTGGTCCATCAAATCGAAGCCCGAGAGCCCCGGCAGCATGACGTCCAGCAGCACCAGGTCGTATGTATAGCGCTCCAGCAGATCCGCCGCCTCCATGCCGTCATAGGCACAGGTGCAGGCGTAGCCGCTGGCGGTGAGGTTCAGCTCCACCAGATCCGAGATGGGCCGTTCATCCTCGACGATCAGTACTTTCAGCATAGGTTCTTCCTCCAGAGTTGTTTTCTCGCTCTATAAGATATATACGAAAAACAGGGCGCTCAGGTTTCAGTCCGGCGGAAATTTTGTGATTTTGACGAAGGGGACAGGGCACGTTCCTTCGCCGTAGGGGTGCGTTCGGCGGTGGTGCGTCCGACGCGGCGGTGCGCACGGGCGGATATACAATCCGCCCCTACGGACCCGCTCCCGGCCTTCTTGTAGGGGCGGCCTGTATGGCCGCCCGGACCCGGGTGCGCGATTGCCGAGGCCCCGGCGGTTGCTTCGACATCGGGCGCATATACAAGCCGCCCCTACGGGCGTAGGGGCGGTGGAAGGGATCAATCCTGATCCCAGTTGTGCCAAATGTTCTGGACGTCGTCGTCGTCCTCCAGCATGTCGATGAGCTTCTCCATGTTCTTGATGTCCTCTTCGCTCTCCAGCTTCTGGTAGTTCTGGGGGACCATCTCGATCTGGGCCGAAGCAAAGGTATAGCCCTTCTGGGTCAGCGCCTCGGTGACGGCGTTGAAATCGTCGGGATCGGTGTAGATCTCGAAGACATCGCCGTCGGCCTGGAAGTCGGCCGCGCCGGCGTCCAGGGCGTCCATCATGACGGCATCCTCTTCGTAGTCGCCGTCCTCGTTGTCGATGATGACCACGCCCTTCTTGTCGAAGCTCCAGGACACGCAGCCGGACGCGCCCAGGCCCTTGCCGAACTTATCGAAGTAGTGGCGCATATCCGAGGCGGTGCGGTTCCGGGAGTCGGTCATGGTCTCGACGATGACCGCCACGCCGCTGGGGCCGTAGCCTTCGTAGGTGATGGACTCATAGTTGTCGCCCGCGCCGGCGCCGGAGGCCTTCTCCAGCACGCGCTTGATATTGTCGTTGGGCATATTGGCCGCCCGGGCCTTGGTGATGACGGTTGCCAGCCGGGAGTTGTTGGCCGGGTCGGCGCTGCCGCCCTCCTTCACCGCCACGATCATCTCCTTGGAGAGCTTCGTGAACATGTTGGCGCGCTTGGCGTCCTGTGCGCCCTTGGTCTTCTGAATGTTATGCCACTTGGAATGTCCTGACATGGATGTTCTTCCCTTCTCGGTCTAAGTCGTAATTCTTTCGCTATTTTACCATATTCCCCGGGTGAAAATCAACTATCAACCATAGAAATTCATATAGTCCCGGTGGGTTTCGGCACATTCCACAGGAATCTCCGGAAAGGCCGCCCGGAGCTTGGCCGCCAGCACGGCCACCACCGGATTCTCCGTGGCGAAGTGCCCGGCGTCGATCAGATTGACGCCTTCGGCCTTGGCGTCATAGAATTCGTTGTACTTGACGTCGGCGGTGACGAAGGTATCACAGCCCGCGGCCAGCACGGCGGGCAGCTCGTCGGCGCAGGCGCCGCCGCCCACGGCCACCTTTCGGACCGGCCTGCCGCCGTCCACATACCGAAGCCCCTGAACCTGGAGCCGGGTTTTCACATGGGCCAGGAATTGGGGCAGCGGCTGCGCCTCCACGGTTCCTGCCCGCAGCAGGCCCCAGAGCCGCCCCTGGCCGTCCACGCCCATGGGGTCCAGGACGTCCACATCCGCAAGGCCCAGGGTCTCGGCCAGCACGTCGTTGACGCCGCCGGGGGCGCAGTCCAGATTGGTATGGGCGTTGAGAGCCGAAATGCCGTGCTTTGCCAGGAACAGGATAGACCGGCCCACATCGTCGCCGTCAGTGACGGATTTCCGAGGCCGGAAGATCAGCGGATGGTGGGTGACCAGCAGGTCCGCGCCCTTGTCCGCCGCCTCCCGGCAGACGCCCTCGAAGGGGTCCAGGGCCACGAGGATCTTGTGGACCTCCTGGCCGGCGCTGCCGCAGAGCAGGCCCACGTTGTCCCAGTCATATTTCATAGAGGGCGGAGCCAGGGTCTCCACAAAGGTCAGAATATCATGTACCGTCATACTGTCGCCTCATTTCCCGCACCTCGTCCAGGGCGCGTTGGTAGTAGTCGAGCTTTTTCTCGTCGCCCCCGGCGGTGATCCCTGCCACGGTCCGCTCCAGGGCGTTCAAAATCCGGTCGAAATAGGCCGGGAGCAGCGGGTCGCCGCTGCGGAGCAGCTGGGGGGAGAGATACTGCTGGCCCGGCGTCAGGGGCGTGCCGCCGCCGAAGCGGGCCAATATGGTGAAGTAGAGAAAGCCGCCGTCCCGGACCAGGGCCTCGGCCTCGATGGAAAATCCCGCCCGGCCCAGATACCGCCGGAGATCGTTGCCCGAGGTCTGGGGCTGGAGAATCAGGGTATACCGGGGATCATGGACCCAGGCCGCGGCATCGAGAATGGAAGCGATATTGTCCCCGCCCATACCCGCGATGACGACGGTGTCCACGGCCTCGGGGTCCACGGCGGCCAGACCGTTGGCCGTGAAAAAGTCCATGCGGTCCGCCGTGCCGAATTGGGCGGCGTTGGCCCTGGCCTTTTGCAGGGGCTTTTCCCGGAGATCCGTGGCGATCACATGGGCCGCCCGGCCGGTTTGGAGCAGATGGATGCCCAGATAGCCGTGGTCGCAGCCCACGTCGGCCACCCGGGCCCCGGCGGGCACCAGGTCCGCACAGGCCAAAAGCCGCCGGGAGATGGGGAGTTTCATGGAATCACCTCGGAGAATGGATGGAAGATGGCACACCGGCCACCCGGACCGGAACCACGGGAGCACCACACACATCGGAACCGGTCCCGGGCGGGCATAAAGCCCGCCCCTACGAGAAGGCAGGGGCAGTGCCGGCACTCCATGACGCGACAAAGGAGGACGCTTTGCGTCCTCCCTGTTGCCGGAATGTTTACTGCTGCTCCTGGGCGGCGGCCTCGGTGGCTTCGATGAAGCGGTTCACCTGGGCCAGGAAGGCGTCGCAGTCCACACCGTGGACCATGCAGGCCTCTTCCACGGTCTCGCCGCGGGAGGAGGGGCAGCCCAGGCAGTGCATGCCGATGGCCATAAACAGCGGGGCAGTCTGGGGGGCGATGTCGAGGATATCGCCGATGATGGTGGTTTTTTCGATCTTAACCATGGTTCATTGCTCCATTCTTCAATTGTTGGTTTTATTATACCGGATTTTCGCGGTTTTTCAACAGGGAATCTGCGAGCGAAGACGATACGCGCACCGAACGTAGAGAGTCCCGTGCACGCAGAGGCAGCGCGGGTCGATGTGGGCTACGCGGTGATTTCTTACGCCCGGGAGAGCAGGGTGACGGCGGCGGCGATGTCGTCCAGGTTGGCGTCCTCCATGCGGCCGGTGTCGAAGAGGCGGGCCGTGTCGGGGTCGATGGGCAGCCGGGCCAGCACCGGCAGGGAGTAGCTCAGGGCGATTTCATCCAGCTTGCTCTCGCCGAAGATCTGGTGGGTCTTGCCGCAGTCGGGGCAGCGGAAATAGCTGTAGTTCTCCACGAAGCCGTAGATGGGCACGTTCATCATCCGGGCCATCTTCACGGCCTTGCTGACGATCATGCTGACCAGGTCCTGGGGGGAGGTGACCACGACGATGCCGTCAATGGGCAGGCTCTGGAAGACGGTCAGGCCCACGTCGCCGGTCCCGGGAGGCATGTCCACGAACATATAGTCCACGTCGCCCCAGCAGACGTCGGTCCAGAACTGCTTGACCGCGCCGGCCAGAATGGGGCCGCGCCAGAGCACCGGGTCGGTCTCCTCAGGCAGCAGCAGGTTGATGGACATGACCTTGATGCCGGACTCGGTCTCAGCGGGGACCATGCCCTCCTCGCTGGCCTGGATCTCGCCGTGGAGGCCGAAGGCCTTGGGCACGGAGGGGCCGGTGATATCGGCGTCCAGAATGGCGGTCTTCAGGCCCAGCTTCTGCATCCCCACGGCCAGCATGGAGGTGACGGTGCTCTTGCCCACGCCGCCCTTGCCGCTGACCACGGCGATGACCTTTTTCACATGGGACTGGGGGTTGGCCTCGGCCAGGAGGCTCTCTTGCTTGCGGTCAGAGCAGCTTTCGCCGCAGCTGGCGCAGTTGCCGGAACAGGATTCGCTCATTGCGATACTCTCCTTTGTGTCGTTTTTCTTAGGCAGCACCGCACAATTTGGCAAGAGCATTCGGCCAAAGATTTTGCCTCATACGAAAGTTATGAAAGGGCGGGAATACTGTATGTATTTCCCCCTTTTATAACTGCACGGATGGGGCAAAAGATTGGGCGAAGGCCGCAGACACAATTGTGCGGTGATGCCCTTATTCTATTGCCTTATTCGCCAATTGTCAACTTGAACTCAGGCGGGTCTCGGCCCAGGCCTTGACGAAGGCGTAGACCTCCCGGACGCTGGCCGTCAGCCGCTGCAGGGGCGGCGTTTCACAGACGAGGCCCACGGCCTCCTGGCCCTGGGCACGGGCCAGATACTGGGCCCGGGTCTGGTGGTAGTCGCTGGTGAGAATCAGCACCGTATCGGTCTCCGCGCCCAGGGATTGGGCCAGCGTCCGCGCATACAGCAGATTTTCCCGGGTGTCGGTGGAGCGGTCCTCCTGATGGACCCGGGAGAGGTCCGCGCCGTGGTCCTCCATCCAGGCGGCCATGACCTGGGCCTCGGTGATCCCGTCGCCATCGGGATCGCCGCCGGAGAGGATCAGCAGCCCGTCACTGCTTTGAAGATAGGAAAGCCCCAGCTCCAGCCGCCGCTCCAGCTCCTCGGTGGCCTGTCCGTCCTCCAGCCCCACGCCCAGGACCACGGCGTAGTCCGGGTCCAGGGGCTGGTTCTCCGGCGGGGACCAGACAATGGCCGTGCCCACGGCCACCATCACCAGGGCCAGCAGCAGCGCCGTGTGGAGCAGACGGCGGACCGTCTTTTTCAAAAAGCAGCCCAGCAGCAGCCCGACGGCCAGGACTGCCAGGGTCAAATAGAGATAATTCATGCTTCCAACTCCAGGGAGAGCTGCTCCCACTGCTCCATCAGCGCCTCCAGCTGGGCCTCGGCGGCCTCCTTCTCGGCGAGGAGCCGGGTCAGCTCCTGATAATCCGAGGCCGCGGCCTCGATCTGGGGCTCAAACTCCGCCACCAGGGCCTCCTGCTTCTCGATGTCCCGCTCCACGGCCCGGAGCTTCTTCTCCAGCGCCTTGTCGCCGCCCTTGGTCTTGGCCTTTTCCTTCTTTTCGGCCTTCACCGGCGCGGCCTTGGGCTTCTCGGCCTCGTGGGCCAGAATGGAGCGGTATTTCTCGTAGCCGCAGGGATAGTCCTTGATCGTCCCGTCCTCCAGGACCCAGATCCGGGTGGCGAACCGGTCCACAAAGTACCGGTCGTGGGAGACGAACAGCAGCGTACCCTCGTAGTCTTCCACCGCCGCCTCGATCCATTCCCGGGAGGCGATATCCAGATGGTTGGTCGGCTCGTCGAGAATCAGCAGGTTGATCTTCTCATCCATCAGCATGCACAGCCGGAGCCGGCTCTGCTCGCCGCCGGAAAGGTTGGCCACGGTCTTGAATACGTCCTCCCCCTGGAAGAGGAACGCGCCCAGCCGATCCCGGGCCACCTGGGGCGTACAGTTCTTCTCATAGAGCATGGTGTCGTAGAGCGTCCGCTCCGGGTGGTCGAAGTGGATGATCTGGGGGAGATAGGCCGTCTTCACCGTAGGGCCGAACTTGATCTTGCCGTGGTCGGCCAGGGTCTCGCCCAGGAGGATTTTGAGAAACGTGGACTTGCCGGTGCCGTTGTCGCCCAGCAGGGCGATTCGCTCGCCGCCCTTGACCTCCAGCTCCACATGGTCGAAGAGCGTCTTATCCTCGAAGGATTTGCCCAGGTCCCGGATGGTGAACACCTCGTCGCCGAAGAAGTCCTTTTCCTCAAAGCGGAGCTTCAGCTGCTTCTCGGTGACGGGCCGCTCAGTCTTCTCAATGCGCTCCATCCGGTGCTGGATGGACATGGCCCGGCGGTAGAGGCTGCGGTTGTTGATGCCCCAGCCCTTCATCCGCTCCACGGTGTAGCCCAGCTGCTTGAGCTTGGCCTGCTCCTGCTCGTACTGCTTCAATTGCAGGTCGAACCGGGCCTGCTTCTCCACCACGTAGGCGGAGTAGTTGCCGGTGTAGAACTCGGCCTTGCCGCCCCGGAGCTCCACGATCCGCTGGACGATCCGGTCCAGGAAATAGCGGTCGTGGGAGATGGTCAGCACCGTGCCCTTGAACCGGAGGATGTACTCCTCCAGCCACTCGACGCTCTTCATATCCAGGTGGTTGGTGGGCTCGTCCAGCAGCAGGATGTCGGTCTTCTCCAGCAGCAGCCGGGCCAGATTGACCCGGGTCTTCTCGCCGCCGGAGAGCATGGTGAATTCCCGCTGGCGCATCTCCGGCGGGATGTTCAGGCCGTTGACCACCTTCTGGAGGTCCACCTCGGTCTCGTAGCCGCCGCCGGTGGTGAAGCGGTCCATCAGGGCATCGTACTGGGTCAGGACCTCCCGGGAGGGGTGCGCCCCCATCCGGGCCTCCAGCTCCGAGAGCTGCCGTTTCAGCTTCTCCAGTCCGGCAAAGGCCGTCCGGAGCACCTGCTCCACGGTGTAGCCCGCCGGGTACTTGGGAATCTGGGAGATCAGCCCCACCTTCTTCCCCGGGGCGAAAATCACCTCGCCGGAGTCGTAGCCGATTTCCCCGGTGAGAATGCGGAACAGCGTGGTCTTGCCCGCGCCATTGCGGCCCATAATGCCCACGCGCTCCCCGGCCTGGACGTCGAAGGTCAGGCCGTCCAATATATTGTCATCTGCGTCAAAGGATTTGACCAGATCTTTTACCGATAAATCGATCATGGTTCCTCCAGCGCCCCAAGGGCGCACCTATTCACTATTCACTCTTGATTCATCCGCCCATGCCCAGCCGCCGCAACTATCGGAGCCCGGACCATACGGCACCCGGTTCCGGCGGCATGTGGGCATGCCGCCCTACGGCGTTCGGCGAAAATGCGGTAAAAATCCCAAGCCTGTTCGGGCGGCTGCTAGCCGCCCCTACGCTGTGCCATCAACCTGGTCTGTTGGGCGGGGTGCCCACACCCCGCCGGGTTCAGGCCGCCGAAACCACCGGAGCCCGGAACACAACGCACCCGGTTCCGGGCGGATATATAATCCGCCCCTACGGCAAGATTCCAGGCGGCGCCGAAACATCGCCGTCAGGCCTGTAGGGGCGGATTGCATATCCGCCCATGCCCAGCCGCCGCAACTATCGGAGCCCGGACCATACCGCACCCGGTTCCGGCGGCATGTGAGCATGCCGCCCTACGCCCCGGCCCTCGGCGGAATCGGCCCCTCGGGATGGAAGTCCCGCAGAAACGTCTCCTTTGTATAGAGGAGGTTCAGCGCCTCCAGCAATGCGTTGGCGCTCATATGGGACGGCAGATTCAGCGTCTTCAGCAGGGCCAGCCGCTTTTCCCGGCTGTCGGGGCCACCGGAGAGGCCCCATTCATAGAGATCCGCCTTGGTGATGGGCGTCCCGGCGGGGGCTTCGGCCGCCTCGTCCAGGAACGTGGCCCCGGCCCGGCGCAACGCCTCCAGCAGTACTGCCGGTTCCATGCCCTCGACGCCCAGCTTGCCCTCCTTGCCCGGGGCCTTTTTCCGCCGCTCCTTCCCGGCGATATCCGGGATATAGGCGTGGCGCACCTGCTCCTTCGGCAGCGCGCCTTTCAGGAAATTCCGAATCACAAATCCGGCCCCGTCGGAGTCGGTCAGGAGAATCAAGCCCCGTTTTTCCGCCACGGTCCGGAGAAAGGCCAGCAGCTCCCGGTCCTTCATCACGCCGAAGCCGTGGGTGGGGATCACCGCCGTATCCACAATCTGGCGGAGGGTGTTCTGATCGTATTTGCCCTCCACCACGATGGCCTCTCGAATTCTAACCACGGCGGCCCTCCTCCCGGAGCGTCAGCAGCAGCAGCTCCAGCGTCCGGCCCGGATCGGCCGCGCTGCTCTTCAGCTGCCAGTCGGCCTCCATACAGGCTCGAACCGCCCGGCGGCAGTAGCCGTCGGAGAGCTGGCGGGCTGCCGCCATGGTCTTGCGCAGCACGTAGGGATGGGGCGCCCGGCCCGAGGCGGCTTTCAGCAGGTCGCCCAGGCCCTCCTCCCCCTTCCCTGCCCCCAGACAGGTCCGGGCGCAGAGCAGCCGCCGCATCTGGCTCCCGATGGCCGCCAGAATTAGAATCGGCTCCTGCTGCATGGTCAGCAGCTGCCGCAGGGTGGTCAGCGCCTGGTCAAAATGCCCGGCAGAGATGGCGTCGGTGATTTCAAACACCTGGGCGTCCAGCACCGGAATCACCACGGCATCCACATCAGCCCGGGTGATTTCCCGGCCCTGGGCGTAGGCCGTGAGCTTCTGGAGCTCCGACTCCAGCGTCGTCATGGCTCCGCCGGTGCGGAAGGTCAGATACTCGCAGACGGCGTCGGAGATGTCCTTGCCCCCGGCCATGGCGTGCTTCCGAATCCAAGCCGAGAGCTCCCGCTGGCTCTGGCGCACAAACTCCACGGCCACCCCGGCGTCCAGGGCGGCTTTCAGCTTCTTATAGCGCCCGTCCACCTTATAGGGAACGGTATCATAGAACAGGACCACGGTGCAGTAGTCTGGGATGTCCGAGAGGATGGAAGTCAGCCCCTCCCGGCCCGCCTCGCTGAGCTTGGAGAGGTCGTAGTCGTCTACCTGGACCAGGGTCCGCTCGGCCATCATCGGCACCGCCTCCACCGCGTCCGTCAGGGCCTGGAGGTCCACCGCCCCCTGGGGAAACCGGTGGTAATTGAAGTCCTCTGCCGGGCCGTCCAGCAGCTTTTTGCGCAAGAGGCCCAGATAGTGCTCCAGCAGGTACCGCTCCTCGCCGTAGAAGACGTAGAGCCGGGCAAAATCGCCGGATTTCAGCTGGGCTTTCAATTGGGTCAGGCCGTCGGCGGTCTGTTTTTTTGCCATGGTATTACCTCCGGAAGAAAAGCGTCCCGTCTTGGTCGGTGCGAAACACCGCCGCGCCGGCGGCCTCAATGCGCGCCAGCGTCTCCTGGTCCGGGTGGCCATAGTGGTTTTCAGCGCCGACGGAGATCACTACCGTCTCAGGCTGCACCCATCGCAGCAGCGCCTGGGAGGTGGATTCCGCCGCGCCGTGATGCCCGGCTACCAGCAGCTCCACCTGGGGCAGGCTGTACTGCTCCAGCAGCGCCTGCTCGCTGCGCATGTCGCAGTCGCCGGTGACTAGCATATCATATTCTCCCACGCTTGCCAAGATGGCAAGGCCGTCGTTGCGGTCCGCGCCCATCGGCGGATAGACCATCAGGGCGCCGCCGGAAAACTCGACGCCTGTTTTTTCGCTAATCCAAAGGACCTGGGCCCCGGCTTTCTCGGCGACGGCGGCAATGGCATCGGCCTGCGGATCGGGCTCCGCCAGCGCCGGCAGCAGGACCAGGCCCACATCCACCCGGCGCAGGAGCTGCATCGCGCCGCCGGAATGGTCCGCGTCGAAATGGGTCAGGGCCAGCACATCCACCTTGGTGAGACCGGCGCTGAGCAGCGTCCGGGCCATGGTCTCCCCGGCCTCCTGGGGATCGGTGCCGCCGCAGTCCAGGACCGCCGTGAATCCGCCGCTCTCCAGCAGCAGGCTCTGGCCCTGGCCCACGTCCAGCACCGTCAGCGTCATCTCCCCTGCCGTCAGCCACAGGTGTCCGGCCACGGCAGCCGCCGTGAAGGTCACTGCCAGAAAGCCGCCGAGCAGCTTCCGCCGCTTCCAGCCAAAGGCCAGCAGCCCCACGGCAATGACCATCGCCCCTACTGCCCAGACCAGCAGCGCCGGATTCTGTTCATAGGCCGCCGCCCAGGGGATTCCGGCCAGCAGGTCCACCACGGCCAGAATATACCGGGTCACCCACCGGGCGGGGATCGCCGCCAGCGGCCCCAACGGACCGGCGACGGCCGAGAGCATCCCCAGCAGGAAGCTGGCGGTCACGGCGCTGAGGCACAGAAGATTGCTCAAGGGCGACACCAGGGAAACGGTACGGAAGTAGAACATGGTCAACGGCAGCGTCATGGCCGTGGCCGCAGCCGTGGCCGAGAGGCAGTTGGCCGCAAAGTCCGGCAGCTTCCACTTGACCAGCCGCTGCCGGATCGGCTCGCCCAGCAGGGCCAGCCCGGCCACCGCCCCGAAGGACAGCTGAAAGCTGACGTTGGCCACGGTCCAGGGGTTGGGCAGCAGCAGCAGGAGGGCCGCGCCGCCCAGGGCCGTAGTCACATCGTACTCCCGGCGCAGCAGCGGGGCCAGCAGCAGCAAGATCTGCATCAGCGCCGCCCGGCAGGCTGAAGGCGTCGCGCCGGTCATCAGCGCGAAGGCCACCGACAGGGGGATTCCAACCAGCGCCGTGGGCCGGGGCGCACCCTGAAAGAGCGTCCGCAGCACCATCACCAGAATGGCCACGTGCATGCCCGAGACGGCCACGGCATGACTCAGACCCGTCACGGCCAGCTCATTTTCGGTTTCATAGGAAAAGCCGCTGTGGTCGCCGGTGACCAGGGCCCGGAGAAAGGCCAGCGTCTGGCCCTCGTAGAGCTGCTCCAGCCGGGCCCGGAGCCAGAGGTGGATGGCTTCATACCACCGGGGCGTCCCGGTCTCCACCTGGACGGCGTCTTCGGCGCTCAGGGTCAGAAACGTGCCCCGGGACCGCTGATAGAGCGATTCCCCTGCCTGCGTATCCCAGCCGGTGCGCTCCACTTGAAAGGTACCGGCGAGGATGTCGCCGGGCTTCGTGCCCTCGGGCAGCGCGTCACAATAGACCGTGACGCCAAAGGTCCGGCCGGTCAGCGTCAATTCTCCCTCGGCCATAACGCCGTAGGCGGTTTCCTCCGGCAGGGCCGAGACCCGGACCTCCAGCGGCAGCGTCTGGCCCACCAGCCGGTTGGCCGGGCTCAGCCAGACAATCTGATACGCCGCGCACCAGGTGACGCCCACGGCCAGCCCCAAAAGAAGAACGGAGGCCCGGTTGGGCCCCCGCAGCCGCAGCGCCAACGCCCCGACCAGCGCCGCGCCGGCCAGCGCCAGAACGGTCCACCCCAGCCGCAGGTAGACGTACCCCGCCGCCGCGGCGGTGAAGCTCAGGGCAAACAGGCCGAGCTTGCGCATGGAGGGAGCCTCCTTTCTGGATGGGTAATCAGTTCACCGGCAATCCCGGCCGCCGCGGACCGGTATCAGTTGAAGCTGCCCAGGTCCTTGCCGGAGAGGACGTGGAAATGGAGATGGTGGACGGTCTGACCGGCCAATGCGCCCACGTTGGTGACCACGCGGTAGCCCTCGGCGATGCCCAGGTCCTTAGCCAGCTGGGCGATAACGGCGTAGATATGCCCCACCACCGGGGCGGTCTCCTCGGTCACCTCGGCGGCGGAGGCCAGATGGACCTTGGGGATCACCAGAAAATGGACCGGAGCCAAGGGGTTGATATCATAAAAGGCGTAGCAGAGGTCATCCTCGTAAACTTTCTTGCTGGGGATCTCCCCGGCGATAATCTTGCAGAACAGGCAGTCGTGCATGGCGATTCCTCCTTTGTTTTCCCTCATTATACCAAAGCCCGCGGCATTTGACAACCGGCGGTTCCACTACCGCCGGTCCGGCAATAAACGCACCTGGACGGACGCGCCATGCGCGTCCCTCAGACTGTCAAAAAACCTCGCTGAAAGCTGATGTGACAGAGCAGCGGGGAATGTGTGCAAGGGGTTAAGACCCCTGAAGGTGAATTGCCCGAAGGGCAAAAGAAGCTGGCCTGGGCCATGCGCGTTCAATCAACACGTATTTTTAAACTTTTTTTAAAGTTTAAAAATACGCACAGCGTGGCGAAAAGACTTTTTCGACACGCTGGGGGCGCGCATCGCGCGTCCGCTTACTTCCGTGTACAAGGCACCCGGCCGATCGTACCAGCTACCGATTCAAATGTAGGGGCGGATTTCATATCCGCCCGGAGCGCAGCCGCGTTTATCCGCAAGCCTGCGGCCACTGGGAAGTGCGTCCGGGCGGCCATACAGGCCGCCCCTACGGGCTGGCTGCGGCCGACAAAGGTGTATCCGACGCGGCGGTGCGGGCGGATATAAAATCCGCCCCTACAGACACGCTTGCGGCTTTCTCATAGGGTCGGGCTCTATGCCCGCCCGGAACTGGCCAAAACAAGCAAGGGGCGCGCCGCTGTGCACGGCGCGCCCCAATTAGATATGATCTTATTCCTTTACGTGGGCATCGACGTAGTCGTCCAGAGCCGCCAGGCAGTCGTCCAGCTTGAGGACGTCGGTACCGCCGCCCATGGCGCTGTCGGGCTTGCCGCCGCCCTTGCCGCCGCAGATGGGGGCAAGGTTCTTGATGACATCGCCGGCCTTGATGCCCCGGGCGATGGCGTTCTTGCCGCAGGCGGCCAGCAGGGTGATCTTGCCGTCGTTGACCGCGGCCATCAGGGCCACGCAGTTGGGCGCTCTGTCCTTGACGAAGTCGCCCATCTTCCGGAGATCCTCCGCGCCGATGTCGCTGCGGGTCATGGTGAAGACCTTGACGCCCTTGATCTCCTTGGCGGAGAACAGGGTCCGCTCAATCTCGCCGGAGAAGAGCTTATCCTTCAGCCGGTCCACGCGCTGGCGCATCTCCTTCAGATCCTGGACCGTGGAGGCCGCCTTGTGGAGCAGGTCCTGGGGCGTGGTCTTGAGAATGGCGGCCGCGTCGCCGATGAGCTGGGACATCTGATCCACCTGGCTCAGCGCGGCCTTGCCGGTGAGGGCCTCGATCCGGCGGACGCCGGCGGCCACAGAGGCCTCGGAGAGGATGCGGAAGGGACCGACCTTGGCGGTGTTGTCCAGGTGGGTGCCGCCGCAGAACTCCACGGAGTAGCCCTCGCCCATGTCTACCACCCGGACGGTATCGCCGTACTTCTCGCCGAACAGGGCGATGGCGCCCCGCTTCTTGGCTTCCTCCAGGGGCAGCACGTCGGTGTGGATTCCGTAGCCCGCCAGAATGGCCTCGTTGACCACGGCGGACACCTGGGCAATCTCCTCGGGGGTCAGGGCGGAGAAGTGGGTGAAGTCGAAGCGCAGCCGGTCCTCCTCCACCAGGGAGCCGGCCTGATGGACATGGTCGCCCAGGACCGTGCGCAGGGCCTTATCCAGCAGGTGGGTGGCGGAGTGGGCCCGCATGATGGCATGGCGGCGGCCGGTGTCGATCTCGGCCCGGACGGCGTCGCCCAGCTTCAGAGTGCCCTCCACCAGCTTGCCGTAGTGCATATACTTGCCGCCCTTGTTCTTCTGGACGTCGGTGACCACGAAGCGGGCGGGATGATCGCCGTCCACGACGATCTGGCCGTGGTCGCCCACCTGGCCGCCCATCTCGGCATAGAAGGGCGTCTTGTCCAGGACCACGATGCCCTCGACGCCGGGCATCAGCTCCTCGGCCTGCTCGTTCTCCACCACCAGGGCCACGATCTTGGCCCCGCCGAGGACGGCGCGGTCATAGCCCACGAACTCGGTCTCGGGCACGTCCTTGCCGAACTCCACGCCGGCCCAGCCCAGGTCGCCCAGCGCTTCCCGGGCCTTCCGGGCCCGCCGGCGCTGCTCGTCCATCTGCTTGTGGAACTCGGCCTCGTCCAGCTCCATGCCCTGCTCCTGCACCATCTCCAGGGTCAGGTCCACGGGGAATCCGTAGGTATCATAGAGCTTGAAGGCGTCCGCGCCGGAGAAGGTCTTCTCGCCCTTGGCCTGGTGACCGGCCAGCATTTCATTGAAAATCCGCAGGCCGCCGTCGATGGTCTTGGCGAAGTTCTCCTCCTCCACCCGGATGACCTTGGTGATATAGTCCTGCCGCTCCCGCAGCTCGGGGTAGTGGCCCTCGTTCTCGTGGATGACGGTGTCGCAGACCTGGAAGAGGAAGGGCTCGTTGACGCCCAGGAGCTTGCCGTGGCGGGCCGCCCGGCGCAGCAGACGGCGCAGCACATAGCCCCGGCCCTCGTTGGAGGGCAGCACGCCGTCGCAGATCATAAACGTGGCCGAGCGGATATGGTCGGTGATGACCCG
>DVFN01000114.1 GCA_018713205.1 Candidatus Avoscillospira stercorigallinarum | reverse complement strand
CATTTGAAAAGGAAAAACCCCGGAAACCGCGTAGTTCCGGGGTTTTTGACCACTTTTGATAAAGTTTAGCGCTTGCTGAACTGCGGAGCGCGACGGGCAGCCTTGAGGCCGTATTTCTTCCGCTCCTTCATTCTGGGGTCGCGGGTCAGGTAGCCGGCGGCCTTCAGGGCGGCGCGGTACTCGGGGTTCAGGCCCAGCAGAGCGCGGGCCACGCCGTGACGGATGGCGCCGGCCTGGCCGGTGACGCCGCCGCCGGCGACGGTGACGACCAGATCCACCTTACCCAGGGTGTCAGTGGCGACCATGGGCTGCCGGACCAGGAGCTTCAGGGTCTCCAGACCGAAGTACTCGTCGATATCCCGGCCGTTGATGGTGATGGAGCCGGTGCCGTTCTCATAGACACGGACGCGGGCCACGGAGGACTTCCGGCGGCCGGTGCCGTAGTGATACTTTCTTTTGCTCTCGTACATAATACGTTACCTCCTGCTTAGTCCTGAGTCCAGGCTTCGGGCTTCTGCGCGGCGTTGTTGTGCTCGCTGCCCTTGTAGAGCTTCAGCCGGGTGAGGGCGGCGCGGCCCAGGGAGTTCTTGGGGAGCATGCCCTTGACGGCCAGCTCCATGGCGAACTCGGGGCGCTCCTCCATCAGCAGGCGATACTTGACTTCCTTCAGGTTGCCGATCCAGCCGGTGTGGTGCTGGTAGAGCTTCTGCTCACCCTTCTTGCCGGTGAGGATGGCCTTGTCAACGTTGACCACGATGACGAAATCGCCGCAATCGACGTTGGGGGTGAAATCGGGCTTGTGCTTGCCGCGCAGCAGCTTGGCGGCGGTGACAGCGGTGCGGCCCAGGGGCTTACCGGCTGCGTCGAGAACGTACCATTTTCTCTGGACGGTCTCCTTCTTGGCCATAGTAGTGGACATAGTCTTTCCTCCAGTGAAAGCTGTGCTTTCTATATGATAAAAATTTTGACAAATCTCATGGGCGCCGGTACAATAGCACTGTTCAGGCGCGCTTATACTTTATATCACAGGAAAAATCCCCTGTCAACGGCTATTTTTCAAAATTTGATTTAGCGCCGAAAGAACTCTCGTTTTCTTTGATTTACTCGCGGATACTCTCGTTTTCTCGTGAGGCAATTTTTCTTCTGGAGGTACGTATGCAGCATTTATGTGGACTGGTCCGCCGGTGTGTGGACGACTATGGGATGATCGAGGCCGGGGACAGGATCGCCGTGGGCATCTCCGGGGGCAAGGACTCCCTGGCCCTGCTGGTGCTGCTCCACGGGCTGATGCAGTATTATCCCAAGCCCTACACCTTGGAGGCTCTCACCGTGGACATGGGCCTGGGCATGGATTTCTCCCCGGTGGCCGCCCT
The DNA here is from genome assembly GCA_018713205.1 of Candidatus Avoscillospira stercorigallinarum. GTDB lineage: Bacteria > Bacillota > Clostridia > Oscillospirales > Oscillospiraceae > Avoscillospira > Avoscillospira stercorigallinarum. The sequence continues at coordinate 23,356 of DVFN01000114.1, read as the reverse complement.
GTGCGACAGGCTGGAGGTCCCCTACACGGTCCTCAAGACCGACATCGGGCCGCTGATTTTCGACATCCGCAAGGAGAAGAATCCCTGCTCCATGTGCGCCAAAATGCGCCGGGGGGCCCTCCACCAGGCCATGGCCGACCGGGGCATCTCCAAAATCGCCCTGGGCCACCACTACGACGACGCGGTGGAGACCTTTCTGCTGTCCCTCTTCTATGAGGGGCGCATCTCCTGCTTCCAGCCGGTGACGTATCTGAGCCGCATGGGCATCACCCAGATCCGGCCCATGCTCTACGTGGGAGAGAAGGCCATAGAACATTTCAAGGAGCGGATGGACCTGCCGGTGGTGGAGAACCGCTGCCCCGCCGACAAGTCCACCAAGCGGCAGGAGGTCAAGGAGCTGCTGGTCATCCTCCAGCAGCGGTATCCGGATCTGAAGACCAAGATTTTCGGCGGGATGCAGCGGCTGCCCCTGCCCGAGTGGGAGCCGGTGCGCCCCCTGCGGCAGCGGAAGGCCGTCAATGGCCAGGGAGAATAAGGCCGCCGGCGCCGAACCATGCAAAAAGCCTTGCCGCCCTCCTGCAACGGAAGGCGGCAAGGTTTTTTGGCTTGGGGCCGGTCTGGCGGACCAGCTACGGCATGCTCCAGGCGGTGTGGTCGGTGTGGAGCAGGTGGTGGGCCTTGTGGGAGAGGGGCTGCTCCAGATATTCGTCATAGAGGGCGTGGACCTCGGGATTCTCATGGGAGAAGCGGAACTTGCTGTTGTGGTCCAGCTCCCAGAGGACCGAGCCCCGGAGGGCGGCCATCTCCAGCCCGTCGTGGATGGGCTGGCCGCCGCCGCCGGCGCAGCCGCCGGGACAGGCCATGATCTCCACAAAGTCGTAGTGGACCTTCCCGGCCTGGAGGGCCTCCATCAGCTTGCGGGTGTTGCCCAGGCCGTGGGCCACGGCCACGCGGACGGTGCCTGCGCCGGGAATGTCAAAGGCGGCCTCCTTCCAGCCGTCCATGCCGCGGACTGGCAGGAAGGCGTCGGCGTCCGGGTTCCGGCCGGTGACCAGGAAGTAGGCGCTGCGCAAGGCCGCGTCCATGACGCCGCCGGTGGCGCCGAAGATCACCGCCGCACCGGTGCCGGTGCCCAGGGGCGAATCAAAGGGCTGCTCCGGCAGATTGCGCAGATTTACATGGTCGCTCTTCAACAGCCGGGCCAGCTCCCGGGTGGTGAGGACGATGTCCACATCCTTGCAGCCGCTGTCGCCGCGCATGGTGGGCAGGTCGCTCTCGGCCTTCTTGCTGACGCAGGGCATGACCGAGATCACCTTGAGCTTCTCCAGGGGAATGCCCTTCTTCTCGGCGAAATAGGTCTTGGCCACAGCGCCGAACATCTGCTGGGGCGACTTGGCTGTGGAGAGGTTGGGCACAAAGTCGGGGAACTGGCTCTTGACGAACCGGACCCAGCCGGGGCAGCAGGAGGTGAACATGGGCCAGGGGTACTGGTCCTTATGGGTGAAGCGCTCGACGAACTCGCTGCCCTCCTCCATAATCGTCAGGTCGGCGGAGAAGTTGGTGTCGTAGACGTAGTCGAAGCCCAGACTCTTGAGGGCCGAGACCATGCGGCCCGGAGTGGCCACGTCCAGAGGCAGGCCGAAGTCCTCGGCCCAGGCCGCCCGGACCGCCGGGGCCACCTGGATGACGGTGATCTTATCGGGGTCGGCCAGAGCGGCAAAGGCCTTGGCGGTGTCGTCCCGTTCGGAGAGGGCGCCCACGGGGCAGTGGGTGATGCACTGGCCGCAGTAGGCGCAGTCGGCCTCCTCCAGCTTCCGGTTCTTCGAGACGTTGACCGTGGTCCGGGAGCCGGTGCCCGCCACGTCCCAGATGTTGAGGCTTTGGACCTTGTCGCAGATCTGGACGCAGCGCATACATTTAATACATTTGGCCGCGTCCCGCTGGAGGGGCAGGGTCTTGTTCCACCGCCGCAGAGGCAGCACCGTCTCATAGGGCGTGTCCAGCAGGTTCATGTCGTTGGCCAGGGTCTGGAGGGTGCAGTTGCCGCTGCGGACGCAGGTGGCGCACCGGCAGTCGTGCTGGGAGAGGATCAGCTGGAGATTGACCCGCCGGGCCTCCCGGACCCGGGGGGAATTGGTGCGGATCACCATGCCCTCGGCCACCTGGTTGTCACAGGCCGGCATCAGCCGGGTGATGCCCTCGATCTCCACCACACAGACCCGGCAGGCCGCGATCTGGTTGATGTCCTTCAGGTAGCAGAGGCTGGGGATGTTGATGCCGTTGGCCCGGGCGGCCTCCAGAATGGTCGCGCCCTCGGGGGCCGAGATCACCTTGCCGTCAATTGTCAGAGTTACCATCTCTCGATCCTCCCTCCCTTGAAGCTGCCGTAGCCGAAGTGGTCGCAGCGCAGGCAGCGCTTGGCCTCGGTGGAGGCCTCTTCCAGGCTCATCTCGCACTCGATGCAGGCAAAGTCCTTCTTCCGCTCACCGGCCTCCCGCTCGGCCAGATTTACGCGGCCGTGGGGCGGCAGATTGTTGAGCCGCGGCGGCGGCAGAATCTGCACGTCGGTGGTGATGACGTGGTGGAAGCCCAGATAATCGTCGATGTTGGCAGCGGCCACCTTGCCCGCGGCGATGGCCCGGATGGCCGTGGCGGGGCCGGTGACGCAGTCGCCGCCGGCGAAGACGCCCTCCTGGGTGTCCAGGCTGCTGTCGGCCTCGGCCAGGAAGCTGCCCCGGCGGACCGGGACGCCGCCCTGCTCGAAGTAGTAGGTCTCCACGCCTTGGCCGATGGCCACCAGAATGAGATCGGCGGGAATCCGGACCTCGGGGGCGTCGGCCTGGTTGGGCCGGGGCCGTCCGTCGCGGCCCACGGGGCCGATGATCTGGGGCTGGACCCAGAGCGCCGCGGCATGGCCGGTCTCGTCGGCCTCGATTCGCACCGGGGCCTGGAGCGTCAGCAGCTCCGCGCCCTCGGCCAGCGCGCCCTCCACCTCCTCGGCCAGGGCCGTCATATCGGCCTGGCGGCGGCGGTAGACGCAGCTGACCTTCTCCGCGCCCAGGCGGATGGCGCTGCGGGTTACGTCCATGGCCACGTTGCCGCCGCCGATGACCACGACCTTCTTGCCGGTGAAGTCGGGCATGATATCGTCGCCGATGCCCCGGAGCAGCTCGACGGCGGAGATCACGCCCTCGCTGTCCTCGCCGGGGATGCCGGTCTTTTTGTCGGTCTGCGCGCCGATGGCCAGATACAGCGCGTCATACTGCTTCCGCAGGTCGTTGTAGGAGATATCCTCGCCGATGGTGGTCTCCAGCCGGACCTCGATGCCCGTGGAGAGAATGGAGGCGATTTCCGCGTCCAGCTTCTCCCGGGGGAATCGGTAGCTGGGGATGCCGTAGCGGAGCATGCCGCCCAGCTTCTTCTGCTTTTCGTAGACGGTCACCTGGTGGCCCATGAGCCGCAGATAGTAGGCCGCCGACAGGCCGCCGGGACCGCCGCCCACGATGGCCACGCGCTTGCCGGTGTCGGGGGCGCAGGACGGATTGGGCACGTCGCCGGCGTTGTTGACCGCGAATTTTTTCAGACCCCGGATGTTGATGGGATTGTCGATCATACCCCGGCGGCAGCGGGCCTCGCAGGGATGCTCGCAGATGTAGGCGCAGGCCGTGGGGAAGGGATTGTCCTTGCGAATCAGCTTCACCGCGTCGGCATACCGGCCTTCGGAGACCAGCGCCACATAGCCGGGAATATCCACACCGGCGGGACACAGGGCCACGCAGGGCACGGGATTCTCCAGTCCGCCCAGGCAGCGGCCCTCGGTGATATGGGAGACGTAGTCGTCCCGGAAGCCCCGGACGCCCAGCAGCACCTGGAGCGCCGCGTCTATGCCGATGGCGCAGTCGGCGGTGTCGTGGATGACCCGGGCCGTGGCTTCGATGGTGTCGATGGTTTCCAGGGTGGCCTCGCCGTCGAGGACCTGACGCAGCAGCGTCGAGAGCTGGCCCAGGCCCACCCGGCAGGGGACGCACTTGCCGCAGGACTGGGCATGGCAGAGGTTGAGGAAGGTCAGCGTCATGTCCACAGGACACAGACCCGGCGGGCTGGAGGCAATCCGCCGCTCCGCGCTGTGGTACAGATCCTCCACCACGGCCTCGGCCTGGCTCTTGGTGCGAATGGATAGTCTGCTCATGGGGTTCACTCCTTAACATGGGGTATGAGGTCATATCAGGAATTATATATCGCATATATTTATCGATATCCATTTATCGAATATTATACGCGCATTGGAGAGAAATAGCAATGGGGAATTTCCGAATTTGGATATTTTTTTGACGCCGCCGGGGGGGCGTGGTATAATGAGGGAAAAGGGAATAGGGAAGAGGGAAGAAGTGAGGTAGGGACGTCCGGGCTGGCAGTGTTCGACGAGGATGCATGCGACGCGGATGGCGGCAGGGGCGGATATAAAATCCGCCCCTACAGACCCGCTTGCGGTCTTCCCGTAGGGGCGGCCTGTATGGCCGCCCGAAACCAGGTTCCGATGGTTTTCGCAGATGATACAGCAAGGAGGACGTTTATGGACCCCTGTAATATTCATGAGATCAAGGACGTGCTGGGGCGGCATGGGTTTCATTTTTCCAAGGCCAAGGGGCAGAACTTTCTGACCCAGGCCTGGGTACCGGAGCGGATCGCGCTGGAGGCCGGGGTGGACCGGGACTGCGGCGTGCTGGAGGTGGGCCCCGGCGTGGGGCCGCTGACCGACCAGCTGACCCGGCGGGCCGGAAAGGTGCTGGCCGTGGAGCTGGACACCCGGCTCCGGCCCGTGCTGGCCGAGACCCTGGGCCCCCGGGACAACCTGGAGCTGCTCTTCGGCGATATTCTCAAGCAGGATATTCCCGCCCTGACGGCCAGCCGTTTCCCGGGGCTCCGGGTCAAGGCCTGCGCCAACCTGCCTTATTATATTACCTCGGATATTCTGGCAGCGCTGCTGGAGGCCCGCTGCTTTGAGACCGTCACGGTGATGGTCCAGAAGGAGGTGGCCCAGCGGATCTGCGCCGCCCCCGGCGCCGGGGACTACGGCGCTTTCTCGGTGTTCTGCCAGTACCACGCCCAGCCGGAAATCCTCTTCGACGTGCCGCCCGCCTGCTTTATTCCCCAGCCCAAGGTCACCTCGGCGGTGCTCCATCTGACGGTGCGCAGCCAGCCCCCGGCCGCCGTGGCCGACGAGGCCTTCTTCTTCCGGGTGGTCCGGGCCAGCTTCGCCCAGCGGCGCAAAACCCTGGTCAACGGCCTCTCCGCCCTGGGAATCCCCAAGCCCAGACTCCTGGAGGCCGTTGTGGCCTGCGGCCTGCCCGAAAACGTCCGGGGCGAGACCCTCTCCATCCCCCAGTTCGCCGCGCTGGCGGCGTTTCTCGGCGCGTGAGGGCCTGGTAAAGTGTACGAAACTGCCGGGAAGCCGCCGGGAGATTCTGCACAAATGCCGAAGAATCTAAAAAAGTGTTTGGGGACCGTTGGACAATCCCGGCTGCTTTTGAGCAGGTTTGTACAAAATCTGAAAAAGTTTTAATTCTCTATTGTAAGTTTTGCGATTATCTAGTAAAATGAAGGTAATCTGAAAACGCCATTCCTCGATGCCGTTTTCAGACCGACACTTTTTACTATGATAGGAGGAAATGAACCATGAAAAAACTGCTCGCCCTGCTTCTTGCTCTGGTCCTGGTGCTGAGCATGGCGGCCTGTGCCGGCGACACCACGACCGATACCGGCACCGATGCCGATACCAGCACGGACACGCCCGCTGACACCAGCACGGATACCACCGAGGATGCCGACACCGACACCGACACCGACGCCGATGCAGACGCCGATACGGCCGTCAACACCGATGTGAAGATCGGCGTTATCCTGGTCCATGACGAGAACTCCGGCTATGACATGGCCCACATCGAGGGCATCACCAATGCCTGCGCCGCCCTGGGCATCGACATGGCCAATGTCACCTTCAAGTACAATGTCCCCGAGGATGAAAAGTGCTACGACGCCGCCGCTGACCTGGCTGACGCCGGCTGCAACATTATCTTCTCCGACTCCTACGGCCACCAGACCTACATGGGTCAGGCTGCCAGCGAGTTCCCCGACACCGTCTTCGTCGCCTGCACCGGCGACCTGGCCGCCACTTCCGGCCTCTCCAACCTGAAGAACATCTTCCCCTACACCTATGAGTCCCGCTACGTCTCCGGCGTCGTCGCCGGCATGAAGCTCAAGGAGCTCCTGGACGCCGGCACCATCACCGATCCCTATGTCGGCTACGTCGGCGCGTATCCCTACGCCGAAGTGGTCTCCGGCTACACCGCCTTCCTGCTGGGCATCCAGTCCATCGTGCCCGAGGCCCATATGGATGTGCAGTACACCAACTCCTGGTACGATCCCGTCAAGGAGTCTGAGGCTGCCAGCGCTCTGATGGGCCGCGGCTGCGTCATCATCGGCCAGCACGCCGACTCCACCGGCGCTCCCTCCGCGGTTCAGGCCGCTCTGGAGTCCGGCACCGTCGCCTACTCCGTGGGCTATAACATCGACATGCTGTCCGTGGCTCCCGACGCCGCTCTGACCTCTTCTCAGAACGTCTGGTCCGTCCTGTACCAGGCCACCCTGCAGAAGTTCCTGGCCGGCGAGGAGATCCCCACCGACTATGCCTGCGGCTATGCCGAGGGCGCGCAGACCATCTCCGCCCTGGGCTCCAGCTGCGCGGAGGGCACCCAGGAGGCTGTGGACGCCGCTTGGGCCGGTCTGGCTGACGGCACCCTGCACGTCTTCGACACCAGCAAGTTCACCTGCCAGCCCGCTACCGACGGCTCCTACACCGTGGACGAGAACGGCCATGTGACCCAGGCCTTCGGCCTCGACTCCAACAGCGACTTCGTCAATGACTACGGCGAGGCCATTGTGGACGGCTACTTTGAAGAGTCTGTGCTCCGCTCCGCACCGTACTTCTCCCTGCGGATCGACGGCATCACCGAGCTGAACTAACTCCACACAAGACCAATAGGGGGGCGCAATGCCCCCCTTTTTTGAGATTGAGGGCCCGAATGCGGGGGCAGTGAAATCGCCGTGGGCGGTGAAATATGGCTGCGCCATGGGAAATGCCCCTCCGGGACGTGAAATGCCTTCGGCATTAGGGACGTAGGGGCGACTATCAGTCGCCCGCCAGGTCCTGTGTGCAAGGCAGTCCGCCCTACGGCGTGAATGTCGGCGGGTACGCTCGCCGGTGGTGCGTCCGACCCGGCGGTGCGGCGCGGGCGGCTGATAGCCGCCCCTACAGCGCGAAGCGCACTTCTTCCCTATTCCCTCTTCCCTAATCTCTCCCGCCCTGTGCTCCCAGGGCCTTTTGCACATACTATCATCTTCCGGCCAGTGGAACCTCTGGGCCATGAAGAAAGGGTGATTTTTTTGGCAACCGAACTCGCTGTCCAAATGAGAGGCGTGACAAAGACCTTCGGCGCCGTCGTCGCCAACGACAAGGTAGACCTGTCCATCTACCGGGGCGAGATTCTCTCCCTGCTGGGCGAGAACGGCAGCGGCAAGACCACGCTGATGAACATGCTCTCGGGCATCTATTTCCCCGATGCGGGCGAAATCATCGTGGACGGCAATCCTGTGACCATTCGCTCTCCCAAGGACGCCTTTGATTTGGGCATCGGCATGATTCACCAGCACTTCAAGCTGGTGGACGTCCTGACTGCCACGGAAAACATCCTCCTGGGTCTCCATGAAAAGGGACGGCTGGATTTGAAGGCCGCCGCCGCCAGAATCCAGGAAATCTGCGACAAGTACGGCTTTGTCGTGGACCCCAATAAGAAAATTTACGATATGTCGGTCTCGGAGAAGCAGACCGTCGAAATCGTCAAGGTCCTCTACCGCGGGGCCAATATCCTGATTCTGGACGAGCCCACCGCCGTCCTGACGCCCCAGGAGACCCAGCGGCTCTTTGACGTGATGCGCAATATGAAGGCCGACGGCAAGGCCATCGTCATCATCACCCACAAGCTCCACGAGGTCATGGAAATTTCCGACCGGGTGGCGGTGCTGCGCAAGGGCCTGTACATCGGCGATGTGCCCACCGGCGAGACCAATCCCCAGAAGCTCACCGATATGATGGTGGGCCGGGCCGTGAGCCTGAATATCGACCGGCCGGACCCGGTGAATCTCACCAAGCGGCTGGAGATCCATGATCTGACGGTGAAAAATATCTACGGCCTCAAGGCCTTGGACCATGTGAGCTTCGACGTCTACGGCGGCGAAATTCTGGGTATCGCGGGCATTTCCGGCTGCGGCCAGAAGGAGCTGCTGGAGGCCGTGGCGGGCCTGCAGCCGGTGGAGCCGGGCAGCTCCGTCCGCTATTACCCCGGCGAGACCAGCGAGAGCAAGGAGCTCATCGGCATGTCGCCGCTGGCGATCCGCAAGGCCGGCGTGCGGCTCTCCTTCGTCCCCGAGGACCGGCTGGGTATGGGTCTGGTGGGCTCCATGGGCATGACCGGCAATATGATGCTCCGCAGCTACCGGGACGGCCTGCCGGTGTTCACCAACCGCAAAAAGCCCAAGCAGCTGGCCGAGTCCATCATCGAGCAGCTGGAGGTGGTCACCCCCGGCGTCAATACGCCGGTGCGGCAGCTCTCCGGCGGCAACGTGCAGAAGGTCCTGGTGGGCCGGGAAATCGCCGCCGCCCCCAAGGTGCTGATGACGGCCTACGCCGTCCGGGGCCTGGATATCAATACCTCCTACACCATCTATAATCTGCTGACCGAGCAGAAAATGCAGGGCATCGCCGTGGTCTACGTGGGCGAGGATCTGGACGTGCTGCTGGAGCTGTGCGACCGGATTCTGGTCCTGTGCTCCGGCAAGGTCAACGGCATCGTGGACGCCCGCACCACCACCAAGGAAGAGGTCGGCCTCCTGATGACCAACCTCAGAAAGGAGGAGCACGCATGAAAACCGTCAAAGCCCACCGGGAACCCCTGGTCCGCATCGTCAAGCGGGACGGCATCGCCCTGTGGAAGAATTGGCTGATCCGTCTGGCGTCGGTGCTGGTGGCGCTGCTCCTCAGCGGCCTGTTTATCTACTCTGTCACCAAGCTCAATCCCATTGACGTCTATATCTCCATGTTTGAAGGCGCTTTCGGCACCAGCCGCCGGATTCGCATTACCATCCGCGACGCCATGATGCTCCTGTGCATCGGCGTGGGTCTGGCCCCCGCCTTTAAGATGCGCTTTTGGAACATCGGCGCCGAGGGCCAGGTGCTGGTGGGCGGCGTGGCCACCGCCGGACTGATGATCTACCTGGGCCGGGCGGGCAATGTGTCCACGCCGGTGATGCTGGTGGTTATGGCGCTGGCCAGCCTGGTCGCAGGCGCGGTCTGGGGCGTGATCCCCGCGGTGTTCAAGGCCCGCTGGGGCACCAACGAGACCCTCTTTACCCTGATGATGAACTATGTGGCCATCCAGATCACCTCTTACTGCGTGGCCCTGTGGGAAAATCCCTTCGGCTCCAACTCCGTGGGCGTCATCAACCAGCAGACCAGGGCCGGCTGGTTCCCCGATCTCTTCGGCGTGGATATCGGCCTCAATGTGCTGCTGGTCATGCTCCCGACCGTGGGCATGTATCTCTATCTCCGCTATTCCAAGCAGGGCTATGAGATTGCCGTCCTGGGCGAGAGCGAGCGCACCGCCCGCTATGCCGGTATCAAGCCCGGCCTGGTGTTTATCCGCACCATGGCCATCTCCGGCGCGGTCTGCGGTCTGGCAGGCTTTATCGCCGTGGCGGGCGCCAGCCATACCATCTCCACCTCCACCTCCGGCGGGCAGGGCTTCACGGCCATCATCGTCGCATGGCTGGCCAAGTTCAATACCTTCGTCATGCTGCTGATCTCCTTCCTGCTGGCCTTCCTGGACCGGGGCGCTGCGGAGATCGCCTCCACCTTCAATCTCAACGACTTCGCCAGCGACGTCATCACCGGCATCATCCTCTTCTGCATCATCGCCAGCGAGTTCTTTATCAACTACCGCATTATTTTCCACCACAGGAAGGAGGCCGAGGCCCAATGATTAACCTCTTTGTCTCCGCCATTGTCTTCGGCACCGTGATTCTCTACGGCGCCATGGGCGAAATCCTCACCGAGAAGTCCGGCAACCTGAACCTGGGCGTCCCGGGCATCATGTACCTGGGCGGCATCGCGGGTCTGGCCAGCGCCTTCGCCTACGAAATGTCCACGCCCAACCCCATCCCCATCGTGGCCCTGCTGCTGAGCTTTATCGCCGCCTTCGCGGCGGCAGCCCTGGGCGGCCTCCTGTACAGCTTCCTGACCATCACTCTGCGGGCCAACCAGAACGTCACCGGCCTGACCCTGACCATCTTCGGCAGCGGCGCGGCCAACTTCTTCGGCGGAGCCCTGAACAACATGGCAGGCGGCGTGGGCCAGATCTCCGTGGCCGTGACCTCCGGCGCGTACCGGGCCAGCATCCCCGGCGCGGCCGGCCTGGGCTGGTTCGGACAGATCTTCCTGAACCACGGATTTATGGTGTATTTGGCCTTGCTGCTGGCCGTGGCCATGCACCTCTTCTTCAATAAGAGCCGCATGGGCCTCAATCTCCGGGCCGTGGGCGAGAACCCCGCCACCGCCGATGCCGCCGGTATCAATGTCACCCGGTATAAGTATTTGGCCACCTGTGTCGGCGCGGGCATCTCCGGCCTCGGCGGCCTGTACTACACCATGGACTACATCAAGGGCACCTGGGCCAGCGAGGGCACCATCGAGGCCCTGGGCTGGCTGGCCGTGGCCCTGGTCATCTTCGCCGTCTGGCGCAGCCTCAACGCCATTTGGGGCTCCTACCTCTTCGGCTTCCTGACCTGGCTCTATTTCTACGTGCCCCAGATCCGGGAAATCCTCATCGCCGCCTTCCACCTGGACGAGAACGCCCTGCAATTTATGGTCCTGACCCGCAGCACCCAGGAGCTCTTTAAAATGCTCCCCTACCTGGTCACCATCCTGGTGCTGATTGTGGTCAGCCTGCGAAAAAAGCGAGAAAATCAACCGCCGGCCTCCCTGGGCCTGGCCTACTTCCGCGAGGAGCGGTAACAGGCCCGGCCTGTGGGCCCCAATCCTAATATCTTAGGCAAAAACGGGTTGTCTCAAAATAGCAACAGGATAGAAAGATGCACAAAAACTTGGCAGGGGATGTGTGCAGGGGGCGGCCTTGAGCCCCCCTGCGCGTTCAATAACCCGCCCGCAGGCGGCGCAAAATGCACAGCTCTCGAATTGGAGCTGTGCATTTTGCACAGGGGCTGGCTCTTAATGAGACAGCCCCTTTTTACGCCGCCTGCGGGCGGGTTATAAAAGTGAACAGGGGCCAAGGCCGCCCCTGCGGCGTGGACGGAAGGCGGTGCGGCCGGCGGAGTGCCCGGACCCGGGGACTGGCGGGCCGATGTGGGCATCAGCCCCTATGAGGCGGAACCATCGGACTCCGGCGGGAATCGGAACCTGGTTCCGGGCGGGCATAAAGCCCGCCCCTACGGGAAAACTGGAGGCGGGTCCGTAGGGGCGGATTTTATATCCGCCCGCCCGCACCAACGCGTCGGATGCACGCACCCCGTAGGGGCCGATGTGGGCATCGGCCCCTACGGGGCGGAACCATCGAACCTCGCGAAAATCGGGAGCCGGTCCGGGCGGCCATACAGGCCGCCCCTACGGGAAAACCGGAGGCGGGTCCGTAGGGGCGGATTTTATATCCGCCCACACGCACCGACGTGTCGGATGCACGCACCCCGTAGGGGCCGATGTGGGCATCGGCCCCTACGAGGCGGAACCATCGAACCCCGGCGGGAATCGGAACCTGGTTCCGGGCGGGCATAAAGCCCGCCCCTACGAGGAAACCGGAGGCGGGGCCGTAGGGGCGGCCTGTATGGCCGCCCGTGCGCACCGACGTGTTGGATGCACCATCGCCGAACGCACCCCGCTCGGTATCGACAACAAAAGCACCATCGCCGAACGTACCCGCCATGGGGCGCGTCAGGCGATGGTGCGAAATACCCAGGGCCAGTGGTGCATGCACCCCTACAGACTGGCTCGAAACGAGCCGGACAGCCCCTATTTGCGGATGGAGACGTTTAAGATGGCCAGTGTCTCGCAGAAGTGATCGTAGAAGGCGGCGGGGGTGGTGGGGGTGCCGGCGGCGGCCTCGTACCAGGGGCAGGGCTCCAGGCGGACGCCGTGGAAGAGGCCGGTAAACCGGCGGCCCTGGCCCATGGCCTCGGCATAGGGCAGCATCTTGTAGTAATACTGGGGGTCCCGGCGGAGCATCTGCTGGGCGTGATGGTCGGTGGCGTTGAGGAGGAACCGGCGGAAGCCCAGGGTCTGGGCCACGATGTCGTCGCCCTCGGGGCGGCGCTGGCCGCCGTGGGCCGTCTGCCAGCCGATGAAGACCGCCGCGCCGCCGGTGATGACGGTGAGCAGGCCCGCGCCGCCCAGGACGCCCACCAGCAGCATCAGGAAGCCGCAGCCCAGGCCGATGCCGGTGAGAAGCCAATTGTTGAGATAATAGGCGCTGCAGGCGTGCTGGAGGAAGTAGCAGAAGGCGAAGCCGGCCACCAGGGCGGCGATCATATAGAGGGCGTGGAGCGTCTCCGGGGCCAGGGCGTCCATGGCCAGCATGGTGGAGAAGGCGCAGGCCATGCAGCAGAGCAGGCGGGCCAGGGCGGGCGAACCGCTGCGCTTTTGGTAGATGCGCCTGGCCCAGTACCGGGGGATCACGGCCATGGCCTTGCTGCCGACCTTTTTATAGTGGAGGCTGGCGCCGTCGCAGTAGCTTTCGTCGCCGAAGAGCAGCAGGAAGAGCTTGCGCTCAAAGGCCCGCCGCTCGTTGCCCATTTCCATCCGGCGGCGGAGGATCACATGGCCGGCCTGATTGATAAAGAAGGAGAGATAGCCCAGAGAGGCCCAATAGCTGACCAGCATATTGAAGTCCGCGTCGCCGCCGGCCAGAAGGAAGGGCACGTCGCCGGGGTTGACGCCGTCGGGCGGAAGGCTCCGGGCGCTGACCCGGAGGGTCTTGTTGCGCAGGGTGCGGAACCAGTAGAAAAGCGCCAGGGCCGTGCACAGTCCGGCCAGCACCAGCAGCACGATGGAACCGGCGCCGCTGCCGAAGCTGCCGGAGAAGTAGCCCTCGGGCAGGGTCAGGGACATGGTCAACGTGTCGTTGTCCTGGAGCGGCGTGGAGGTCAGGCCGGTGACCACGCCGCCGCTGGAGGTGACGGTCATCAGGTCCTCAATGACGTCCTGATAGTAGCCGCTGGAGAAGCTGGGGGAGGAGGCGAACTCCGCCGGCAGCGTCACCGCAAAGGACAGCGCCGCGATGGGGTAGGCCTGGGGCGAGAGCAGCGGCAGGGTGAGAGTCTGGCTGGCCTCCCCGGCCGTCACCAGACCGCTCTGGTTGTAGGAGAGCTGGAAGGTCACCACGCCGGAGAAGCCCGCTTCGTTGGAGACCGTCAGGACCCGCACGCCGTTTTTCGTCTCGGACTTGGTCTTGTAGCCCTCCACCTTGGGGCTCTTGGCGCTCTCGGGGAAGGTGAAGGAGATATCCTGGAGGGTGCCGACGATACTCAGCTCCAGGGTCTGGCTCACATAGGCCCGGCCCTTTTCGTCCACCGTGCAGGACACCGTGACGGATTTATAGGCCGTTTCGCTGAGCACATCCTGTACGGGCGCGGTCTCCGGCTCCGTTTCGGCGTCCTCGCCCTCGGTCTCGCCGCCGGCGGTCTCCCCTGCCGCGTCGGTATCCTCCCCGGCAGCCTCGCCGTCTCCGGCGGCGTCTCCCTCTCCGGCGGCGTTATCGGCGGAAGCGGTGTCCCCGGCCGTGTCTGCCGTCGTGGCCAGAACGGGCGTCAGCAGCGCGGACAGGCAGCACAGCGCCAAAAGCAGCGCGAACAATCGTCTCATGCGCGATCCTCCAAATCTCCAATGGGAATGGTAATTGAGAAACGTAATATACTATAAATTAAGATGCCCCTGCGGTCCGGGCGCATACAGGGCTTGTGTGCGCCGCTTCTGGGGAGAAAATCAAAGGCATGCCGGAGACACGGCGGGAATCGCCGGGCTCGGGTCCTATAATCTGCCTTTTAAGTGTAGCATATTCGACGGCAAAAGGCAAGATTCCCCCGGTCTGCCCCCGGGAAAAGAATTCACAAATAATTCACACCGGCCTATTGACAATTCCGCCCTGCGGTGGTAGAGTACACTTAGCACTCGGGAATGAAGAGTGCTAAACGCGAGGTGATACCCCATGGAGCTGACGGACCGAAAAAAGAAGATCCTCCGCGCCATTGTGGACAACTATATAAAGACAGCCGAGCCGGTGGGCTCCAAGGCGCTCTCGGCCATGCCGGGCATGGACTGCTCCTCGGCCACCATCCGCAACGAGATGGCGGACCTGACCCAGATGGGCTATTTGGAGCAGCCCCACACCTCGGCGGGGCGCATCCCCTCGCCGGCGGGCTACCGGCTCTACGTCGATGAGCTGATGCAGGACTACCGACTCAGCGTCGATGAGACCCAGAGCCTAGGCCAGGTGATGGAGCTGAAAATCCAGGAGGCCGACCGGGTGATCTCCCAGGTCAGCAAGCTGGTGAGTCAGATGACCAACCTGCCCGCCGTGGCCATGACGGCTTCGGCCGGAGCCCCGACGGTGAAGCAGTTCGAGATCCTCTCCGCCGGCGCCGGCAGCTTCATTCTGGTGGTGATGACCAACGGCGAGATGGTCAAGAACAAGCTCATCAAGCTGCCGGTCAGCTGCACCGACCAGGATTTGAAGCTTCTCTCGGCGGTGCTGAACGCCAGCCTGACGGATCTGCCTGCCGCGGGCTTCACGCCGGAGCTTCTGAACCGGGTGAGCCGCAGCGCCGGTCCGGCGGCCAGCCTGGTGCCGGTGATCGTGGACTTTACGACCCACGTGCTCAAGGAGCAGCAGCGCAGCCCGGTGTACGTCTCCGGGCAGACGAAGCTCCTGGGCCAGCCCGAGTACCGGGACGTGGAAAAAGCCCAGGAGGTGCTGGCGACCCTGGACTCCGATACCCTCTCCAACCTCCCCGCGACGCTGGAGAGCAATGCCAAGACCCAGATCCTGGTGGGACCGGAGAACATCGCCAAGGAGCTCAAGGATACCAGCGTGGTCATGACCCGCTTCGATATCGGCGACGGGATGCAGGGCCTGATCGGCGTGGTGGGACCCACCCGTATGGATTACGCCCAGATCACCGCACGGCTGAGCTATTTCGCAGAAAACCTGGGCCGCATGTTCGGCAAGCCTGAGCTGCCGCCCAGTCAAGACAATGATACAGGAGACGATTGAGTCATGGACGAAACCAAGAATATCCCCGAGGAGCAGACGGAAGCCGTCCAGCCCGAGGCCGAACCCGAAGCCGTCCAGGAGACGCCCCAGCCCGATCCCCTGGAGGAGCTGAAGGAGAAGCTGGCCGCCGAGCACGACAACTTCCTCCGTCTGGCCGCCGAGTACGACAACTTCCGCAAGCGCACCCAGAAGGAGCGCGAGAGCCTCTATCAGGACGCCAAGGCCGACACCGTGGGAAAGTTCCTGCCGGTCTTCGACAATCTCCAGCGGGCCATGGCCCAGGAGACCGCCGACGAGGCCTATAAAAAGGGCGTGGAAATGACCATGCAGGGCTTCCAGACGATTTTGGACGCCTTGAACGTCACGGTCTACGGCGCGCCCGGCGAGGCCTTTGATCCGACCTTCCACAACGCCGTGATGCACGTGGACGACGAGACCCTGGGCGAGAATACCATTGCCGAGGTCTTCCAGACCGGCTTCCGCATGGGCGACAAGGTCATCCGCCACGCCATGGTCAAGGTGGCCAACTGACGGCGTCCGCAATGCCCCATTTCCTTTGTATAACATATCATTTTTCATAGATCCATTCAGGAGGGAATCACAATGAGCAAGATTATCGGTATCGACTTAGGTACAACCAATAGCTGCGTGGCTGTGATGGAGGGCGGCGAGCCTGTCGTCATCGCCAACGCCGAGGGCAACCGGACCACGCCGTCCGTGGTGGCCTTCTCCAAGACCGGTGAGCGTATGGTGGGCCAGGTGGCCAAGCGTCAGGCCGTCACCAACCACGAGCGCACCATCGCCTCCATCAAGCGCCACATGGGCACCGACTACAAGGTGGACATCGACGGCAAGAAGTACACCCCCCAGGAGATTTCGGCCATGATCCTCCAGAAGCTGAAGGCGGACGCCGAGGCCTATCTGGGCGGCACCGTCACCGAAGCCGTCATTACCGTCCCCGCCTACTTCAACGACGCCCAGCGGCAGGCCACCAAGGACGCCGGCAAGATCGCCGGCCTGGAGGTCAAGCGGATCATCAACGAGCCCACCGCGGCCGCTCTGGCCTACGGCGTGGATAAGGAGTCCGAGCAGAAGATCATGGTTTACGACCTGGGCGGCGGCACCTTCGATGTGTCCATCCTGGACATCGGCGACGGCGTCATCGAGGTTCTGGCCACGGCCGGCAACACCCATCTGGGCGGCGACGACTTCGACGAGTGCATCATCAAGTACCTGGTTTCCGAGTTCAAGAAGGCCGAGGGCATCGACCTGAGCAGCGACAAGGTCGCCATGCAGCGCCTCAAGGAGGCCGCCGAGAAGGCCAAGATCGAGCTGTCCGGCGTGACCTCTTCCAACATCAACCTGCCCTATATCACCGCCGACGCCACCGGCCCCAAGCATCTGGACGTGACCCTGACCCGGGCCAAGTTCAATGAGCTGACGGCCCACCTGGTGGACGCCACCATGGAGCCCGTGCGCCAGGCCATGTCCGACGCGGGCCTCACCGCCGGCGACATCTCCAAGGTCCTGCTGGTGGGCGGCTCCACCCGTATCCCCGCCGTCCAGGATGCCGTGAAGAAGTTCACCGGCAAGGAGGGCTTCAAGGGCATCAACCCCGACGAGTGCGTGGCCGTGGGCGCTGCCATCCAGGGCGGCGTGCTGGGCGGCGACGTCAAGGGCCTGCTGCTGCTGGACGTCACCCCCCTGTCCCTGGGCATCGAGACCATGGGCGGCGTGTTCACCCGGCTGATCGACCGCAACACCACCATCCCCACCAAGAAGAGCCAGATCTTCTCCACCGCCGCCGACGGCCAGACCTCCGTCGAGGTCCACGTGCTCCAGGGCGAGCGGGAGATGGCTGCCTATAATAAGACCCTGGGCCGCTTCCAGCTGACCGGCATTGCCCCCGCGCCCCGCGGCGTGCCGCAGATCGAGGTCACCTTCGACATCGACGCCAACGGCATTGTCAACGTCTCCGCCAAGGATATGGGCACCGGCGCCGAGCAGAAGATCACCATTACCGCCTCCTCCAACCTGTCCAAGGAGGACATCGACAAGGCCGTCCGCGAGGCCGAGCAGTATGCCGCCGAGGATAAGGCCCGCAAGGAAGAGGTCGATACCCGCAACGCCGGCGACCAGATGGTCTATCAGGCCGAGAAGGCCCTGAACGAGCTGGGCGACAAGATCTCCGACAGCGAGAAGGCCCCCGTCACCGCCGCCATCGAGCACCTGAAGGAGACCCTGAAGGGCAGCGATGTCAACGCCATCAAGCAGGCCACCGAGGACGCCCAGAAGGCCTTCTACGCCGTCAGCGAGAAGCTCTACCAGGCCCAGGCCCAGCAGCAGCCCAACCAGGGCCCTGCCGCCGGCCAGTCCGCCCCCAACAACGACGGCGTGGTGGACGCCGACTTTGAGGAAGTCAACGACAATTGATTTGGAAATCGCAGGCGCGCATCCGCGGGCGGGCATAAAGCCCGCCCCTACGAGAAAAGCCGGAGCGGGTGCGTAGGGGCGGGGTTCATCCCCGCCCGTCCCCCCCTGTGAGCAAAACCCGCCTCCCCCAGAACCCTCTGGGGGTTTTCGGGTGTTCCAACAGTTGTTGATTCGAGGTGAAATCCTATGGCAGACAAACGCGATTATTACGAGGTCCTCGGCGTGGAGAAAAACGCCTCCGAGGGCGAGATCAAAAAGGCCTACCGCAAGCTGGCCATGAAATACCATCCCGACCAGAACCCCGGCGACAAGGCCGCCGAGGAGAAGTTCAAGGAGATCAACGAGGCCTATGAGGTCCTGTCCGACGCCGATAAGAAGGCCCGGTACGACCAGTTCGGCTTTGCCGGTGTGGATCCCAACTTCGCCGCCAGTCAGGGCGGCGGGTTTGGCGGCGGCTTCGGCGGCTTCGACGGCTTTGACCTGGGCAGCATCTTCGGCGACTTCTTTGGCGGCGGCGGTGGGTCCAGCCAGCGGCGCAACGGCCCGGCCCGGGGCCAGAATCTGGGCGTGGAGATCTCCATTACCTTCGAGGAGGCGGCCTTCGGCTGCGAGAAGGAGATCACCATTGGCCGGGTAGAGCCCTGCAATACCTGCGGCGGCACCGGCTGCAAGCCCGGCACCCAGCCCGAGACCTGCTCCCGCTGCGGCGGCCGCGGCACCATCCGCACCCAGCAGAACTTTATGGGCATGACCATGCAGTCCGAGAGTCCCTGCCCCACCTGCGGCGGCAAGGGCAAGCTCATCAAGGAGCCCTGCGCTGTCTGTAAGGGCAAGGGCAAGGTCCGCCGGAACAAGACCCTCAAGGTCCAGGTCCCCGCGGGCATCGACCACGGCCAGAGCTTCCGGCTCCGGGGCGAGGGCAACAGCGGTACCAACGGCGGCCCCAGCGGCGACGTCATCGTCACCGTCTCGGTGAAGCCCCATCCCCTGTTCCAGCGGGACGGCGCCAACGTCCTGTGCGAAATGCCCATCACCTTTACCCAGGCGGCCCTGGGCGCGGAGATCGAGGTCCCGACCCTGGACGGCAAGGTCCGCTATACCATCCCCGAGGGCACCCAGACCGGCACCACCTTCCGCCTCAAGGGCAAGGGTATCCCGTACGTAGGCTATAAAAACCGCGGCGACCAGTACGTCACCGTGGTGGTGGAGACCCCCACCAAGCTGACCCAGGCCCAGAAGGACCTGCTGAAAAAATTCGCCAGCACCGTCAATGACGAGGGCCAGCCCAAGCGCAAGAGCTTCTTTGAGAAGCTCAAAAACAGCTTTGAATAATCGTCTCAACGCCGCAGCTCGTGCTGCGGCGTTTTTTTGCGGCCGTTTCCCGGGATAGCCCGTAAAAATCGACTTTTCTGTGAACAAATTATTGTGTGTTTGTGAATTTTAGCACTCTCCTCTTGACAGTGCTAAAACAAAGTGGTATAACGGAATCGTTCCAAGGGGGACAGAAAAAATCCCCTCCAGGGCAAAGGATAAGCAATGAAATGGAGGAATGACTTATGTTGCCCAGCATTTTTGGTGAAAACCTTTTCGATGACTTCTTCCGTGATGATTTTGGGATGTTCCCTTCGTTCGCCGGCAGAAATCCGTTATATGGCAAGCATGCGAAGAACATGATGAAGACCGACGTCCGCGAGACCGAGGACTCCTACGAGCTGGACATTGACCTGCCCGGCTTCAAGAAGGAGGACCTGACCGTGGACCTGAAGGACGGCTACCTGACCATCCAGGCGGCCAAGAGCCTGGACCGCGACAACCAGGACAAGAACGGCAAGTATATCCGTCAGGAGCGCTACAGCGGCTCCATGAGCCGGAGCTTCTACGTGGGCGAGATCCCCATGGAGGCCGTCAAGGCCCGCTTTGAGGACGGCATCCTGCGGGTGTCGCTGCCGAAGATGCAGAAGCGGGAGCTGCCCAAGCCCACCACCATCTGCATCGAGTAAAAATTCAACCGGGACGCTTCGCGCCCCGGTTTTTTGCGGCTTATGTACCTAAGGCATCACCGCACAATTGTGTCTGCGGCCTTCGCCCAATCTTTTGCTCCATCCGTGCAGCTATAAAAGGGGGAAATACATACAGTATTCCCACCCTTTTATAACTTTCGTATGAGGCAAAATCTTTGGCCGAATGCTCTTGCCAAATTGTGCGGTGCTGCCCTAACATCCCAGCAGGGGCAGCACATCCAGCAAGTCACCCACGATATAGTCGCACCGGGGATCGGCCTCGACCCGGCCCAGCAGACAGGTGTCCACCCCGGCGTTGCGGCCGCCCTGCATATCCGAGGTCAGACTGTCTCCCAGCAGGAGGCAGTCCTTTTTATTTACCGGGCCGATGGCCGCGAAGACCTGGTCGAAGAAGGCCGGTTCCGGCTTCTTGCAGCCCATCTGCTCCGAGATAAACACGCCGTCAAAGTACGCGTCCAGGCCGGAGGTCCGCAGCCGCGCCTCCTGGGTCATGGTGTCGCCGTTGGTGACGGCGTAGAGCTTCACCTTGCCCCGGATTGCGTTGAGAAACTCCCAGCAGTGGGGCATAAAGAAGATGTTGTCCCGAAGCCCCTCCATATACCGCCGGTTGACGGCCACCGGATCGGCTTCCACGCCCAGCTCCCCGAGGAATGTCTCAAACCGGGTGGGATAGATGGCGGATTTGGGAATGTCGCCCCGCTCAAAGGCCTCCCAGAGCGAAGCGTTGATGGTCAGATACCGGTGCAGCCGCTCCTGGGTGAAGGGGATGCCCAGGGCCTCCAGCACGCCCCGGATGGCCGCCCGGGACCCGGCGGTGAAGTCCAGCAGCGTGTTGTCGATGTCGGTCAATAAAATGGTGTATCCCATGGCAGCCTCCTTAATCTTGTTTGGGATATTGTAGCACAAAATTCCTTCGTGTGTGATATAATTGCAGCAATGGCCCATCCGAGGCCCCGAACATTCCAGCCAGTCCTGTAGGGGCGGCCTGTATGGCCGCCCGTGCCCAGCCGCCGGAACCACCGGGCCTGGAATGGAACGCACCTGGTACCGGGCGGCCATACAGGCCGCCCCTACGGCGTTGGTGCGAAGGCATTCGATATTTCCTATATAATGGATACGACACAAAGGAGAATCCTATGGCAACCATTGCATCCATTCTCTCCCGGGAGCTTTCGGTCCCGGAGACCTACATTGAAAACGTCATCCGCCTGCTGGACGAGGGCAATACCCTGCCCTTTATCGCCCGGTACCGCAAGGAGCTCCACGGCGGCATGGACGACACGGCGCTGCGCACCCTGGAGACGCGCCTGCAATATCTGCGCAATCTGGAGGCGCGGCGGCAGGAGGTCAAGGCCTCCATCGAGGCCCAGGGCAAGCTGACCGGGGACCTGTCCGCCGCCATCGACGCCGCCGGGACCCTGGCCGAGGTGGAGGACCTGTACCGCCCCTATAAGCAGAAGCGCCGGACCCGGGCCACCGTGGCCAAGGAGAAGGGCCTGGAGCCCCTGGCCCAGCTGCTGTTCTCCCAGGGACGAAACCTCCCGGCCCCCGAGGTGCTGGCCAAGCAGAGCCTGGACCCGGAGAAGGGCGTGGAGACCGTGGAGGACGCGCTGGCCGGAGCCTCGGACATCATCGCCGAGTGGATCTCCGACGATGCCGATATCCGCAAGACCCTGCGGCAGCTCTTCGAGACCAAGGGCGCGCTGACCTCCAAGGCCGCCAAGGACGAGGACAGCGTCTACCGCCTCTACTATGACTTTTCCCAGCCCCTCCCCAAGCTCCAGAGCCACCAGATTCTGGCGCTGAACCGGGGCGAACGGGAGGAATTTCTGAAGGTCTCCCTGGAGCTGCCCCGGGACTTGGCTTTGGAGCGCATCAGCCGCCGGGTGCTGAAGCCCGGCTCCCAGGCCACGGCCTTCGTCCGGGCCGCCGCGGAGGACGGCTACGACCGGCTGCTGGAGCCGTCCCTGGAGCGGGAGCTCCGCAGCGCCCTGACCGACCGGGCCAACGAGGCCGCCATCGCCAATTTTGCCTTGAATTTAAAGCCCCTGCTGATGCAGCCGCCGGTAAAGGGCCACGTGACCATGGGCTTGGACCCGGGCTACCGCATGGGCTGCAAGGTGGCCGTGGTGGACGCCACCGGGAAGGTCCTGGATACCGCCGTGGTCTATCCCACCTACGGCGAAAAGCAGAAGGAGGAGGCCATCGCCAAGCTCTCGGCCCTGGTGCGCCGCCACGGCGTCAGCCATATCGCCATCGGCAACGGCACCGCCTCCCGGGAGACCGAGCAGATGGCCGTGGAGCTGATCCGCCGGGTGGGCGGCCTGTCCTATATGATGGTCAACGAGGCCGGGGCCTCGGTCTACTCGGCCTCTCCCCTGGCCGCCGAGGAATTCCCGCAGTTTGATGTGAATTTGCGCAGCGCCGTGTCCATTGCCCGGCGGCTCCAGGACCCGCTGGCGGAGCTGGTGAAGATCGACCCCAAGGCCATCGGCGTGGGCCAGTACCAGCACGATATGCCGCCCAAGCGGCTGGATGAGGCCCTGGGCGGCGTGGTGGAGGACTGCGTCAATGCCGTGGGCGTGGACGTCAATACGGCCTCGCCGAGCCTGCTGAAAAAGGTGGCGGGCCTGACCGCCGCAACGGCCAAGAATATTGTGGCCTATCGGGAGGCCAACGGCCCCTTCACCACCCGGAAGCAGATTTTGAAGGTGCCGAAGCTGGGCCCCAAGGCCTTTGAGCAGTGCGCGGGCTTTCTGCGGGTGCCGGAGAGCGCCCAGGTGCTGGACCACACCGGCGTCCACCCCGAGTCCTACGCCGCCGCCGAGACGCTGCTGACCCTCTGCGGCTATGACCAGAAGGACGCCGCCCAGGGGCTGGCGGAGCTGCCCAAGCGGGTGGAGGCCCTGGGCTGGGCCGAGACCGCCAAGCGCTGCGGCGTGGGCGAGCCGACGCTCCGGGATATGGTCAAGGAGCTGGTCAAGCCCGGCCGGGACCCCCGCGACGAGCTGCCCGCCCCGATTTTGCGGACGGATGTGCTGGAGCTCCAGGATTTGAAGCCCGGTATGGTGCTCTTTGGCACGGTGCGGAACGTCATCGACTTCGGCGTGTTTGTGGATATCGGCGTCCACCAGGACGGCCTGGTCCATATCTCCAAGGTCTGCAATCATTTTATCCGCCACCCCTCGGAGGTGGTGGCCGTGGGCGATGTGGTCAAAGTGGTGGTCCTGGATGTGGACGAGAAGAAAAAGCGCATCAGCCTCTCCATGCGGGACGTGCCGAAGTGATCCGACCGGACCCACAGTACACCGCAGCCGCGCCCGGGCGGATATACAATCCGCCCCTACGGACCCGCTTCCATTTTTCTTGTAGGGGCGGCCTATATGGCCGCCCCAGACTGTCGAAAAACCTCGCTGAAGATGTCTGTGACAGAGCAGCGGGGGAAGTGTGAAGGGGGCAAAAAGCCCCCTTCGCGTTCAATCGACACGTATTTTTAAACTTTTTAGAAAGTTT